>JANOZJ010000119.1:0-1618 GCA_031429315.1 Akkermansiaceae bacterium
TTATCAAGATGCGCAATCTCGCGCCCATCGAGTTAAACGAAGCGACCGATGGCAAGACCGGGATCTTCTTCCCCAAGCGTGCCGGCCGGGTTGCCGACGGTGCCCTGGTCTATGCGGAAAACGGCTGTTATCTGTGCCACACACAACTCGTCCGCCCGACCTATGCCGGCAACGATCTCTATCATCTCGACCTGGGAGGCTTGAAAGCGGACCCGGAGCGCGGCGATACCCGCCGCGAAACCAATGCCTATGATTTCTTCGGCGAGAAGTTCGCGCAGATCGGTGTTTCCCGGATGGGGCCGGATCTTTCCAATCTCGGTCGTCGGGTGGAAGCGAACTATGCGGCTGGCAAGAATCCTTCGAAATGGCTCTACGCCCATCTCTACGATCCACGCCAGGAGCCGAAGCGGTGGAAGTCCACCTGCCCGTCGTTCCGCTACTTGTTCGACTGCCGCCCGATCAAAGGAAGTCCCTCGGACGACGCGCTGGCGGTCGATCTGACGGATGGCACCCAGCTCGTGCCGAACCCGGACGCCAAGGCGCTTGTTTCCTATCTGCTTTCGCTCAAGAAGGATCAGCCCGTGCCAGCCGTGCTGGATTTCGCCCCGCCGAAAAAGAAGGGTTGAACCCCCGATCGAACCGACTCCCTACTCATCTTTCAAAACATGTCACTGCCTAACCAAAAACCAGACCTTGAGGACTCGATCAATGTGACCGAGGCCCACGGGCGGGTGGTCCGCGAAGCCGCTGCCTGCGCCCGCGAGAACCGGATCGCTGACAATGGAATCGCGCCGATTTCCCTGGGAGCCTTGGTCGCTTGCGGAATCGTCGTACTCATCGCGGGCGGCATCCTCGGCACCGGTGGAAACTTGTTCGCCTATGGCACCTTGTTCCGCGAAGGCTACGTCCGCAAGCCCCCGGGCGGCGCGGAAGATGCCGGTCCGGTGCCGAAGGAGGCGCTCGCCGCCTACATGGCGAAGGGTGCGAAAATCTATACTGCGAAGTGCAATGGTTGCCATGGCTCCGATGCCAAGGGCAACGGCTCGACGTTTCCTTCATTGGTTGGCTCGACCTGGGTGAGTGGCGAGACCGAGCGTTTGGCAATGGTCATTCTCAATGGTCTCGACGGGCCGGTCAGCGACGGGAAAACCTATGGTGTCATGCCTCCCCAGGGGATCGGCATGAATCCCGAGGAACTTGCCGGAATCATGACTTATATCCGTAACAATTTCGGCAATGCCAAGGGCGACGTGATCACCACCGACATGGCCAAAGCCGCTTTGGAAATTTCCGCCGCCCGCAAGAATGCCGGCAAGTCGGTGACTGGCGCGGAACTAACCGCCGATCACGTCAAGGCGCTGCCCGGCGAGGTTCTCGATCCCAAGACCCTGCTCGATCCAATCACCCTGGCCCCCGCGAAAGCTCCCTGACCTGGATTCTTCGATTCACCTTTCCCATCCGATTCACCAACGCCGCAAGACGGAATTATGAGCTCTCACGCTACTACAGATCACGGGCACGACGCCCACCACGAGGAACACCATCACGATCCGGGATTCCTCCGGAAATGGGTGTTTTCCACCGACCACAAGATGATCGGCCTTCAGTATGGAATCAC
>JANOZJ010000120.1:0-36710 GCA_031429315.1 Akkermansiaceae bacterium
TGCCGCCCGGCGTCGCGCTCGGCTGGTTGTTAGCCCGCAAGCAGTGGCCCGGCAAAACGCTGGTGGAAACGCTCGTCGCCCTGCCGCTCGTCCTGCCGCCGGTCGTCACCGGACTCGTCCTGCTGCGCCTCTTCGGTCGGCATGGACCGCTCGGGGAATGGCTGGACCAAACCTTCCAAACGGACGTCGTCTTCACCTGGAAGGCCGTCATCCTCGCCTTGTCCGTGATGTCGCTGCCATTGTTAGTCCGCAACGCCCGCGCCGCCATCGAAGAAGTCAGCCCGGAGCTCGAACAAATGGCCCGCACCCTCGGAGCCCCGGAATGGCGGGTCTTTCTCTTCATCACCCTGCCGCTCGCCAGGCGCGGAATCCTTGCCGGATGCCTACTCGCCTTCGCCCGCGCCCTCGGCGAGTTCGGTGCCACCATCATGGTCGCCGGCAACATCCCGGGTCAAACCACCACCCTCTCAGTCGCCATCTATCAGCACGTCCAGCTCGGCCAGGATTCAACCGTCTGGAAGCTCGCCGCCATTTCCGCCGCCATCGCCTTCGCCGTCCTCTATCTGAGCGAGCGCTTGCAGCGGAAGAAGTGACCCAGCATGGACTCCGGTGGCCAAGGTCAGATCCTCCTTACCGCGATGCCACCGATCAGCAGGCTGAACCCCGCATACACGAACCAATGCGCGATGTCCTGATAGACCGCGGTGGACGGCAGATCGGCACGGACTTTTTCCGCATCGAACCGTGGCAAGGCCGCCAGCACTGGATCCGGTTCCCGGTCCAGCCGATATTCCGCCGGGTAATCGCGTTGCCAACCAAGTGTCTTCATCAACGAGTGATCGGTGTCGCGCAAACTCAGGTTCACCCGCTCGTGACCGGTTAGATTCACCGACGCCTCATATCGCCCGACACCGGTCTGGCGGATGCTAACGGGCAGATCCGCACCATTGGCATCGATGGCCTTCGCGTTCCATTTCACGCGGTCCACCGGGCGGTCTTGTTCGTCGCGGCGCGTCACATCGACCCGCCAGCGCTCGCGATCCACCGAGCCGGCGGCTGATAGACCGGTCGATTGTTCCTTGCGGACAATGCCACGGAAGATCTGCGCCCAGAACGCGCCGCCATTGCCCCAACCGAGCCACTCGCCGCCCCATTTCTCGGTGAGATCCGACGTCCAGCACAGGCCGGTGCCGAGGCCGTAGCGGCAGATCGCCAGCAACGGATCGCCGGTTTCCGCGGCAAGTAACAGATTCGCCGTGGGCTTGGTCTGGGTCATCACGTAGCCGAGCACATAGGGAAGCTGGGTCTTCTCGTAGCCTGATAGAATCGGATGATCGCCGGTGACGACGCTGGCGTAGAGATCTTCTTTAATCGCCGAGCGCGACGCCTGCATCGTTTCCTTGGTGAAAATCTGCGGCATCGTCGCGGGGTCCTCGGTCTCGTAGTAACGCCCGCCGCCCTCCTGCGCGATGAGCTGCATCACGTCCTTCGCCGCGCCCGCGCCGAGGCAGACGCTGGAAACCGTCATCCCCTGCGCCCGCATGTCGCGGACCAGTCCGGCGAAATCGTTGTCCGGCGTCTGCCCGTCTGATAGAACGATCATGTGCTTCACCTTGGCCACCGCGTTCTGCAACAGTTCGCGGCCCTTGACCATGCCCGGGTAGGCGTCAGTGCCGCCGTCCGCCTCCAGCGAATCGATGGAATTCATGACCGTGCCGCGATCCGCGGCACTGGTCATGTTGAGGATCACCCGCGTCTCGCTGTCGAAGCCGACCACCGCGATCTGGTCCTGCGCGCCTAGCAGCTCTGCCGCGGCCTTCGCCGAGGCGCGGGCGAGCGCGATCGGCTCGCCGCTCATCGAGCCGCTCTTGTCGATGACCAGAACCATCGCCAGACTCGGCTTCTGCTTTTCCTTTTCGTAGCGCGACGTCAGCGGCAAAGCCTCCTCGACCGGCGTGCGGAAATAGCCTCCAAGACCGAACGAGTTCTCCGAGCCGAGCATCGCGAGTCCGCCGCCGAAGTCGGAAACGTAGCGGCGCAGCAACTCCATCTGGCGTTGGTTCATTGAGGTCGCCGGCACGTCTGCTAGAACCACGGCGTCGAAGGCCAGCAGTTCGGCCATCGTTTCCGGCAGCCCGCGCTCGCCGCGCAGTTCGAGTTCGAGTCCCTGCTTCTTCAAGGCGCGGGCTAACGGACGAAGCTGCTTCTCATCGCGGTGCAGTGCTAACAACCGAGGCTCGCCCTTCACCGTGATGGTGGTGGCGACCTTGTTGTTGACCGGAAACCAGTCCTTCTCCGCCTGCAACTCCGCTTCCCAACGGCTCTCGCCGGCCGAGGTCATTTCCACATCGAGCGTGACCGCAGTTTCCTTGCCTGCCTCCAACTTCACCGGCGTCGAAGCCACCGCCACGCCGCCGTGGAGGACTCTAGCAGTCGCATTCATCGCCTCGTTGGCCCGCATCCGCAGGCGCATGCGGACGATCTCCCCGCGATAGGCGATGCGGGCCGCCGGCTCCAACGCCACCAGCGCGGCCTCGGGTCGGCGCAGGCCTTCCATCGGTCGGAAACGCAGATCCACGCCTTCCTCGCGCAGTGTCTTGATCGCCGCCTCGACGCCCGGCGTGGTCGGATTGCCGTCGGAAAACACCACCAGCCTGCGGGCCATGCCGGCATCGAAAGCGAGCCGCGATCCTAACAACGCTTCCGCCAGCTTCGTGGAATTCCGCGCGGATGCGTCCGCCGTGCCTGCCGTGGCTTCGTCCGCCAGCTTGCGCAATCCTTTCGCGTCCGCCGCCGCCAGGCGCGTGCCGAACGACAATAGCGACGAACGATCCGAACTCTTGAGCACGGATGACGCTTTCTCGATTTCACTAACCGCGCCGCGGATCGCTGCGGGATCGACCGACTCCGAGACATCGACCAGATAGACGACGTGCAGGTGATCGCTTTTCGAAAGCCAATACGGCCGGCACAGCGCGAGGATCAGACAGATCGCGCCGAGCAGGCGCAGGCCGTGCGCCAGCCAGCGGCGGGCCGGCGGACGATCGACCAGCGAGCGCCGCCAGACGAACGCGCTGGCGGCGGCACAGGCCACTAACAGCCAAAGGGGAAACAACGTGGAAAACTGCATGACGATCGGGACTCAGCCAACTTTGCGGCGGTGATAGAGCAATTCCTCGGCGAACAAGGCGACCAGCGCGGCGAGGAGAAACCAGGCGGCCAGCGGCCAGCCCGAAGCGAGCTTCACCTCCGGCGGCGCGGCCCCGGCAAGCGCCGGACCGGACTCGCCGGCGGATAGAACCGCGCCACCGAGCTGCCAGTTCGTCGCGTTACGGGAAAACCCGTAATTGCCGATGCGGTCGATGGTGACCGGAGTTTGCAGCGGCAGCGAACCGACCTTCTCGCCCTGGCGTAACGTCGCGGAGCCGAGTCCTTCTGTGCCGGGAACCTCCACCACGCTGCCGGTTGCGACCGACGAAGGAAACGTGTTTTCGCGTCCGGTTAGAAGCACCGCAGCATCGTGGACGATGACCGGGAACCAAGGTGATAGAAAAAAATCCTCGCGCGATGGATCGAAGTTCAGCACCACCGCCCGCCGCCCGTTAGCCGAGCAGGTGTAGAGCAGTGGCGTGCCGTCGGCGTGGGCCACGACCACGACGGCCCCGGCGGGAGCGGTTAGTTTTTTCGCGCCGTCGAAGGCGAGCAAGGCAGGATCGATGCGGGCAATCAGCGCGTGTTCCTTCGCCACCACTTCCGGCGCGCCGGGCGACAACTCCGCGCCGAGGTCTTTCCAAAACGGCGATTCGCCGGACGGCGCGAAGACAATCGTTGTCTCCGTTTCCGGCGGCGTGCCCTCGGCTAACGAAAGTCTGGCGAAGCCTTCCATCGGCTCGAACAACGAGTCCGCCCGACTGAAGGCGGCGATGCATTGTTGGAAGAAGAATGGATTCTTCGCCGCCACTTGCACCGGGATCG
This sequence comes from Akkermansiaceae bacterium, assembly GCA_031429315.1. Taxonomy (GTDB): domain Bacteria; phylum Verrucomicrobiota; class Verrucomicrobiia; order Verrucomicrobiales; family Akkermansiaceae; genus Luteolibacter. Next base: position 3,976 of record JANOZJ010000120.1, read on the forward strand.
GCTGCGGCGCATTCAAGCCTAACGGCGCGATGTCATCGCTCGCCAGCGCGTCCGAGCCGCGCAGTTTCAGCAGCCACGCGCCGGGTTCGATACCATCCAAGGGGATCGATTCGCTGGACTCGCCGCGAGCCGGCAGTTGTATTGAAAACAAGTGCGCCAGCTTGCCGGAGTCCGCCGCCACCAGCTCCAACTCCGCCTCGCGGGCTTCGGGGAAATCCGAGATCAGCGAGACGAACAACGAGGCCCGGCTCGGGCCATTCCAATGCAGATCCGCCGCCGTGATTCCGGCGTTGCCGGCTTGTCCACCGAGCTGGACGACTTCGACACCGGTGGGAATCTGCATCGCCGCCGAGTGCCGGTCGGTTAGAAAGAGGATCCGCGTCGAGTGGCCGGTGGTGGTGAGCAACGCCAGTTCGTCGAGCGCGTGCGGATCGAGTGATAGATCCGAGGTGGCGATGCCATCGAGCGCGTCACGCAGGAGCTTGGCGTGGTTGGTGAGGTTCGCGCGGTATTCGATTTTCCCCGCGACCGTGGCGATGGCCGCCCGCTGCGAGCCACCAAGCGCGGTGATCCACGCGCCGGCCAGTTCCTTGGCTCGTGTTAGGCGGGATTTCCCCTCGTCGATGCCGTTCATCGACACCGAGCGGTCGATGACGATGAGCAGGTCCGGTGCCTTGCCATCGCCGATGCGGGGCTTGGTGAGCGCGAGCACGGCGGTGAGAAATGCGAGCGCCACTAACAAGAGCGAGAGCAGATTGCGCATCCGTTGGAACAACGAGTTGGACGCCTTCTGTTGGAAAACCTGCTGCCACAGGAAGAACGCGTTCACCGGCTGGCGGCGCGGGCGGATCTTGATGAAATACACCGCCGCGAGCGGCAGCAACGCGAGCGCCGCCCAAAAAAACGCGGGGAAACCGAAGCTCATGCGACGAGTCCTCCTTTACGCAACATCGACTGGATTACGACCTCGAACGGCACGTCCGAGGTGGTGCTGGCGAGGCCCACACCGCGGCGCGCGCACTCGTTGCGCAGCGTTTCGTTCCACGTCGCAACCGCCTCCCGATAGATGCGGGCTTCCTTCTCGGTGATCGTCACGCGCTGGCGGGCGGAGGTTTCGACGCACTCCAGTTCAAGGTCGCCGAGCCACGGGCATTCGAGGTCGGACGGGGCGTTCACTTGCAGGGCGAAGACGTCGTGGCCGGACCATTGGAGGAAACGCAGGCCTTCTTCGAAGCCTTTCGGGAAGAAGAAATCCGAGATGACCAACACCACGCCCTTCTTGCGGTTCCTTGCCTGGAAAGTGCGGGCACAGGCAGTGAAGTCGCTGCCGGTGCCGGAGGTTTCCGCCGCTTCAAGGTCGCGCAGGAACAGGAACACCTTTCCCCGGCCCCGGGCGCTATCGACGATCGTGCCTAACCGCTCAGTGATGCTGTGGACGACGACCCTATCAAGACCGTTGAGCGCAATGTAGCCGAGCGCGGCGGCAAGCTTGCGGGCGTAGTCGAACTTCGGCGCCATCGAGCGGCTGCAATCGAACAGGATGTAAACCGTGGTGTCTTCCTCGACCTCGAACAGCTTGATTAACAGCTCTTCGGTGCGGGCGTAGATCTTCCAGTCGATCGCGCGGTAGTCGTCGCCGAAACTGTAGGGCGCGTAGTCGGCGAAGGTGATGCCGGTGCCGCGGCGCTGGGTGCGCCGGTCCGCTTGCAACGAGCCGCGCAGGACGCGGCGGGCCAGCAGGTTCAAGGCATCAAGCTGCTTGATGAACGCGGGATCGGTTAGGGACACGGTGGATGGTCTGTTGGTGAAGAAAGGCTCCGGGCAGGATGCCCCGGCCACTGTGGCGCGGGCATTCTGCCCGCAGCCGCTAACGTTTGGCAGCGGCGATGGCGTCCTTAACCAACATGTCCGGTTTGATCCCTTCCGCCTCGCCTTCGAACGACAGGATCAAGCGATGCCGCAGCGCGGGCAGCGCCACCGAATCGATGTCCTCGCGAGCGACGTGGAAACGGCCGTCTAGCAGGGCACGGGCGCGGGCCGCCGCTTGGATCGCCTGGCCGGCGCGGGGCGAGGCCCCGTGGCGGACGAACTGGAGGATCGACTTCGGCGCGGACTCGTTCGGATGGGTGCCTCTAACGACCCGCACCAGATAGTCCTGCACATCCGGAGCGATCGGCACCTCGCGGATGGTCGAGCCCATGCGGATGATATCCTCGCCGTGGGCGACCGCCTTCACATGCGGCTGCGAATTCCCGCCGGTGCGGTCGAGGATTTGTTTGAACTCATCGTGCGACGGCAGGTTGACCTGGAGCTTGAAAAAGAACCGGTCGAGCTGGGCTTCCGGCAGCGGATAGGTGCCGTCGTTCTCAATCGGGTTCTGGGTGGCCATCACGAAAAACGGCAGCGCCAGCGGATGCGTGTGGTTGGCGACGGTGACCCGCTTTTCCTGCATCGTCTCCAGCAATGCGGACTGGGTTTTCGGCGTGGCGCGGTTGATCTCATCGGCTAACAACAAGTTGCAAAACACCGGGCCGCGCTGGAACTCCAGCTCGCGGCGGCCGTCGCGGTCGATCAGGATCTGGGTGCCGACAACGTCGCTGGGCAGCAGGTCGGGCGTGAACTGGATGCGCTTGAATTGCACATCGATCGCCTGGGCGATGGTGTTGACCAGCGACGTTTTCCCAAGGCCGGGCACGCCTTCTAGCAGGACATGGCCGCCGCAACAGATTGCGATGAGCACGTCGTCGATGATTTCCTGCTGGCCGACCATGAAGGTCGAGATGGCGCCGCGGATGCGGTTGAAGGTTTCCCTGAAATGTTCGACGGCGGGTTCTGAGAGAGTGGTCATGTGGGATTTGAAATTTGAGATCTGAAATTTGAGATTATTTTCCGGCGGGTGCGGCGGATTGGAGATTTTCGAAATAGTTGCGGACGCCGAGTTTGAGCGACTCCGGGACATCGTCGCGCTGGACGAACGACTCGACCTGGCGGGCGAACTCGCGCTGGCGGACCTCGCCGCGGCGGCCGGAAACGCCCGAGCCACTCTCGGCATCTTCGACCGCGCTGAGCGACGGGCCGGTGCCGTGCTGGCCTTGGAGTTGGGCAAGCTGGCCGTTTTTCTGCGAATCATCGCGCTCCTTGCGTTCGCTCCAGGACGAGCCGGTGCCGGCCTGTTTGCCACCGGCTGCTAGACCGAGAGTTTGGCTCTGGCCTTGGGAAAATGATTGGGCTTGGGCGAGACCTTCGCGGAGCTGGTCGAGCTTGCTCTTGGCCATGCGCTTGGCGTGCATGCCTTTGAGGTGCTTGCCGAGTTTGCCGAGCGCGCCATTGGCCTTTTCCATCGGCTCGTCGCTCCACTCGGCGTCGGGGTCGGCTTCCATTTCCTCAAGGTCCTTCTCCATCTCCGCGGCGGCGTCATCGATCTCGGCCATCAGGTCTTCAAGCGGCTTGCCTTGCTCGCCTTGACTTGCGGCACCCTCGCCGTTAGCCGCGCCTTCGCCTTGTCCCTGCTGGCCGTCGCCTTTGCCGGCCTGCGCCTGGCGGGCACCCTGGCGCTGCTTGCCGGCGGCGGCGAGGCGTTTGGAAATCGCCCGCATCTTGGCCATCTCCTCCTTTGCTTCGGTTAGTTTCTGCTGCTTGGTGGCGGGATTCTTGAGATCCTTCGGATCGATCTTCTTCGCGTCTAACTTCGCGAGCATTTCCGCCGCTTCCTTGAGTTCCTTCGCGTCGAGTTTCTTGCCGAGCTGGCGGGCTTCGGTCTGCTCGGCTTTCGCCAGTTCGGCGGCGGCGAGCTTGACGGTTTCCTCGTCGCGCTTCTGATCGAGCGCGCGGCTGGAGTCGCGGACCTTCTGTTCGATGCGGGCGAACTGGCGGGCCGCCTCGTTGCGGTCGCCATGTTCGTCGATAGACTTCACCAGCTTGCGGAATTCATCGAGCTTGAGCGCGTCCTTGTCCTCGGCCCCGACGATGTCCTTGTCGAGCGCCTCGATGAGTTGTTCCAGCTGGTCCTTGGACTCGGCGATGCGGACCTGCGCATCGAGCGCGTCCTTTTCCGCAGCGCGGACGGCGGGTGATGGCGGCAGCAGCACGAGCCAGACCGCAGCGGCAGTTAGAAGGCAGGAAAGCATCGCGGTGCGCTTGGGAAACGGCGCGGTGATCGTCGCTGGCTGGCACGCGGCGAGGCGCGGGACGAGCCACTTCCATTGCATGGCCGTGGCCGGATCATCGGGCGCGGTGGCGGCGAGGTGACGGGCGCTGGTGATGGCGTCCTTGAGGTCGAAAAACCGGTCGCACTCGCGGATCGCGGCGGCGGTGCTCATTTTGCGAAGCTGCCAGACCGCCGTGCCGGTGACGGTGGCCAGCGCGGCGACGACTAACGGAAACGCCGCAGGCACGGCATGGCCGCGCAGCACCCAAGCTAGCGAGCCGACGAGGCAGAGTCCGGCGGCGATGGCCAGCGTTAGAAGAAACAGCCGTCGCGCTAACAGCCTATGGTGGCGGCGGGCCACCTGGCGGACCAGCGTTTCGATTTCAGGATGAGTGGGCATTGTTTGGAGCTACGGCTTGGCGGTTGGAAACCGCCGCCACGGGGGAACATTTACTTTTTCGATGGCACGGGCTTCTTGGGAGGCAATGGGGAAACGATCGGTTTGACCTCGAGCTTCTTGGCAAGCTCCAGATAGGACGTCCGCAAATGATCCGGTATTTCTTCCGGGGTCAAGGATTCCAAAGTTTTCTTCGCTTCGTCCGTTTGTTTCGCGTCGGACAACAGTTTCGTGAGGTCGCATTTGAGGACGCCGCGCAGGTGCTTGGTCGCGGCATCGTCCGGGCAGAGATCGAGCGCCTTGCGGCAAGAGACAAGCGCCTCGGCGGGATTCTTTTCGCGAAGATAGCGGGCGCGGTAGCCATGAAGGGCGGGCAGCAATTCCGGCACCAGACTGGCAGGCGGGTTCGCCATCAGATCGCTGATCGCCTCGCCCAGGTCTTGCGATGCGAGGCTTTCCACCCAAGCGATGGTCTTCGGACAAGCGCTGGCAAGCCCCGCTTGGCTGAGCGCCTTTTCAATGAAGACGGAGCGGCTGATGCTGGCGGGCAACGCGTCTAGATTCTGCATCTTGACGAATGCCGCAAAGCCGTCCTGGCGGTTGAACTTCTTGTGATAGGAGGCGGTCTTCTCCGGCAGGCGTTCGCACATTTGGTCGAAGGTCGCCGGATCGCCGCTCCAACAGGCGAGGAAATGGGAGACCGCGAGGACGCCACCGATCTCTGATGAGTCGTAGGAAATCGGTCCCGCGCACTGGACGGCGAAATCATTCCACGCGGGCAAGCCGTCCTTGTAGCCCTTGGTCTTACCCAGACAAACATCGATCCAGATCGTGCGCGACATTTCCCGGACCAGGGTGATGACGTCCCTGGACATCTGATAGGCGCTGTTATTTCGGTCGCTGGTAGGGGCGCTGATCACTTCCTGGAGCGCCTTCAACCGCGCGGCGTCCCCTGCGGCAAAGGCCTGCACGGCGGCGCTCCCGTGAAGCGCGATTCCCGCGTCGCGGGCGCGGGTGGCGGCGCGGGAGTCATTTCCACTTCTCCGCCCCAGGAAATCACCGACCGGGTGTGACTTCACCCAGGTATCGATCGCGGCTAACAGCGCGGGATGGGCCGGAGCTTTCCGCAGCAGGGAACGCAGCGCCGTGGGCACCACGCTTTCATGGGGCGCGGCGGCCGTGAACGACGCGACGAGCCGCTCGGTCCGCGCGTCCGGGGACTCGACCGGAGCGACCTCCTTCACTCCAACCGGCAGTTCCATCAGCTCGAACTCCAACTTCTGCAACGTCGGCGCGTCGATGCCTGCCTGCTTGAATGCGGCGAGCGATTCCTCGAGCGCCTTGTCGTAGGTCAAACCGCTGCCCGACTCGATCTCGAACGCCGCCGCAGGGATCGGCGCGAGTTGTCTGGCGAGATCCGCTCGGCCTAACCGGATCAGCGAAAGCATCGGCAACAGTTTCCCTGATAGAAGCGGCTTGATCCGCGGGAAGGTGGTCTTCACCAGCTCGGTGTCGTTGCCAAGCACCGCAGCGATGAAGGAGGACTGCGCCAACGAGCCGGGAACCGGCGGGTGGCCGGCGGCTTTCGGCAGGGCGGTGTTAGCCCAGAACGTTTGGGCGAGAGCCTTGTAGAGCGCCACCGCGGACTCATCGCGCAGCGGAGTTTTCACCAGCGCCTTGAACAACGCGTCGGACGTCTGGGTGATCGCGGTGCGTTCCCCGGCACAATAGTCCTGATAGAGCTTGGCCAGCGCGGTGCAGGCGGCGGCATCGAGGATGTCCTCCTTCGGCAAACTTGCCAGCAGCTCCCCGGCGATCATCACCCGCGCCATTTCCGGAATCGACTCGTCGGAAATCAGCGCGGTGATCGCGGCGCGCGCCTCCGTCTTTTCTTCGGGCGTGCAGGCCTTCCATGACCACTGCGCGAGTCTAACGGTCGCCAGGCGGGCGGTCTGCGGGTCGTTCTCCACCAGCTTCGCGAGCCTGGCAACGATCGCCTGCCGCTGTTTGGGATCCTCGGTCGGCTTGGTATTCAGTTTGGTCAGCACGAATCCAGGCTGTGCCACGGCTTTCAACTCCGGCTCCAGCGACTGATAGGTTTCCACCATCTCGACCACGTCACCGGTTTCGGGCGCGAACTTTTTCGACTTCATCAGCGGCGTGAAAGCCGTCGAAAACAGATTCTGGCTGTTGTAATAAGCCGTCCACGAGAGCCGCTTGCCGGTGGGAGTCGCTAGAATTTTATCGAAGAACCTGAGCCGTAGTTTCGGGTTCGAATCAAACGGACTACTATCCCGGTCCACGTCGGCAAGCTGGTAGAACGTGTAATCGCGATTGGAATACTGCCAATCCCCGGACGAGGAATTCGAGTAGCGCCCGCCCCGCGACAGCGAGTCGGTGTAAGCCTGCTCGTCCGCGACGAAGACTTCGACCGCTTTCGCCAGATCATACGGGATCAGTCCGGCCACCACGGCCGACGCTTCATTGCGGCTGTGGTTGTTTCCCCGGGATTTCAGCGAGGCGATGAACTTGTCCGCTGCGGCGATGGCTTCCTCGCGCTTCTTCGATTCCACGCCTAGCAGTTTGTGGCGGAAGGACTCCGGCAACTTGGCGCGGACATCTTCAGGCAGCCACGGCAGCACCATGGCGAGCGACTCGATCCGCTCCGGCGGCAGCTTCGCCAGCACGGCGGCGGACTCGCCGAACGCCTGGCCTGCTAGAGCGCTTCGATCCTTCCCCGACGACAGCGCGGCGGCGCTCATCAGCGAGCCGAAGCGACCGGTCTTGCGGGCCTTCAGCCGGGCTATCAGATCCTCGCTCTTCATGGTGCCGTTGGTCATGTATTGGAAAACCCGGTCCATCAGCAGCACCGACTTGACGTTCACCGTCATTCCATTACCTGAAGAACCCGTGTCATAAACGACGCTGGCATAGGGCTCCCAACGGTCGGCGTCGGACAACCAGCCGAGCGATTCGAGGAACGTCTCGGCCTCCTCGGCCTTGGCGAACCGCTTGTTCTGGAACGGCTCAGTCTCACCGTATTCGCCCTGCGAGACCGGCACGCCGAGGCGGAAGAACGCCGCCTGATAGCGGACCATCAACACCGCGTCCTGGTCGAATTCATCCGTCAGATTATCCATCAGATTGACGCGCTGATAGTCCCGCTGGCCGGTCGTGTCGGAAAACTCGATTTTCTCGCCGAAGACCGCCTTCGAAATGGCGCGGGCGACGGCATCGAGTTCGCCGGGTTTGCCCATGGCGGTGGCGGTGATCGCGGCGAAGAACAACGGCTGGGGGTTGTTATCCCCGTTGCCATTGCGGATCACGGCCTCACCGGGCTTGATCGCGGCGATCTTGTCCACGAAGAACTTGGTGGCCCCCGGCGCGGTGGCCAGCCGTTTGAGCACCAGCGGGTGGAACATCCTGCTGAAGCGGTCCGAGGTGGGCTTCATCACGTCGGATTCCCACAACGCCGCTAGATCTTCGTTTTTCAATTCCCGGCTGAGACTGACCAGCACGTCCCCGACTTTCGGGTTGCGTTGCTTGAGGTCCGCGATGAGCGCGGGGGTGAAAATCTCCGCCGGGGTCTTCACCACGCCTAGGCGTTTGACCAGCCACGACGCCGACGATGATTCCGCTAGATCGTCGCCACTCGAGCTGCCGCCATCGCCCTGCACGAGCGTGAAAAACTGCGACTGGTTGGATTGCCGCGATCCTGATTTCACGGGAGTGGCCGATGCGAGCAGCGCCTGGCGTGCCCATTCATCCATTTCCGCGGGATCGAGCGTCCACGCCTTGGACCCGGCTAACAGCCGGAACCCTTCCTCGGCGCACGAGGCGTGGCGCATCAGCGCGCGGGCCAGCCGTCCGCACAGCGCCTTGTGCCGTTCGGCCAGGGCCTTGTCCCCTCTCGCCTCGCTGTCGTCGCCATTGGAGAGCACCGCTGGCAGGCCGAGGTCGGAATCGCCGCCGAATAAATCCTTCGCGTGGTAGGAAACCCAGGTCAGGTTGGTGTCTGCTAGAACCTTCGGGTCCATCGTCTCCAGCCAGCGGGTGACGGTTTCAAAGAACTCCATCACCAGCCCGCCATCATTCCCATCCAAAAGGCCGGAAGCGACGGTGGACGCCTGATCCACGAATTCTTCGTCCATGCAGGCCTTGGTCATCAGGGCGAGCCGCCGGTCGGCTTGATCGGCGGGAATCGAAAACGCCAGCCGCGCGGTAATCCCGGCGTCGTCGGGGCGCTCCTTTGCCAGAGCTTCGAGCACGCCAAGCGCCTGCCCGCCCTTGCCGACCGCGCTGCAGATGTCCGCGTATTCAAGGCGTTTTACCAGGCTCTTGCTATCGCCCGGATCCACCAGCTTGAGCAGTTCCGCCTGCCCTTCCCGGCCCAATTTCTCCGTCAGTTCGCGCAGTTGATAGCGATAGTAGCTCGCGCCGTTCTGATTGCCCAGCGCGCGGACCGCCTGCAACCCCTCGCGGGCGGCTGCCTCGTATTTCTTTTCCGCCAGGAGTTTCTCGATCTTGTCGCCCGAGCTGCCCGACGATGACGAGGTCGATCTGTTGGCAATCGCCGCCGCGGCGATAGCCGACTTCCCGCCCCTAACGGTTGGCGGGACGACCGGCTCGATCCGTTTCGCGAGTTCCTCAAGCCCCAGCTTGCGTGCCTGCGCGGCGAGCACTTGCGCGCCTAACACCCCGAAGATCTGGCGGGATTGCAGGAACGTCGCCTCGATATCCCCGGCCAGCCCGGCGCGTTCTTCAGACGTCATGCTGCCCGCCACTCCGATCAAAGCCAGGTTGATCGCACCGGAAATTTCGCGGTCCGAGCCTGCCAAAGCGCGGGCTTTGAGCAACGAGGCGAATGCGTCCGCTAGTTTCTTGTCCTGGATCGCGAGCACCGCCCGCAGCATCTCGAAGTCACACGCTTCCTCCTGCGGTGGGACGGCTGCCATCGCCTTGGCGGCCGCCGCCTTGTCTTCCGCTTTCACCGCCAGCCAAGCGCGCAGGTACGGCGACTCGATCTGGTCGCCGCGCTTGACCAAGCCGGCGGGTGTTAGAAGCGCTTTCACGCTCTCCCCCGGAAAGCCCTCCTGCGAGGAAAACTGCGCGATCACCCCCTTCGGGATCGAGCAAATCGGCAGGGTCGCGAGGGTCGGAGCATCGAACAACTTGTCGACGGAACTCCATGGGTTGTAGCCGCTGGACGACGAGCTGCGCGACACCTGTTGGAGGATCTGTCCCAAGCGCGTGCGGTAGCCCATCATGTTGTTAGACTGCGCCGGGGCCTTGCGCGATTCGCGGATGATGGCGTTGATTTCCGCCACCCACGCGTCCGGGTCTTCCGCCAGCCCGACGATCATCAAACTGTAGTAGCTGTGAGCAGTCTGCGGCTCGTCCTTCACGCTCCGCTTGAAGGCGGCAAGCATCAGTTCGCGCACTGCCGTCTGATGGATTTCCGGACACTTCCCTCCCTGGCCGTCGAGCAGGTACATCAGCCGGTAGGTAACCCCCTGGGCACTCCCCGGAGCCTTGTCCTCGATGCAGGCTTTCGCGGCCGCGAACATCGCCGCCCACGCCGGGTCCTCGGGCTTCGCCTTGGACGTGATGAGCGCCCACGCGTTGAAGCGCGCCGTCGGGCTGAGCTTGTCCGCGTGTTCGAGCACCCGCCGGACGAGCTTGTCGTCGAGTCCCTGCTCGCCGTTGTAGCCGCCGCCGAACGACATCACGAAATCAAACAGCCCGGGTTGCTCCGGATAGGTTTCAAGGAGCTTGGACATATCACCCCGGCCGCCAGTCTGAGCGGCGAGATCGGCGATGAACGCGGCGTTGTCGATGCCCGCGGCCTTGACCCGGGCGAGGATCGACTCGCCCGCACCAGCCTGGTTCTTTTTGGATAGAACGCAAAGATGGACGAGCGCGAACTGCCTGACGTCGGCCACGGTGTTAGGCAGATAGAACGACCCGACCAGCGTGGCCATCTGGCCGATGGAATAGCTGATCCCGGATTGATTGTCGCGCTTGTAGGCAGCCTGGTTCGAAGTGACCAAGCGGAGAATATCGCGGACCTCCCTGGAAAATTGACCGAGGTAATCCTGTTGGCCCTTTACCGGCGGCAGCACCAGTTTCGGGATCTCTCCCTGCGCTTGGAGCAAGCTCAGGAAAATCGGCAGCGCCTCGGCTTCCCGGCCGTCCTCTTCCAACAGCGAGGCCAGCAGGTAGCGCGAACGCCAGTCGCCGCCGTCCGGCAGTTCGGCCCGCAGGAAGCCGATCGCCTCGTCATACAATTTCGTGCCCGCCAGCGCGGCGGCGGCGCTCTCCGCCGAGCGAGGATCGAAGCCGGTCTTGCCGGCTAACAACCGCAACTCACGCATCCCCTTCACCGCCTGGCCCTGGCGCAAATACGCTTGTGCCAGCGCGCTGCGGACGCGGCCGTTGGCATCGTAAGGCAGCGCTTCCTCCAACAGCGCGACCACCCGCTCCGGGTTCCCCGACTGGTCTTCGAGGCTGGCGATTTGCAACCGCAGATCGAGATCCTTCGGTTGCAGGCGCACCGCCTCTAGCAGTAAATCGCGGCGCTTGTCCTCGTTGTTAGTCACACGGGCGAGTCCGGCCATCGCAAGCAGCGGACCAATCGACTTGCGGTTGCCGCGCGCGCGTTCGCGGAGTTTTTCCTCCAGATCCTCGGTCTTGGCCGTCCGCTGCGCGAGTTGCGCGAGCTGGACCGCCCACCGCGCCTGATCGGCCGGGCTTTGCGATTCATCGTAGAGCTTCCAGTAAATCGCCTCCGCGTCCTGCCACTGGCCGGCCTCGTCGTGAAGCGAGGCGAGGCTGGCTGCTAGATCGGTGTCGCCCTCGAAACGCGCGACCGCCTGGCGGGTCATTTTCACGGCTTCCTCCGGCTTTCCACTCTCGCGCAGCAGGCGGCTGCCGGTGATCCACGCGGTCTTGTCGCCGGGTGCGCTGAGTTTCCACCGCTCGACCGTGGCGAGCGCTTCCGGGATTTTTCCCGCGCGCTGCTGGAGTTCGGATAGATCCTTGAAATAGACGGCTTTCTTGCCTTCCTCGGTATCCGCCAGCCGGGACAGCGTGGCGATGGCCGCATCGAACTCCCCCCGTCGATCAAGCAACGCGGCATGGAAATGCAGCACCAGCGAATCGGTGTTCGCATCGAGCAATTTGCCGACGGCGACGAAGTCCCCGCTGTCCTCGAGCAACGACGCTAACAGGCAGGTCTCCGCAGCGCTGCGCGTCTGCTGGGCCGCCAGCGCGGTGCGGATTTCATCCACCTTGTCGGCGCCGGTGATGACGCGCGAGGCGAGGTTGATACTATCCGCGAGTTCGGTGGCTTGCTTGGCCATTCGCACCAGCTTGAGCACCTGCGGCACCGCCTCCGCCGGTTTGGCCGCCGCGAGGGCGGACTGCGCCAACGCTGCTAGAAACCGCAGGTCGTTGGAAAACTTGTCCGCGCGGGCCATCAGGGTTTCGAACGCCACGCCACTCTCACCCAGCGCGGAAATCGCTCCCGCGTTGCGCAGCAGCACGTCCACATCGTCACCGGCGGCGGCTTTCTTCAAGAGTTCGATGGCCTCGGGCTTGCGCTCGGTGCGGCCGTATTGCGCGGCCAGCGCTTCCATCGCCATCGGTCCGGCACCCGCCGCGCTGCCGAGTTCCTTGAGCAGCGCTTCGCCGGGGTCCTTGAGTTGGTATTGCAACATCAGCCCGGCGATGCGGATGCCGTTGCCCTCGTCCTTGCCTAGCAGCTCATGCGCTTTGTGCAACGCCACGAGCACCAGCTCCGGCTTGCCCTGGCGAAACCGCATCGCGGCAACCTGAAGATACAGCCCGGAATCGGTCGGTGACAACTCGATGAGTTTCTCCAACTCCGCCGCCGCGTCGTCGAAGCGCTCGCCATCACTGAGCAGCCTGACGAATTCCTCGCGCAGTTCCTTGTCGCCGGGCGAACGCTTGAGCACCTCGCGGAACCGGCCGATCGCCGCATCCGCCTCGCCCTGCGCGGCTTCTAACTTGGCAAGCTGCCGGTGGATCAACAACCGCTGCGGATAGGCCTCCGCGAGTTTCTTGAGCTGCGCGGATAGATCGTCGAGCCGATCCTGCTTGCGGAAAACTTTTTCGATTTGCGCCAGCACCTCGCGCTCCAGCCACGAGCCTTCGCCGACTTGGTTGAAAATCGCGGAATACGCCTCCACCGCTTCATCGTGGCGGCCGGCCTGGGCGAGCAAATCGCCGCGGCGCAGCATCCGCAGCGTCTTCTGATAGGGGTCTTTGCTCGCCGCGATCAGCTTGTCTGCATAGACCAGCGCCTGCGCCGTTTCCGACTCCGCCGCCGCCGTTTCCACCAGATCCTCCAGCAAATCCTCGTCGCCCGGATGCGCCGCCAAGACGGCATCCCAGGCCTTGATCGCCTCCTCGGTCTTGCCCTCGCGCAACCACGACTTGCCCGCTAGTTTTGCGGCTTCCAGCGCCAGAACCTCGTCCTTGCCCGCCGCGACCTTCGTTAGATCAGCCCGCGCGCCGTCGAATTCCAAGCGCCGCAGCCGCAGTTTCGCCCGCTCCATCGGCAGCGCGGCGTCGTCGGGCAGCGCGTCGATCGCCTTGCCCAAGGCCACCACCGCTTCCTCCTCCTTGCCGCGCCGCAACTGATAGGTCGCCAGCACCGTCCAGTCCTGCCCGCCGTTGGCCAGCGCCCGCGCGTTCAGGAACGCCTCCAGCGTTGCCACCGGCTGTTCGTCGATCCACGCGCTGAAAAAGCGGTCGAACAGCGCCGCGTTGTGCGGCCGCTTGAGCAGCGCTTCGTGATATTTCAACGCTTTTTCCGGTGCTTCCTGCGCGATGACGGCGGACGCCACGAGACAGGAAATGGGAATCAGGAGAGTGGGCAATCCGCGATGATGGGTCATGGTCGATTCAGGTTGATGGAGTCCTCACAGATTGGTGGATGGCTGTCGCGAAAAAAGTGAAGATTTATGGGTGATAGCGTAACTATTCAGCTCCGCACATTTGCCATTCAATAGGATGACAGAATCATTTTAGACAGAATCATTTTTTGAAGAAAAGATGTTGGAGTTCTTTGCCGGGCGTAAGCCTTCTCCAAATTCCAATGGTTCTGTCTGAATTCTTCCGCACCTGAATAGTTACCCTTGATCTTCATGAGCTCGAAATCACGGTCTCAGCCTGCCACGGCCCGTTGAGCGGGTGGCGCAGCGCCGCCCAATACCACGCGGAAACGTCCGTCCACGTCGCGCCGTCGCGGCGGCTGGTGATCCGCTCGTGGATCGTCCGGCGGATGCCGTCACGGGTGGCGGAAAATCGCGCCCACTGGCTGCCGTCACCGAGAGTGACGGTGATGGCTTCGCTCGTATCAAATCCCGCCGCCTGCAGGCAGTCGCGTGACGGATGCAGGCGGCGGGTCAGCGTCATGCCATGCACCGCCGCCCGGGTGGACGCGGGAAACACATAGATCGCCTCGATCGGCACGCTGCCGGAGTTGGCATAACGCTGCGTGAGCTGCACCCGGGCGATGGTGCCATCGATGCTCACCTTCGCGGACGAGGACTTCAACGGCAGCGCCTCGCCGGATGAGTCGTCATTGTTCTTCCCGATCACCTGGAAGTAGGGCGAGGATTTTTCATCGGCACGAGCCGCGGCTAGAAGCAGCCCGTAGATAACAGCGAGATAGGTGAAACGATGGAGCGATTTCATGGTGTGTGGTGGAGTTGACCCCGCCATGACACCCCCGCCCCGTGAATCGCTGATAAAGCTTGTGTGAAATTTGCGGGAAGCATCGGCCGCTGACATTCTCCTGCACGTCCTCCGTCTTCACCACGTTGCCGAGGATCTGCTTCAGCGCTTCTTATCAAACCAAGCTCGATAGTGCGTCCTGCAAACTGACGCAATCCTTGAAATCCACCACATCTTCCGTACTTCCGCTCAATGCTTTGAAATGTCTGCGGCCGAACTCGATCTTCTGATTCTCACTCTCTCGGCGCTTGCCTTTATCCAAGGTGCTCTTCGTTTCGCGAACCATGTAAACCTTGTCCGGATCACCCGCCACAATCGCCCAGTCGGGATTGTAAGGGCCGACCGGCGTCGGGATTTGAAACCACCTTGGAAGCTTGAAAAACAGTTTCACCTCTTCGCGGGCGTCCAATGCCTCGGCGAATGATTTCTCCACCTCGGAATCCCACTCGATGAAATCATGCAACGCTTTGCCCTTGTTTTGCACTTCATACAGTCGCGATGCATAGGCCGTGATTTCTTCCGCATCGTCCTCGTCGAAGCGATGCTGTTCGTAGGCCAGCCCATCGACTTTCTGGTAAGTCACGCCATCATCCACAATTGCACCCAATGCTTTGTTGATCGCGTTGGTGGCCCATCCCACAAACACCGCCGGATTACGGATGAATTCACCGAGGCGATCTGAATCCATCAGAATCCTGGCGAGAGTCGAACGTGTCAGGCGGGTCTCGCCTTGCAGCAATGAGAGCAAATCCGGCAGTTTGGTGTTCTTGAGCGTCTTCGCGGTGGCCTCGCGGACGGTCGTGCCGTGTATGCCGCCTTCGTCGAGTTCCAGCTTATCCTTGGTGGTGGTGATCGTAATATAAGGGATGTCGGGAATATCCTTCATTGCTGCCACGGCCGACTCGATGAAATCCTCGGTCGAAAACTCGACCGCATACTTGGTTCTCCGACTGATGCGCCGCCACAGCTCCTCGAACTCCGGGGTGAGTTGGACGTGCTTGTTCAGGCGGATGCGAGTGCGATCCCGTTTATTGCGGACACGACTGGTGAAGGAAATTCTTCTTAAATAGTCGATGATCTGCGGACGGAGGGAGCGGAAGCCGTCGCTCGTATCCAGCACGAAGCCTTCTCTGTCCGGGGTGAACTTATCCGTGACCTCGCCTTTGGTGGTTAGATACTCATGTGCTTTGAGTTCTTCCCACAGGGATTTTGAAGCCTGCTTGCCGATTGGTTCTGTTTCATCCGGCCGAATCAATTCGCGGAATGCCTCTGGCTTGACGATTCCGAAGTCGATTCCTGTCGCCAGTTTGATGTCGTTTTGGAGAGCCTTCGCATAGTCTTCAAAGCGCTCATTACAAATCACTGTTAGGCGATTCACCTGCGGCTCGTGAACGACATTGCCCTCGCCGTCTCGCGCCAGACGGAGACCCCGGCCCAGCGTCTGGCGGCGCTCCGTGTCGGTGCCCATTTCGCGCAGCGAACAAATCTGAAATACGTTCGGATTGTCCCAGCCTTCCTTGAGCGCGGAGTGGCTGAAAATGAACTGAAGCGGAACGTTCGGGGAGAGCAGTTCCTCCTTCTTCTTCATGATCAGTTCGTAAATTTCGGTGTCTCCTTTAGTCGTGCCGGAGGTGTCTTTCCAGCCGCTTTTATCACCGGAGAAATAGCCATCATGCACCTGATCCGCCGCATGAGTGAGATGTTTGCCGAGCACCGGATGGGCCGCGTATTTGGCATACGCTTCCTCGAACCAGAGTGCGAACGGTCCCTTGCCCGAGCTTCCGGCGTCGCTGTAAACTCGGTAGTTCGCCACCTTGTCGATGAAGAATAACGACAGAACCTTAATGCCCCGCGGCTGGAGTTGGTTCATCCGCTCGCAATGGCAGCGGACGGTTTCGAAAATTTGCTCGCGCAGGATGTCGTCGTTGCTGCCACCTAACTCCTGCCCGACCGTTAGAATCCGCCCATTCGCGAACTCGAGGTATTCGCCGCCCACCGTGGCGTTGATCTCGGTGATCACCCAGTTGTTCGCATAGATCTCGTTGTCGCCGGACTTCCCGAAAAGATCGTCGCCGCGCTTGACCGTCAGCGTCGCCGCGCTGACTGAGCCGGTTTTCAAGACCTTGATCTTCGCCCGGATCGAGCCGCCGCCCTGCCGCAGCTCCACTGAGTCCAGCTTGAGAAACGGATCCACCTGCGAGGTCGCCCCGGAGCTGATGACTGATGACACCTCGATGCCCTTGACCAAATTTTGATCATAAGCCTGCACCGGATTCAGTTGGTAGAGCAGATGATACGGGTTCCGGTGAGTGGCCGAGTAACGCAGGGTACACAGCGGATTGAGCGATTGGATCGCCTGCTGCGCGGCAGTGGTATTGTCCACCGACTGCGGCTCGTCGATGATCACGATGGGATTGGCACTCGCCACGAAGTCCGACGGCCGGTGCCCGGAAAGTTGGTCCCGCTCCTGGCCAAAGATCCGGCTGTCCGACTTGCCCCGGAAGGCATCGATGTTGATCACCATGATCTGGAGCTGATTGCTGGAAGCGAACTGCCTCACTTTCCCCAGCTTCTTCGAATCATAAACGAAGTAGTCGTAAGGCACCTGATTGTAGATCGCGCGGAAATGCTCGCGCGTCATTTCCAGTGTTTTCAGCGTGCCTTCACGGATCGCCACGGTGGGCACCACGATGATAAATTTTGCGAAGCCGTGGTCCCGGTGCAGGTCGAACACCGTCCTCAAATAAACATAGGTCTTGCCGGTGCCGGTCTCCATTTCGATGGAAAAATGCGGACATTGGCGCTCCTCCTTGGTTCCATAATAGGAAACCAGCGACTGCGACGGCTCGATTCCGTTTCCCTCCTGCACCGCACGGATGCGTTCGAGCAGCCCGTCGCGCTTCAGCCCGGCGTTGCCGATGCCGTGCGCAGTCTGGATCACTCCTTGGAACAGCTCCGTGTCGAAGGTCTGCAAGGCGGTTGCATAGTCCCTGCCATCGCCAGCCCGGCTGCCCGCGAATACCCCGAGCACGGATTGAATCGCGGTGGATTGATGCGGGAGATGGGCGTCGAATTGGAACTTCATCCGAGGTGTTGCTGGAGGGTTCGGTAAAACACTTGGAAACTGCGGGAGCGATTGCGGACTGGATCCATGAACGGAACGATCTTGGCGGCTCGGGCGGGCTTGGATCTATCAGAGGTTAGTTTGTGAAGCTCTTGGGAGGCGTTGTTGAGCCGATCCGGATTGCGGTATTTCGCCGTATCATTGGAAAGCCGGCAATGAGGATAGGCGGCAGTTACCGCTTTGCTATCACCGAGGAACCAACTCTCCAGCTCCTGACAAACGATTCTCACGATGAATTTGCCCCCGGTGGAGGACGCGATTCCTTCAAGACTTTGCTTCAGTGCCACACAATCCCCTCCATCGGCATCGCGGAGAATCACAAAAAATGGATTACCGTAAGTCCAACCACGCATCTTGTGCGAAATGTTATTCTCCAGATCGGACTTTCCTTCGTATTCGATTACCATCCAGTCAACGGCCCTCACCCGCTGGGGAAAATGACTGGCGAGCAGACGTTCAAGCGTGACCCGCATCGAGGGCTCTTCCGTGAGAAAGACAGTCATGGTCAGGATTGCACGCGGTGGTTGATACCGACAAAGACACCTTGGTTCCAAAGGTAGCCCGCCCTGTCTCCTGCGCGGATCAATTCTGAAACCAGAGGATCATCCTTCGCCCTGTAGATTTTCGAAAAGCCTTCGTTCTTCTCGATGATAAACAGCGATTCGAGTTCGATGGCATTGAGAAACTGCGGTGAGTGGGTGGAAACAAACACCTGACCTCCACGATCCGCATAACTCTGGAACTCCTCCGCCAGCAGAAGCATCAGTTCTGGATAGAGCTGATTCTCCGGTTCCTCGACACATAGGATCTTGTGCGGCTTGGGATCGTGAAGCAGCAACAAATAGGCGAACATCTTGATCGTGCCGTCCGAGACATTCTGATCGAGAAAGGGTTCTTCAAACGCGCCGTCCCGATAGCGGATCACTAGGGCACCGTTATCCATTGGCTTTGCTTCGATCTGTTTCACCCCCGGCACCCGCTCTTCCATCTTACGGCAGATCTCATCGAAGAGCGGACGATGTTCCTCGTAAAGTCTGAGCGCGACGGATGGAAGATTCTCGCCTTGGGAGGAAACGTGCAATCCTTCCTCGGGCTGCTTCGCTCCACGGGCGGCGTTGATATGAATGTCCGAGATATGCCAATTCTCGATCAACTGCCGGAAGGCTTTCGCCGCCTTGAAGCGGTCGAACTGTCCCAGTCCCTTGATCGCCAAAATATCCGGCGAACTCAGGGTTTGTTCCTCCCGGTCTAGTTCCTCATCGGGTTTGTTAAAATCCTCCTCGTTGCTCACCGCAGTGCCGCTGCCGTCCCGGAAGTCGATGAAATGAAATGGCGAACCGTAGCGCGCGCGCTTGTAGCGGAGGATCTCGCGGCGCACCAACGGTTTGCCATCGCGTTGGCCGATCTCTAGTTGATAGGTGACCAGCCGGTCCCGACCGGCAATTTCCAGCTTAAATTTAATCTCGATCCTGATTGAATCCACCGCCGGATTCTTGTTCCGGGTAAGCACCTCACGGAACCCAAGAAGCCCCCCCTCGCGCTGGAGTGCGACCTTCACGTTGCTGTTGAGACATTCTTGAAGGAACGCGAACACTCGGAAGAACGTCGTCTTTCCTGTTCCGTTCTTACCGACAAACACTGAGAGCGCGGGCAGTTCCTTGAGATGGATATCCTCAAGCGCCTTGAAGTTCTGGATACGGATTTCTTCGATGATCATGGCAGATAGTGTTTAACAAGAATCAGACAGTGCGGAATTGGATCTCCGGTTGGGCGGCGCGGAAGGTTTCGAGGGTGTTCACCTTGAGAGGATCATTCCCTTGCAGGGCGCGGTCGAGGCAGATGAACTGCACCGGATGCTTTTCCGCCACGGCAGCGATCAACTCCTTGTTGATGCGGTCCGCCACGCATATGAACAGTGAGTTGCCATCGATGGCGTAAACAGTGTGCCCGGCGAGTTCCAGTTTCTCCATCGGACAGGTGAGCTGATAGCCGGCTTTGAGCAGGATCTCGAACAGGATGGACTCCTCCGTCGCACCGGTGGCGATGTGATCGAGGCTGGCTTCCATTTGCTGCTCCAGCGCGTCTTTAGAAACCGCCGCCGCTTCGCCATCCCAACGCTTGAAGTTAGACGGCGCGAGCTTGAAGACCCGGAAGCCGGTGTCGGGAGGAGAAGTGGATGGGAAATTGGGGATTGGAGATCGGGGATTTGAAGAGGAAGAGGCGGCGGATGTGGCGGATTCGGCAAACAAATCGCCCGCCTTCTTTTCCTCACTTCGCGCCGTCGCGGCTTCGAGGGTGGCATTCTTTTCCTCCCACTCGGCGCGGATCTTCGAACCGGCACGGCGGATACGTTCTTTGGCGATGTCGGCGATGGTTTTGAATCCGGCTTTGAAAGCTTCACTGGACTCGTCGCAAGGTTCGGGGAGTTGGATGGAGATGCAGCGACGAGTTCCGCCGTCTTCGGCGTTTAGTGCTATAACAGAATGGGCGGTTGTCGCTGAGCCTGAGAAAAAATCAACGATACAGTCGTTTGGATTTGTCGAAACTCGGAGCATATGACCTATCAGCTCAATGGGTTTTGGAGTGTCGAAATAGACGTTGTCGTCAAAAAGCTGAGTTAGCGCTTTCTTGGCTGAATCTGTAGTTCCAACCTCATTACCCGTCCAAAGAGTGTGCGGAGTAATACCGTCAGGAGATTCATCTCTAAATGATTTAATACGTGGCACGTTGGAACCATCCTCGCCAAACCAAATGCGATTATCACTGATCAATTCGTCTAGACGCTCTCTCACAACAATCCAACACCTCCCTGCTGGAGGATCAACTGAACGTCCACTTGGAGTAGTGATAGTGTAAAACTGCTCTTTTCGTCTTCCTGGCCCGGCTTGTGCATTTAATGAAACCGATTGCCAGTCCCCTCGTGGATCATCGTCGGGGTTTGAAAATCTCTCTTCGTTGTCTGCTGGCCGAGGAAGCAGATTGCGAGTCTCTTCGAACACCTCCTTTGAACGTGAAAAGCAGATAATAAAATCGTGATTGATTGAGAACACTTTCCGATTCTCTCTAGTCGTGCGCTTCTCCCATATAAAACTGCCAATAAAGTTTTCTGAGCCATAGATGATCTTGCAGATCAAAATCAGGTTAGCCAATTCGTTATCATCACAACTTATCCAGATCACCCCATCTTCCCGCAATAGATTCTTCGCCACATAAAGCCGTGGATACATCATCCGCAGCCAGTTCGAGTGGAAGCGGCCGGAGTCCTTGGAGTTGGTGGTGGTTTTGAAACCCTGGTCGTCGATCTTGCCAGTGTAGCGGAGATAGGTATCGAGGGATTCGGCATAGTTATCTGGATAGACGAAGTCGTTGCCGGTGTTGTAGGGCGGATCGATGTAGATCATCTTCACTTTCCCGTAGTAGGATTTCTGGAGCAGCTTGAGGACTTCCAGGTTGTCGCCCTCGATGAAGACGTTCTGCGTATTTTCCCAATCCACGGATTCCTCCGGGGCCGGGATGAGGGTGCCGTAGGAAGGAGCCTGCACCGCCCGCAGCGCGTCGCGCTTCCCCGGCCAGTCCAGCCCGTAGCGTTCCTGCCCCGGCTCGGTCAGCGCCCCATGCTCGCCGAGCACGGCCTTGAGCTTCTCGAAATCCAGCGCCACTTGATCGACGCCCTTCTCGTCCACAGTTTCTGTGAAGGCCTCGGGAAAGAGCTGGCGGAGCAGCCGCTGCTTGTCCGCCGCCACGTCCATGGAGGCGAGATTGAGTTTTTCAGGGGATGCGGGCATGGGATGTTGGCTGAAAAAAGACTAGGTGGGAGTCGTGAGCGGGTGAAGCCTAAGAAGTTCCGAACCACGGATTTTCCAGCATGAGCCATTCCGGCGACAGGTGGGCAGTTCGCCATCCGGGCTGGTGAGAGCCTCCGCCAAGGCGAGGGTTCGCCGACCAAGATCCATGGCCTCGGCCAGCGAATTGAATTGGGCGGCAAGCTCGTTGTAATGAGCGCCGATGATGTTGCGGGTATGGAAAATCGAGCGGATGTCCGCCAGCAATGGGCCGATTTCGACGACTTTGACCGGGTTCTCCGACCCATCTTCAAAATGCTCCGCCTTCAACAGCGGCGCGAGGCGCTTGGGAATATGGGAGAGGTATTGATCGAGCGTCCAGCCCCGTCCCGGGCCGGTGAGACGAGGTAGATTCCATCCATAGATCCCGGAGAGATAATCAAGCAGGTGCTCGAGTATGATGCCGGATTTCCCCGCGATCCCGGAGGCGTCGTCACCTTCCTCAAGACGACGGCGCAGGAGGGCGATTTCATTTTCACATCCTTTCTGGACGTTTAGCCCGCCCTCCTGCGTCCAAGGGGCGAGTTCTACGAGACCCGCTTTGGACTGCGTGAGACGCCCCCACTTCCACTTGTGCCGCAGCGGCTGGTAGTGGGAAGTGATGATGACGTGTTTGAAATGGGCGGCCTGCTCAAGCAGCAGATCATAGAGCCGCTCCAGATGAGCCTCATCCACCGAGGAAATGGCATCATCGATGAGAAAGAGGGTGTTTGCCGCACCGGCTTGCTTTTCCAATGCGATGAAGATGCACAGCGCGAGGGTATCGAGATGGGACTCCGAGTAATAGGCCTGTGGCGGAATGTCCACCTCGGAGAATGCGTTCCCCTTGATCTCAAGGGAGCCGCGCCGGTCCGGATGCATCAGGAGCCGAATATTCTCAAGATGTTCGCCGGGATGGATGCTTGAATAGAGCCTCGCGATTTCCCCTTCGACCTGACGCAAGGCTGCCTCCGCAAACTCGACCCGGCAGGAACGCAACACCTCGCGGGTCGCCTCACCTTGTTCGATCACAAAGGAATAGCGGGAGAACTCCTCGCTCGCCTGGTCGTATGCCTTCAGGTTGG
This sequence comes from Akkermansiaceae bacterium, assembly GCA_031429315.1. Lineage (GTDB taxonomy): Bacteria > Verrucomicrobiota > Verrucomicrobiia > Verrucomicrobiales > Akkermansiaceae > Luteolibacter. The sequence continues at coordinate 26,312 of JANOZJ010000120.1, forward strand.
TTTCCAAGGCGCGGCGATAGGTTTCCTTGGTGTTGTAATCATCAAGGACCCGGCTTGCTTGATCGTAGAGTGTCTGGAACGAGTTTTGTTGTGCGTCACGGTTTGCGATGTAGGAAGCATCGAGTTCCTCCGCCGTTTTTGCAGCGAATGCGACGATGTAATCGGGCAGCGGGTGGGCTTTACGCTCCTCGGCCACCTCGCCGTGTATCTTCGAGACGGAAGCGAGAAAATCCGCGAGGGATTTACGCGCTGAATTGAATTGGCGCGTGGCAAGCGAGTGATCCTGAGTTGCCTGATTGACAACCCGCTGGCATTCCCGGAGTGCGGCAAGGGTTTGCAGCTTGGCACCGATTTCCGAAGCAAGAGCCTCCGGGTCCTTGGGTTGCAAGCACAGCGGGCAAAGATCCGTATCCGTGTGTTTGGTGAGAAACGCCTGGGCGGCCTCCAGCAGTGGTAGAGAGTCAGCGAGATCCGAAGCGAATTCACGGGCGGAAGCCTCCTGTTTCGTTTCAGCCACATTCAGTTCGTCCACGGCCTCATTGAAAGCGGCAGCCCGCTCTTCAAAGGTGTCTTCCACGGTGACCAGGCTCAGGATTTCAGAAAAGAAATTCTGCCACTTCTCATAGGCGATTTTTTCCGCCGCGGATGGTGGCGCTGATAGAGCGCGGGCCCATGTGACCGGATTCTGTTTGGACGGATGCGGATGCTCCGCTTGCAACCGCTGCAATTCAGCGGTCGAGCGCTCGGCCTGTTGCTGCCAGTTGGGTAGCGCGGACTTCGCTTTTTTGACAATATCGAGCAGCGCGATCTCTTGACCTTCCAATCTCTCCAACTCGACGAAAGACTGGATGTGTTTGTATTTGTCCGCCGGGGTGTCTTCGAGCAATCCGGCCAAATCAGCTCTCCGGAGAGTCCGGAGTTTTGTTTCAAGCGGGGCACCTCCGCGCTGAAGCTTTCCCTTCGCCAGTGTCGCCGTGCTCGTCTTGGAGTCCTCTTCCCATGCCACCAGCAACTGGGCGGGACTGGCCCCGAGACTCGCCAGCGTCGGAAGCGCTGTTTTCCCATCGAGACTTTTGTTGGCCAAGGACCCCGCCGTGCCCTTGAAAAGAAAATCCAGCCCATCGACGATGGTGGTTTTCCCCGTTCCGTTCTCACCAAACAGAATGGTGAGATGGTGGTCTTTCTTGAACGTGAGCCCGAACGGCTTCGTCGCTCCCCGGAATGAGTTGAGAGTCAGCTTCATGGTTCGCGAGTTTCAGGTTCGGAAGTCACCGGCTTCAGGATTGTGTTCCAGTCCGGTGCCCGGCCGGAATCCCCCTCCAGATAGCGACCAAGTTGTTGAATCGCTTCTTCGGAAAGTTTCGTTTCCGCCACCAGACGGGCGGCGATCTTGTCAGTGAGTGTTTTGGGACAGTTCATGGGGAGAGTATTCAAGCGAGAGTCCAGGCAATCTGAAAAAGCGGTGTGGTGGCTGTCGATTGAGCCAACATATGAAGGGCATCCGCTTCAAGCGTGTCCCGTTGCTGTTCGATTCGCCGGCTTTCCTCGTCATAGGCTTTCCAAGCCGTGGACCGCTTTTCCTCCAGCACGCGCAGCTCTTTCTGGAGGGTGAGTCTTTCTGGAAGTGAGGAAGCCTCGCGTGCCCGCTTCTTCAGGGCCTTCGTTTCGGCATCGACTTCATCCAAGCGGCCTTGCTGGGCTTTTCTCCGGTCATTCGCCCAATGGTCCAACTTGTCGGCTTCCTGTTGGAAGAGATCGAGATTGCGTGAGGCGATGCGATCCAGTTCGGCCTGTTGGCTCTGTTCGAGCAGAGAATCCAAGGACTCTTGGCTCGTTCCAAAGTTGCCGGTTTCATTCGCCGGGAGCCCAAGCAGGAGATGGATTTCCTGTTCACCGAGTGTTTGTCCGTCGTCGGTGGTGGCTGCAAGCAGCAGAGTGTCTTCGAAAGTCTGCGAGGTTGCAGCCGCACCGGTGGCAACCGTTAGAACTCGGCCCGCAATCGAGCCGCTGCGCCCCACCAGTGGTTCCAGCTTTGCAGACTTCCCGGGAGAACCGGTATAATCGAACACAAGATGGGCGGAAGGAGTGGGAGTTGCTTTTGCCTCATCAATCACCGCCTGCGCCAGCGGATGATGGAGCCGGTAGCGGTGGGCGTCTTCCGGATCGTCCTTTCCGGTGGTTAGCTCGTAACGCCCGCGGGCGATCTCAAGTCCGGGATAAGGCGGATTGGATAGAATGAAAGAATGCGAAACCGGATCAAACATCGCCCGGTCGGCGAGGATGTGCCGGGTGAGGGCCCAGAGACTGGTCTGGATCTTGTTGAGGTAGCGTTCGCCATCGATCTTGTTGTGGCGGAGCTTGTCAGCCACCTCGGAATCGAAGTTCTCCAACAGGGAAGTCCGGGTATCGGCGAGCTTGGCCTGGATCTCGGTTTCGAGCTCCCTTTGCAGCGCATCGAAGGAAGCTTGGATTTCGTCCGAGTGGCGGCAATTTTGATAGATCGCGTGGATGCGTCTCTCGAAATCGACTCCGGACTCCAGAATCCCGAGGACCTCGTCGGACGAGCCGAAAAGGCCGTCGAAGAGTTTCAGCTTGTCGGATAACAGTTCGTGGACGCGCTGGTCGGCGGCGTTCGCACGGTTGAGGAAGTTGATGACCACCACGTCGTGCAACTGGCCATAGCGGTGGCAGCGGCCGATGCGCTGCTCGATCCGTTGCGGATTCCATGGCAGGTCGTAATTGATGACGAGCGAGCAGAACTGGAGGTTGATGCCCTCCGCCGCCGCCTCGGTGGCGATCATGATCCGGGCGAAGTCCTTGAAATGATCCACAAGGGCCTGCCTAACGTCAGCCGAACGTGAGCCGGAAACGCGATCGGTGCCTTGGTTGATCGCCTTCCATTCGTCGTAAACGTTCCGTGCGGCGGGATCGCTGTTGGAGCCATTGAACAGCACGATTTCCTCGCCATAACCCGCCTCGGTCAGGCGACGGACGAGATAATCCTGGGTGCGGCGTGACTCGGTGAAAATGATGGCCTTGTCAGCGGCTCCATTTCCCTTCATGGCCGCGAAGCCCTTGCTTAGAGCCACTAGCAGCGCCTCACCCTTGGCATTTTCCTGAATGGAAATGGCCTGGTCCCGGAAGCAGGCGAGTTCGTGGATCTCAGCTTCAAGCGCGGCGCGGTCCTCTTGGGTTAGATAGGTGGGTTCGTTGGTTTCCTCCCATTCTTCGGAGTCTTCGGAAAACCCGCCGTCAGTATCATCATCAAGTTCCTCGGCCAGTGATCGCTCGCGGCTTTGATCATCCGCCTTGAGCGTCCTTACCAACCGGCGGTGCATCGAATCTAACGCCCCGGCAATGGCGAATGAGGACGAAGCGAGGAGCTTGCGGAGAACCAAAGTGATGAGCTGGCGCTGTCCGGCTGGCAGCGCTTGCAAGTTGTCCCGCTGGAGGTATTCCGAAACTAGATCGTAGAGCGCGATTTCCTCCTCGGTGGGAGTGAAATCCTGGGTGATCGCGGAGCGCGCCGTGTAGCGGATGTATTCGATGACCTGCCGCCGCAAAGTTCTATAACAGAATGGCGCGAGCCGGGATTTCAGCTCCGCAAAGGAATCGTCGGACTGGCTGCGGTTGTATTGAGTGGAGAAAGCCTTCTTGTCTCCGAAAGCATGCTCATCGATGAAGGAAACGAGGCCGTAAAGTTCGAGCAGGTTGTTCTGGAGCGGCGTGGCGGTCAGCAGGATTTTCCGCGAATTGTAAAGGGCGGTCCGGAGCTTGCGGGCATTGATGTTGTCCGCCTTGTGGACGTTGCGGAGACGATGCGCTTCGTCGATCACCACCAGATCCCAAGGCGTGCGCATCAGAAACTCATCTTTCCCAGCGGCAAATGGATGGGAACAAATGACGATTTCTGGACTTCCGGTGGCGGGACTGTCGAAGGGATTTGATATCCCCGCTTTCCGGGCCTTGTTGAACGATGGCCCTTCGAGAATCCCCGACGGCAGATAGAATTTATCCGTGAGTTCGTTTTGCCACTGCTTGCGAAGAGAGGCTGGAACGAGAAGCAAAATGCGGTTTTTTCCCTCGGCCCAGAATTGTGAGAGAACGATGCCGGCCTCGATGGTTTTGCCAAGTCCCACTTCATCTGCCAGAATCGCACCCTTGGACAACGGCGACTTGAAGGCAAATAGCGCGGCTTCCACCTGGTGGGGATTCATGTCCACCTTTGCATCCGCCAAAGTGCCGACGAATTTCTCAATGCTGTTCGCCGGTCCGCGACGAGTCAGCTCGTAGGCAAGGTATTTCGCTTGGTGGGGGGTGAGAGGCATTGTTCAAAATAATCAATTCAGTTTTACGGGACGCCGCTTGACGGACAGATATGGGGGATCGTGCCGGGTGAGCAGTGAGCGTAGGGACGAGGCTGGGATTTGGACAGCCCCTGATTTCCAGAGGCTAACAATATCATTGAGGGCGGGAAGGAGAAAGTGGGGGAAAGTGTCTGGAGGAGGCTGTTGGATTTGTCCGGAAAGATCCGGATCAGGAAAGGGGCAAGACAAGCTTCGCGACTGTCCCGCCGCCCTCCGCGGGTTCCAGCGTGATGGTGCCGCCGTGGAGTTCGGCGGTTTCCCGGACGAGCGTTAGACCGAGGCCGGTGCCCTTGCGCTTGGAGGTGTGGTGGCGGAGCGAGTAGAAGCGCTCGAAGATTTTCTCCCGCGCGTAGTCGGGGACGCCGGGGCCGTGGTCGCGGATGGTTAGAACGACCTTGCCGCCCGCGGCATGGACGGCGATCTCGACGGTGCTGCCCTGCGGCGAGGAGTCGATGGCGTTCTCCAACAGGTTCGTCACCGCCGCGCGGAGGATGAAGGCGTCGCCCCGCAGCATGACGGGCGCGGCGGCGGCGGTTTCCTGGAGGACGACACCGGCGACTTCGGCCAACGGGCGCGCCTGGTCGATCGCGCGGGCGACGATGGCGTGGAAATCGAGTTCCTCGGGCTCCTCCAGGCTGGCGCGGCCCTCGATGGCGGCGAGTTCCAACAGGCGGTTGATGAGCCGCTCGCTGCGGGCGGTTTCCGCGCGGATGTTTTCGAGAAAGCGCTTTCTAACATCGACCGGCATCTCCTCGTCCAACAGCTCCGCCGCGCCGCGGATGGCGGCTAGCGGGCTTTTCATTTCGTGCGTCAGGGTCTGGATGTAGCGCTCGGCGTAGCGGCGGCCTTCGAGCACGTCGCGCATCGAATCGAGCGCGTGCGCCAGCGTGTTGACCTCGCGGCCGATGCCGATCTTGGGCTTCGGCGGCCGTTCGCCGCGCTCGATGGCGCGGGCGTATTCGGTGATTTTCCCGATGGGATGAAACAACCACAAAAACACGGCCCCGATGAGAAACAGAATGCCGCCGCCGATCAACCCGCAGGCGGTGTAGATGATGCGCCGACGCTCGCGGACCAGCGGCAGGACGTCGGCCTGCGGCTTGTAAACGGTTAGCACGCCGTCCGGTTTCGACGGATCGCCCACCGCCGCGCCGACGTAGAGCACCGAGGTGGTGTTGTCGTTCTCCTGGTCCCGGCTGCTGCGCGCGCCGTAAACTCCGGACAAGGTCCGCGCCACATCGAGCTTGGCGGCGAGATTCTGCCCCTCGCGTTTGCCGCCGTCGGAGTCGAAGATCACGACGCCCTTCGCGTCGGTTAGATAAGCATGGATCCCGATGCTCCGCTTCATGTGCTCGAAGATCCGCGCCTCGATCACCCGCCCGTGGGCGCCGGCGAACGCCTCGTGGAGTTGGTCGGCCCGAAAATCCTGCTCGCGGACGTCCTTCTCGACGATTTCCGCCAGCAGGTTTGCGGTGTCCACCATGACCTCCTCGGTGGCTTGGAACGTCTGCGGCTCGACCTCGGACAGGAAATGGAGCGCGAGTTGATAGAACCCGAGCGTGATGATGAACGCGATGAAAAACAGGGTGACCCGGGTGAAACGCATGGGACTACAGGGAAAGCAGATAGCCCAATCCGCGGCGGGTCTGGATCAAGTCCTCGGCCCCCACGCGGACCAAGCGCAACTTGGCGCGGATCGACTTGACGTGCGCGTCGATGGTCCGGTCGGTGACGGCGCCGGGGTCCTGCCACGCGTGCTCTAGCAGTTGGTCGCGGGTGAAGACGCGGCCGGGCTTCTCCAACAGGACGAGCAGCAGCTTGTATTCGTGGGCGGTTAGATCGAGCAACTCGCCATGGCAGTGGATGCGCATCGCGGAGGTGTCGTGGTGCAGGATTTTCCCGGCTCCCCCGCTGGTCGGCGGCGCGGAAGGCGGCGACTGGGACCGGCGCAGGATCGCCCGGACGCGGGCGACGATTTCCCGCGGGGAAAACGGTTTGGTGACGTAGTCGTCGCCACCGAGCTCTAGGCCGAGGATGCGATCCACCTCGCCATCGCGGGCGGTTAGAAAAAGGACGGGAATCGTAGAAGTTTCCCGCAAGCGGCGGCAGACATCAAGGCCGGTCATGTCGGGCAGGCCGATGTCGAGGATGGCGAAATCGAAGGTTTCCCGCCCGGCGGCGGCGAGCGCGTCCGCGCCGGTTAGGGCGTGAACGACCTCGAAACACTCGGTTCCGAGCGCGTACACGAGCGTGTCGGCGATCGCGGGTTCATCTTCCACCAGTAGGACGCGGGGCATGGCTGGATTTGAGCCCGTCCCCGTGAAATGCCAATGAAGAAAGCGTGAAATTTTTCAAGGAGCGTGGACGTCTCGCCCACCAGTCCCGGCCTCCAACAAACTCGTGGGCGAGACGCCCACGCTCCTTGAGGGACAGGTTCACGCGATCTCCTTGCGGTTGAGAATGCCGTCGATCAGGGCGCTGCGGGTGTCGATCCTGGTGGTCACGCGTGTGGCGGTCGGGCTGGCGGCGATTTCCCGCAGGCGCATGAGTTTTTGGCCGCCGGATTGGGCGTCGTAGCTGTTGAGGCCGATCTTGAACCGCCGGTCCACAGCCACGGGTTCGCCCTTGTGGAGGAAACGGTTCGGCTTGCCCTTCTCGTCCAACTCCAGCTCGATGGGCCAGAGGGTGCGGTCCGAAACGTATTCCCTGCTATCCTCGTGGACGATTTCGATGAGCTCGGCGGCGCTAACATCCACAATGGAAAGCAGGTTTTCGTAGGGCAGCATTTTCCAACAATCCGCGACTGTGATGTCACCAACCGCGACGTCACCGGTGCCGAAGGTGCCGTGGAAAATGCCATCAACCGGAGTTTGGTTCCGCTGGAGGGCTTCGCTGAAAAACTCGCAGAACAGCGTGGCAAGCCGGCTGCCACGGCCTTTTCCGGGGATGATCTCCTTGGCGGTTCCGAGCTTGCGGGAATCCAGATCGAACGTTAGATCCACCCGGCCGCAATGAATGCCGTAGTAGCTGGCTTGCGAACAAAGCACACTGCCGGTCTCCCACGACGGCTTGTCCTAGTGGGTGTGCCCGGCGAGCAGGACATCCACACCGCTGTTAGCCTTGAGCATTTCCCGCAGCGGGTTGGCGAAATCATCCGCAATGCGTCAGCCCATGTGGCCCATGACGACGATGGCATCCGCCTTGGCCGAGCGCGCCTCGGCGATCGAGCGCTTGAGCGACTCCGCCGGATCGGTGGCGGAAACGCCGGCCAAGGTTTCCGGCGACAGCCAGTAGGGCAGCCCGGGAGTGACCAGCCCGATCAAGGCGATGCGGAATCCGCCGACCTCTTTCATCGTCCACGGCTTCACGCCTTGCCACGCGCCTTCGAGCGAGCCGGGGGTTTTGCCGCCGAGTTTGAGATTGCCGGTTAGAACGGGGGATTTCGAGAGGGAGAGGTTGGCTTCGAGCAGCTCCGGCCCCCAGTCGAAATCATGGTTTCCGAGCGTCCACGCGTCGTAGCCGAGGCGGTTGAACAAGCCGATCATCAGTTTCCCGCCATTCATCAAACTCTCCGCCGTGCCCTGATAGACGTCGCCGATGTCTAGCAGCAGCGAGTCCTGCGTTTCCCTCCGCCACTGCCGGATGCACGACGCGCAGGGGGCGAAATCACCGACGTCGGGCTGGCCGACGTAGGTCTGCGTCGGCACGATGTGGCCGTGGAGGTCGGTCGTGTGGAAGATGGAGATCGTCCTGGTTTTGTCGTCCCCCGCCCCGAGCGCGGACGCACCAAGCCACGCTCCCGCTGCCGCGAGGAATTGCCGTCTCGTGTGCCTCGGTCCACTCATGCCCATGAGTTTGGCGGGGCTTTCGGCAAAGGCAAGCGGACGAATCTCCCGGCTTGCCGGACCGCTGAAACGCCGCAACGTTCTCACCCGTCATGCCGGTTCTACTCCTCATCCTCGCGTGCATCCTGTGGGGTGTTAGTTTTCCGGTGATCAAGGCACTGCACTTGGAGCAAACCGCCCGCTTGCCGGGTGTTTCCAGCCAGTTCCTCGCCGCTTGGATGCAGGTGGCAAGGTTCGGCCTCGCCGCGCTGATGCTGGTGCCCTTCGCCATCGGAAGGAAACGGCCGACCCGCAACGAAGTCCGTCAAGGCTTACTCCTCGCTTTCTGGGGGGGGGCCGGCATGGCACTCCAAGCCGACGCGCTGGCCTACACCGAGGCGTCCACCTCGGCATTTCTAACACAAGCGTATTGCATCATCCTGCCACTGTGGGCTTGCCTGCGGCTGAAAAAACGCCCGGCTACACGGGTGGTGCTATCGACCCTGATGGTCCTGGTCGGCGGGGCCATTCTCTCCAGACTGCGACCTGATCATCTCAAGCTCGGACGCGGCGAAATCGAGACCCTGGCTGCGGCCCTGCTATTCACCTTCCAGATCCTCGCATTGGAAGACTCGCGCTATGCGGGCAACCGCGGCTTGTCCGTCACCTTTGTCATGTTTCTCGGCATCGCCATCCTGCTCGTGCCGCCGACTCTGCTTGCAGCCCCCACCTTGGCGGTGTGCTTCACCGCAGGCGCATCGATTCAAGCGTTAGTTCTGATAGCCTCGCTGTCCCTGTTCTGCTCGGTCGGAGGCTATCTGATCATGAACATCTGGCAGCCGCGGGTCTCGGCGACCGAAGCGGGGTTGATCTACACCATCGAGCCGGTCTTCACCGCCATCTTCGCGCTGTTCCTGCCAGCGCTGCTAGGCGAATTCATTGGCAACAGTTATAGCAATGAAACCATTTCCAAAACGCTGGTGACAGGCGGGGCGTTGATCCTCGCGGCGAACCTGCTCATGCAGTGGAAGCGCCCGCCGCACATGCCGCCGGTCGGGCCGGTTCCCTGATCACCTGTTGGATCCGGCATTATGAAAAGAAACCACGCCGAAGCGAATGCCTTGCTCAAACGCAAATACCGTGACGGCTGGACGTTCAACGGTTAACTCAACACCCTCCGCTATGTCCTTTCGCGTTCGACTGTTCCTGTTTACTTGCCTGATTTTTCCCACCTGCCTCGCTGCCGAGCCGGTGAAGCCAGTCATCGACGACACCCAACCGGGTTGGCGCGCGATGACCCAAGAAGACTTTACCAAAGTCAACAGCGCCGCCGACACATGGACGTGGAAGGACGAACTCATCGTTTGCAGCGGCCATCCGTGCGATCAACGGCGAGGTGCGGCTCTGGGTGAATGGCGAGGAAGTCTCGGGCGGCACCGCCTGCGACCCCGCCGGCGGCTATATCTGCCTCGAAAGCGAAGGTTCTCCCATCCATTTCCGCCGCCTGCGGATTCGGGAACTGCCTTGACGGCTGAAGGCTGTTCCGGTGTTAGATTACACGGACTAACATGAATGGGACCGGTTCTGGACAGGATGGGTTTCTCAATCGGCTTTAGAGGATCACTCGAAATCAACCGACTTGCGTCTCGTCGGCAGCAGCTTGAAGCGGCCTCCCTTGGCCCGCCGGATCGGATCGAACACCGAGTCCATGCCCACCTCCTTGATCTCGCAGACTTGGGCCATCAACTCGCCGAGCCGGCCCTTGGGAAAGCCGCGCTCCTTGAACCAAAACAGATAGACTTCCGGCAGGTCCATGATCGGCACCCCGGCGGGCGGATAGGCCTTGATCCCGAATTTCCCGAACGGGATCCGCGTCTCGCCGATCTCGATGAGGAGGTTGCGGAAGTCCTCGCGTTCGATCTCGGTGATGTCGGCCACGTAGATCGGTTAGTTTTTCGCGGTCGCCGGCACTTCCGGCTTCGGGGTGTTCGCCTTGAGAGCGCCTTCGGTCTGGCCCTTGAACCAGGTGTCATACTCGGCCGATGGAATCACTTCCATAGAACCGACCATGTTGGCATGACCTTCACCGCAGAGCTGGGCGCAGACGACGTAGGTTTCTAGGGTCTTGACCGGGGTGAACCACATCGGGATCTCGCGGCCGGGGATCGCGTCCTGCTGGATGCGCATCGGCACGATGGCGTAGTTGTG
>JANOZJ010000121.1:0-13406 GCA_031429315.1 Akkermansiaceae bacterium
GGGCGTTTCCGAGAAGGATCTCGGCGAAACCGTCATCGCTTACGAACCCGTCTGGGCCATCGGCACCGGCGTCACCGCCAGCTCGCAACAAGCCCAGGACGCCCATGCGTTTGTCCGCTCCGTCATCGCCGAACTTTACGGGGCCGACGCCGCCGCCAAGATCCGCATCCAATACGGTGGCAGCGTCAAGCCCGGCAACGCCGCCGAGCTGATGGCCTGCCCGGACATCGACGGCGCGCTCATCGGCGGTGCCGCGCTCGAGCCGCAAAGTTTCCTCGAAATCATCCGCAGCGGCTCCGCATAAGGAGCAGGGACACTCCTGTCCCTGGCATTCATTCATTCATACATTCCCATGTCCGCACTCATCCGCACCATCGCCATCGCCGTCCTCCTCCTCACCACCTGGAGCCACGCCGACCACGTCGTCGTCACCGGCGGACCCGCCTTGCGGAAATGGGAAAACCTGCGCGTGACCGATGACCAGCACGACCGCTGGTGGGCGAATTTCGTCCGTGCCTCGACCCTCCGCATGGCGGAAATCCGCAAGGCCTACGGCTCTAACGCGCCGATCGTCTGGCTGGTCTATCAGCCAGGCTACCAGACCCGCGGTCGTGAGGACGGCAAGCCCTACACCACCTGGATTTCCAAGCTGGCCGCCGAGCGCCGGGTCTCGCTGATCTGGTTCAACAGCTCGGGAAGTTTTATCCAAACCCTCAATTCCCGGCCGCGCGGCTCCGTCGAGACCTTCGATTTTTTCGGTCACTCGAACCGCTACGCGTTCATGTTCGACTACGGCAATGACATCATGGCCGTTTCCACCGCCTGGCTTCATGAAAAGGATCTGTCGCGCATCAAGGCCTCCATTTTCTCGCCTAACGCCTACTGCAAAAGCTGGGGCTGCCACACCGGCGAGAGCATGAGCAAAGTCTGGAAAAACGCCACCGGCGTCGCCCTCGAAGGTGCCCGCGGACCCACCACCTACACCAATGTCGGCCAAGGCACCCTGCCGGTGGTCAAAGGCTCGTGGGTAAGGTGAAGAAGTTGATAGATGATGGTTGATAGTTGATAGAGAATATCATCCCCGAGCCCCGATCCCCGATCCCTCTTCCATGACCCTCGCCGAACTCCAAGAACTCCACGCCCTGCCGTTTTTCGATCTGCTCACGCGCGCCCACGCAGTCCATGAGACCAGTTTCCCGGACGGAAAGATCCAGCTCTGCACGCTGCTCTCCATCAAGACCGGCGGATGTTCGGAAGATTGCGCCTACTGCACCCAGTCCGCCCGCTACGAGACGGAGTTGAAAAACGAGCGTCTCCTCTCCAAGGAAACCGTCATGGAAAGCGCCCGCGCCGCCCGTGAGAACGGCTCCACCCGCTTCTGCATGGGAGCCGCCTGGCGAGGTGTTAGGGGCGGCACCGAGCGCTTCAACCAAGTCGTCGAGATCGTCAAGGAAGTCTCCTCGCTCGGCATGGAAGTCTGCGTCACCCTCGGCGAGCTCGGCCCAGACGAAGCCGTCACCCTCAAGCAAGCCGGCGTCACCGCCTACAACCACAACCTCGACACCTCGCCCGAGCATTATCCTAACATCGTTACCTCGCACACCTACGAGGACCGGCTGCGCACCATCCGCAACGTCCAGGACGCCGGCATGTCCGTATGCTGCGGCGGCATCCTCGGCATCAGCGAAACCATCACCGACCGCCTCCGCCTGTTGGAAATCATTTCCAACTTCAATCCTCAGCCGGAAAGCGTGCCGATCAACTCCCTCATGCCCATGCCCGGCACCCCGCTGGCAAACAACCCGCAGGTCGATCCCTTCGACCTCGTCCGCATGATCGCCTGCACCCGCATCGCCGTCCCCGCCGCCAAAGTCCGCCTCTCCGCCGGCCGCACCCGTCTCTCCGACGAGACCCAGGCCCTCTGCTTCTACGCCGGCGCGAACTCGATCTTCTACGGCGACAAACTTCTAACCGCCTCGAATCCCGAAGCCGGCCAAGACCGCGAACTCCTGAAAAAGCTCGGCCTCGAAACCCTCGAGCCCAACCCATCGATGGAAGCCCCGCAAACCGACGGTTCGCTCCCCGCCAGCCCAGCCTGCTGCTCGCCAGCGGGTTGTTGTTAGGAGAAGCGACATCCCGTGGCTGCGGCGTCTCGCCCAATGCTGTCAGTTTAAGAATTTTTAACCGCAGATGAACTCAGATGGACGCAGATGAAAGACACAGATAAAGACTGCGTTTTCATCCTCTTCATCTGCGTTCATCCTGTCCATCTGTGGTTGAATTCTTCTGATCTTTTGGAACTAAAATGACAGTATTGGGCGTCTCGCCGCAGACCGTGCCGGGAGCGTCTCGCTCCCAGTCTTCCCCGCCATGCCCGCTCTCCCTCCCACCCTCTACCTCTTCGCCGGGTGCAATGGCGCGGGCAAGACCACCTTCGCCCGCGCCTACCTCACCCAGCTCGATCCCATTCCCCGCTTCCTCAACGCCGACGAAATCGCCTGCGGACTCTCCCCGCTCAATCCACGGAAAATCGCGGTCAAGGCAGGCAAACTCCTCCTCCACGAAATCGACGGTTGCCTCACCGCAAGCGAAACGTTCGGCCTCGAAAGCACGCTCAGCGGCACCTCTTACACCCGTCTTCTCCAGCGGGCAAAATCCCTCGGCTACCAGGTTGAAATCCACTACCTCTGGCTGCCATCTCCCTCGCTTGCCATTCGTCGTATCGCCCAGCGCGTCAAAAAAGGCGGTCATGCCATCCCCGACGCCGACGTGAAAAGACGATTTCCCGGAGTCTCGCCCATTTCCAGAATCTCTACGCTCCGCTCGCCGACTCGTGGACGTTTCGAGACAACAGTATCCAGCCTGCCGCCTTGCTTTTCGACTCTGCAAACTCCAGCCTTCCGGAGGTTAGCAAATTTCTACTCCCATGAAACCGACTAAGACCGATCCATCAGCCCGCGTCGCCAAGGAGCAACCCGCATTCATCGCCCGCGGCCAAGCCGCCGCCAAACTCATGGCCAAGGAACTTCGCGCCGAGCACAAGCGTTGGAACATGCCGCTCCTCTCATGGAAAGACGGCAAAGTCGTCGCCACCAAGCCGTGAACTCACAGATTTTGTCAATTTTTGCACACTCACCCGAATGGCATTGGCAATTCGGCGTCCGCCGATGATGCACTCGTGGGCTTGTTTGATGGCGGCGGGGAGTTGATCTAACACGCCTTTCATGCGCCCGATGATCTGCTTTGCCAGGGCTTCGCTGAGTGCGGTTTCGTCCCGGCGGGTCTTGAGCGCAGTGAGATGCGCCTTGGCGTGATCGGCGATGCGTTTTTCCAATGACTTCATTTCGCGCAGCACTTTCTTGCGCTGTTTCCTGCCGTTTGCGGCCCGACCCTTGGCGGCCATCTTTATGCAGGTACTGTAGAAATATACGTCATCGAAGCTGATAGGTCCGGGCAGGCCGAAGGGAGGGTTGGTAGGTGAAGGTGGCCACGGTTCGGTGCTTGGTTAGTTGTGATATTAAAATCATAGCCACCGAATTTGGGGCATGGGAGTCTTTTTAGGCTCTCATGCCTTCTTTTTCCGCGCGCAAAGCCCCATCCAGCAACGGAATGCCGGTTCTGAGACAAGCTCTAGATATGCTTTCGCTTCAAAAACTTCGGCCGCGCCTTCAGAGTCCGCTCCACGGAGATCCTGAATTCGCACCCGTCTTCGATGCCAACCTTGGATTCCACGACCCCGGCGGCAAGGATCAATACAGCGATCTTGTTGACGTCCGGGACGATCCCATCAATCCTTTTGCCACAAAGATGAAAACACGCACGACACGATTCCCAGCCCGCTTTTCGCTGGCACTGACCGCCCTAACGATCGCCGCCGCCACTCCGGTTAGCGTCGGTCATGACGACATGAGCCAACCGGTGATCACCACCGAGACCAAGAAGGCAGCCGATGGCAAGGATGTCCCCTACATGTATATCGACGGCATCGGGGTCCACGAAACCGATGTCACCAAACAGCCCGCTCCGCCGGTCGTCACCCCGGGTTCGCCCGCCGCGTTCTTTGCCCCGCCTGCCGACGCGATCGTTCTCTTCGATGGCAGCGACAAAGCTCTAACGGAGAACTGGACCGATACCAAAGGCGCTCCCAGCGGTTGGAAGGTGGTCGATGGCGCGCTCGAATCGGTCAAAAAAGCCGGCTACATCCAGACCAAGCAGAATTTTGGCTCCTGCCAGCTTCATGTCGAATGGGCCTCGCCGGCCAAGCCGGAAGGCGACGGCCAGGGGCGCGGTAACAGCGGCCTGTTTCTCATGAACACCTACGAAGTGCAGGTGCTCGACAGCTACGACAACGTGACTTACGCCGATGGCCAGGCCAGTGCTCTTTACGGCCGGAAAAAGCCCATGGTCAACGTCTGCCGCAAGCCCGGCGAGTGGCAAAGCTATGACATCGTTTTCCACCGCCCGCTCTTCGACCAAGCTGGCAAAGTCACCCGCCGGGCGACCTTCACCGTGTTCCACAATGGCGTGCTCACCCAGGATCACACCGTCCTCAGTGGCGGCACCGGCTGGAATGGGCCGCATTGCGCCACCGAATACAAGGCACACCCCGACAAGCTTCCGCTCGCTTTCCAAGACCACGGCAACCCCGTCCGTTTCCGCAACGTGTGGATCCGCGAGTTGGCGGACTGAGCGGGCCGTTTCTCGAAACCTCCTCTAACAATGGGACGGCCGGGGCGAAGAGCGCACCCCGGCCGGACCGCACTCAGCCGTCATCCACATCATTGAAACTCCCGCCATACCCCGGCCGGTAGAGCAGGAGGCCGGAGTGTTTGGCGATTTCCTGAAAATGCGCGTCGATGGCATAGAGCCGCGCCCCATCGTGGATGGCGATGGCGGCGATGAGGACATCGAGCCATGGGACGGTGAGGCCTTTTCCACGGATCCGCCAGGCGAGGGCGACGGCGCGGTCCCAGTCGTCCTCGCGGCACTGGCGGTAAGGAATGACCGAAAAGCGTTTCCCGAGAAGCGCCCGTTCCTCCAAACGAGCACCGCCGAGGACTTCCAGACGGACCGGTGAGCACCATTGGGCCTCATAAGCTTCCAGCAGTCCTTCCACGGCAAGTTTCACCCTCATGTCGCCATTCCGGCGGAGGCTCTCGATCCAGGCGGATGAATCCACAAGTACCATGGCGACTCAGTCCTGGTAGAGGGGTGGGACCGGATTGGCCAAATCAAAACCCGCCGCATCTACCGCCGGGGCTGGGTAGTCGAAAACGCCTTCCCGGATCATCCGCCCGAATTCCCGTGCTTGTTTGCGGCGCACAAACTCAGTGACCGCCCGCGCCACCGCTGGACTCTTATTCTTGTCCCCGGTGATTTTCAGTAACTCGGCCAGGACGTCATCTTCGATATCCACTGTGATTCTCATGCCGCAGCGTATCCTCATTTCCCATCAATTCAAATAAAATTTCGCATCATTTTGATGATGGCTGGCTGAAATCCACCGCCCCATCCACAAAACCCTCGGCCACCAGCTCACCATGCCGGTGGGGAGGTGAACCTAGCCATCACATCAGTTTATCGACATTAACCAAAAATCATCACCTCAATCCGCTTCTCGGAAACCTTGCCGAGCAGCGGGATGTCCGGGGCAAAAAGCGAGATGCGGAATTCCTCCAACGCCCAGCCGGCGGGCCAGAGCGCGGGAGCCTCCGGCTCGGCGGTTAGAAGTTGGAACCACGGCTGCCACAGGCGGCGGAAGCGGTCCATCTTTTCCAAATCCTTGACGATGGGCAACGACGACAACCGGCCTAACCGCGAACGGATCGCCCGCAAGCGGCGCGGGTATTCACGCAGGTTGCCAAAGCCCGCACACCAGGCGAAATCCTTGCGGAACAGCCACGCGAGTTGTTCCTCAATGTCCTCCGCGATCTCACCGAGGTTGCGGTCCGTGCGGTTGGCGGCGACCCAGCGTTGGATCTCCGGCAGGATTTCGAGGATCTCGTCCATCGACTTGCCGATGACGGCGGCGGCGTCATACCAACGTCCCCTCGCCTGCTCTTTCAGGACGCTGAATTGATCCGGCGAGCGAGAAAAAACACTTCCTGCCGCACCTTCCGCGGCTAACAAGATGAGCGTGTCCAACGACGTGCCGCCCACGCCGAGGCGCGGCAACTCGACCTTGGCCATGAGGCCTAACGGGAATTTCTTCTTCAAGTAGGCAACTTGATCCTGGTGTGCGAGCCACAGCAGTCGCGCACCGCCAGCGCGGTGGGATTCGGCGGCAAGCGCGGCGCTGGTGAAGGCTCTAACACCGACTGTCTTCCCCTCGTCCACCAGCGCCGGATAGGCCGCGCCGCCGGGAGTCATGACGACCTCAGGCAGGCTCTCGCCATCCCACGAGCTGATGCCCTTGCGCTCGACATCGGCGTTCGCCGCAGCTTCGAAACGGATCCGCATACGGTCGGCGAGTTGGAGCTTCAGGATGGCCACATCGTCACCCATCGCGAGCTCCTCGGCATCGTCATCGCATACCCAGATCTTGGTGACGAGTTCGGGCGGGAGCTTGCTCACATCGTATTCGCCAACGGGCACATAAGCCCCGTTGCGATCCTTGACGTGTTCGGCTAGCGCCTGATAGATCGAGCGGTCCTTGGGCGCGAAGCTCCAGAGTTCCGCAAAACTTTCGGCGGCGGGACCGATCGGCTGGCAGACGCGGCGGTAGTCTTTCGGCAACGAGCGCAGGAGGATTTCCGCGCGCTCGCGGAGGTTGCCATCGACGCCCCAGCCGGGCAGCCAGTCGGGCAGTTTCGGAAGTTGATCGACGTGGACGCCGAGGGTGACGCCATCGTCGCGCTCGCCCTGCGCGGCATGATAGTAGAGCGAATACTCCGCGTCGGCGTGTGTCAGCGTGTCGGGAAACGCATCGAGCCCGAGATATGCCAGATCCTCGTCCACCACATCGGCCACGCCTAACATCAAGACATCCTCGTTTTTCTCCAGCCACTTGTGGAAGGCCGCGGCAGTGTTGATGTCCTCGGGGATGCGGTCCTCGTAAAAACGCAGCACCGCCTCGTTACTCCACAGACCACCGGGGCGACGCAGCTTCTGCTCGATGGCTTCGATCTCCGTCCGCATCTCGGTGACGTGATCGAGAAACTTGCAGCGCTTCCTCATGCCGTTGCCGATGATTCCTTCCCGCAGGAAAATCCCTCTAGCAGCCTTGGGATCGACGCGGCCATAGTGGACGCGCCGTCCGGCGACCACCGGTAAGCCGCCGCAAATCACGGTTTCCTTGCCATAGACCGCGCCCTGGTTTTCGTCCCAATGCGCCTCGCCATACTTGCTCTTGCACAGGTGCGGCGCGACCTGCTCGACCCATTCCGGATCGATCCTGGCAACCCGCCGCGCCCACAACCGCGAGGTTTCCACCAGCTCCATGCCCATCACCCATTCGAACCGTTTCGGCAGGGAAAACAGGCCGGAGCCGGGAAACACCGCGAAGAAACCGCCGTTCGCGCTGCGGTAGGATTTCGACTCTCGGTCCCACACGCCGAACTGCCTTGGCACGCCTGATAGAAGCGCCTTGTGAATGGTGGCGTAGGCACCCGCGCCGGATAGATCGTTGCCGATTTCGCCGAGCTTGAGCTTCCACTCGCGCTCCAACAGATCGGCGAGTTCGTCGCGGACGTTCGCCCATTCCATCACGCGGCGGGCGTTGAGGAAGGCGGGGCCGCAGAATTTCCGCAGGGCGTTGCGCTGCCAGCGGCCGCGGTTGTCGCGGAATTTTCCTAAATCGTTCCAGAGCCGAAGGAGTGAAATGAAATCGCTGTCGCCGTCCTTCCATCGGGCGTGTGCGGCGTCCGCCTCCCGGGTCTTTTCCGCCGGGCGTTCGCGGGGATCGCTGGACTCTAACGCGGCGACGATCGGCAGGACCTCGGCGAGACAATGCTCCTTGCGGGCCTCAATCAACATCCGCCCTAACCGCGGATCGACCGGCAGGCGTGACATCTGGCGGCCGTAGTCGGTTAGGCGCTTTTCCTTATCGAGCGCGTTGACTTCGCGCAGCGTGCGGTAGCCTTCCGAGACGGCTTTCGGCGACGGTGGATCGAGAAACGGAAACTCGTCGATCTCCGGCAGGGCGAGCGCTTTCATCCGCAGGATCACGCCTGCCAACGAACTGCGGCGGATCTCCGGATCGGTGAATTCCGGCCGCTCGGTAAGTTCGGCTTCTTCGTAAAGCCGCACGCACACGCCATCCCTAACACGACCACAGCGGCCTTTGCGTTGGCGGGCGCTGGCCTGGCTGACAGGCTCGACTTGCAAGCGCTGCACGCCCTTCCCCGGACTCCAGCGGCTAACGCGAGCCACGCCGGAATCGATCACGCAGGCGATCCGAGGAATCGTTAGAGATGTCTCCGCGACGTTGGTGGCGAGGATCAGGCGGCGCTTGTTGCCGGGATTGAAAACGCGCTGCTGGTCGCCTAGCCCAAGCCGGGCGAACAGCGGCAACACTTCGGTGCCGCGGTATTGGCGGCCTTCGAGCGCATCGGCGCACTCGCGGATCTCCCGCTCGCCGGGGAGGAAAATCAGGACGTCGCCATTCGGTTCGACATCGCCGAGATAGTCCACGGCGCGGGCGACGTGTTGCGGCAGATCTTCGTCGTCGAAGGGCGGCAGGAAAAATTCCGCGACGGGAAACATCCGGCCCGGAGCCACAATCACCGGCGCGGGCACGCCGTTGTTCGAGAAAAATTCGGCAAAGGCACCCGCGTCTAACGTAGCAGATGAAATGACGAGCTTAAGGTCCTTGCGGCGTTCGAGCAGACGCTTCACGTAGCCTAGCAGGAAGTCGATGTTGAGCGAGCGCTCGTGGGCTTCGTCGAGGATCAGCGCTTCGTATTGTTGCAGATCGCGGTCGCCCTGGGTCTCGGCTAACAGGATGCCGTCGGTCATGAACTTGATCCGCGTTTCCCGCGTTGTCTTGTCCTCGAAGCGCACCTGATAGCCGACGTAGTCGCCGAGCGGGACCTGGAGTTCCTCCGCCACGCGTTTCGAAACGCTGGCCGCCGCGATCCGCCGCGGCTGGGTGCAGCCGATCCGGCCGCCATCGACGCCGAGCGCTTCGGCGACCATTTTCGGGAGCTGGGTGGTTTTCCCGGACCCCGTTTCGCTGACGACGACCACCACCGGATGCGCCCGGATGGCGGCAAGGATTTCCTCCCGGTGCTCGACCACCGGCAACTCCTGTGGGTAGTTCCACTTCATCACGCGGCCGCCGGTCACGAGAGCGGAGGAGCAGGTTTCATCGGTTGGAAATTCATCAGCGTCAGGGTGGCGACCGCGCCCATGGGCGTCAAACGGATATTCCGGCGACCGCCGGGCAGGGACCGACCTCCGGGCGGTCTGGTGAATGGATCGCGAATGCGTGACGATGGAAAATGTCCGTCAAAGGTCCGCCTTTTCTAAACACTCACCTTTTCGGCATTCTGCTTCCGCCCCGCATTTTCTGCTTCCCACAAAGGCACCGGTACTCAGCTTAGCAGCAATCGTGATCGATCTAATGAAATCACGGGTTCCTCCCCGCCATGCCCAGCTCCGCCACATCGCGCACCGCCCTCCCCCAAGGATGGGCGAAACGCGTTCGCCCATCGCGGATGACCGGACGACGGAATGAGCTATGCTCCAAGCATCGGCCATCCATCCTCATCGGCGGACATGCTCCGCCGCTCCTTGGTACCTCGCCGGATACGGCATCGGCCTCAAGATCCACCACAGCCGCGCCCTGCTCGAAGGCTGGGGCCAGACGATCCACGACAAAACCACCACCGACAAACTCCCCAAAATCACCGAAACCCGCCCGCCCCTCCCTCTCCACCAACGGCGGCACCGTCGCTCCTCTCACTTTCAGATTCTCAGTATTTCAGCTTTTCAGCATTTACCCCAATGACCTCCGACCCCGCCAACTCCCCCATCCGCCGCGAGTTCCAACTCCCCGCCAACCGCGCCTTCATCGGCTGATCTTATGCCCAATGTCTGTTATTTGGAACCCCGTCGCATCACCACAATGAAAACCACCCGTCTCCTCGCCCTACTCGCCACCCTTTTCACGCTCTTCGCCAGCGGCCCTGCCCGCGCGGCACCAGGGGATCTCGATCCGCTCAATGCGGCGCTTGTCGGCGGCTCCGTCATGGGCTCGGCGGTGCAGCCGGATGGGAAGACCATCATCGTGGGATACTTCACCTCGGTGCTCGGCGTGCCGCGCAACCGTATCGCCCGGCTCAATGCCGACGGCACACTGGACATGGGCTTCGATCCCAAGCCAGACGGCGTCATCCAAGCTTTGGCGGTGCAGGCGGATGGGAAGGTGCTAATCGGCGGCGGCTTTACCACGTTCCAGCCCAACGGTGCGGCCGCGGCCACCGCGCGTCAAAACAGCATCGTGCGGCTCAATGCCGACGGGACGCTGGACATGGGCTTCGATCCCCCCAAGCCGGACAGCGGCGTTTTGAGCATAGCGGTGCAGGCGGATGGCAAGGTGCTGCTCGGCGGCTACTTCACCACACTCCAGCCCAACGGCGCGGGCGCTGCCATCAGGCGCCAATACATCGCGCGGGTGAATGCCGACGGCACGCTGGACACCGGCTTCGATCCAAAGCCGAACGACTACGTCTATACTTTGGCGGTGCAGGAGGATGGCAAGGTGCTGCTCGGCGGCCACTTCACCACGCTCCAGCCCAACGGCGCGGGCGCGACCACCGCGCGCCAGCGCATCGCGCGGGTGAATGCCGACGGCACGCTGGACATGGGCTTCGATCCTAAGGTGAACGGAAGCGTCCATAACGTGGCGGTGCAGGCGGATGGCAAGGTGTTGCTCGGCGGCTTCTTCAGCACACTCCAACCCAACGGCGCGGGCACGGCCACCGCGCGCAATAATATCGCGCGGGTGAATGCCGACGGCACGCTCGACCCCGGCTTCGATCCCAAGCCGAACGGAAGCGTCCATAGCGTGGCGGTGCAGGCGGATGGGAAGCTACTGCTTGGAGGTCAGTTCACCAACCTGCCCAACGGCGCGGGCACGCCCATCGTGCGCCAGTTCATCGCGCGGGTGAATGCGGACGGGACGCTCGATAGCGGCTTCGATCCCAGGGCGAACAGCTTCGTCTATACCGTGGCGTTGCAGGCGGATGGGAAGCTGCAGCTCGGCGGTGACTTCACCACACTCCGGCCCAACGGCGCGGGCACGGCCACCCCTCGCCATAAGTTCGCCCGGCTGCTCAATGACGCCGCGACCCAGACGCTGAGCGCGCCCGACGCGACCCATGTCACCTGGACCCGCGGCGGCAGCACCCCGGAAATCTCGCAGGTGACCTTCGAGCAAAGCACGGACAGCGGCGCGACCTGGACCCCGCTGGGCAACGGCACCCGCGTCGCCACCACGGCCAACTGGCAGCTTACCGGCCTCTCGCTCCCCGGCAGCGGCCAACTCCGCGCCCGCGGCCGCACCACCGGCGGCTACTTCAACGGCAGCTCCGGGCTGGTGGAGACGGTGATTAGCTACTCCGTGCTCGCCGCCGACGCTGGCTCTGACTTCGGCGTGAACGAAGGGCAGGCGGTCGCGCTCGATGGCAGCGCGAGTGCTCCGAACGACGGTTCGCTCGGCTATGCCTGGGTGCAGCTCACGCCGGGCGACTATCTCGTGGCGCTCACGGGCGCGACTACCGCGGCACCGACCTTCATCGCGCCGACCGTGGCGATCGGTGGGGCGACACTGACTTTCCAACTGACGGTGACCTCCGTCGGCTCGACGTCGGTGGATACGGTGAGTGTCTCGGTAGTGAATATGAACCACGCGCCGGTGGCCGACGCGGGCACCGATCAATCCATCGCCGAAGGCTCGCCGGTGACGCTGCACGGGGAGGCAAGCTTCGACATAGACAACGATGTCTTCACCTACCACTGGGTGCAGATCGACAACGGAGCGCCCATGGTGACGCTCACCGGCGACGACACGAAGAACCCGACCTTCACCACCCTGACCGGCGGCTCGAACGGCGCGGCCGGCGTGATCGCGACGCTGCTATTCGAGCTGCGCGTGGATGACGGCTTCCCGCCCGATGCGCCCGCTCCCGGCTACGCCCTCGATAGTGTGCGCAGTCGCGTGACGGTGGAGATCACCAACACGAACAACCCGCCCATCGCCCGCACCGGCACGGGCCAGACCGTGAACGAACAGGCCGCGGTGACGCTGAACGGCACGACGAGCAGTGACCCAGACAGCGACACGCTCACGTATTCATGGACGCAGGTCGGCCCCCAGACCGTGACGCTCACCGGAGCCTTGACGGCGACGCCGGGCTTCACCGCTCCGTGGGTGAACGTCGGTGGCGCGGACTTCGAGTTCGAGCTGACGGTGGACGACGGGTACGAAGGCATCGCGACCGCCCGCGTGATCGTCCACGTACAAAACATCAACGACCCGCCGCTCGCCACCGCCGCGCAGCCGAGCGTGGCCAGCCTCTGGCCGCCTAACCATCAGATGGTGGCCGTATCCATCACCGGCGTGACCGATCTGAACAACAACGCGACGATCACCATCACAAAAATCACGCAGGATGAGCCGACCAACGGCCTCGGCGACGGCGACATGGCGACTGATGCAATCATCAACGCCGACGGCACGTTCCTCCTGCGCGCCGAGCGCTCGGGCACCGGCGACGGGCGGGTCTATCGAATCCACTTTACCGCCACGGACGCCGAAGGCAGCACCTCGGGTGTGGTGCTGGTGAAGGTGCCGCACAGCGTAAAGAAGCTGGCGATCAACAGCCTCAGCAGCTTCGACTCGACTAACTGACGAGGCTGGCGCATCGACGGGGTTCGTCAGGCGAGATGGCGCCCTAACAGGCTCGCCCGCCTGCTTCGGACGGCTTGGAAATGGTATCAGTCCCGACTAACAAGCATTGAACCCGAAATCCGAAGTTGGATAGAGCATCGTTTGGCTACAGGTCATGTGGTAGAAGGATTGTGTCGAATAACCGCACACCACACCCCTTCACCAAACGATGCAAAATTCTTGTAACCCCGTCTTCCCCGGACGGCAAGTCCGGCTCACCTCCACCGCGAAGCCCATCACCCCATTCGGCGGCCTTGTCAGCCTCATCGCTTTCTTCGAGCGAATCGGTCTGGCTGGGCAAATCAGCGGCTTGATGCCCTTCACCTACAACAGCCCCAACGCCATCCCGCCGGCTCAAACCCTTGTGGCCTTCATGATCTCCGTGGTAGCCGGAGCCCGCCGCCTCGCCCACACCGACTGGCTTCGAGCGGACAAGGTCCTCCACGCTCTGCTGGGCATCGAGCGTTTCCCCGGCACTGACACCGTGCGCAATCTCTTCCTCCGCTTTCGCCAA
>JANOZJ010000122.1:0-5579 GCA_031429315.1 Akkermansiaceae bacterium
TCCAAAAACACCTCGGCGAGCACGACGACGACGCGGAAATCTGCAAGGACGCCAAGGGCAACACCGAGCCGAATCCCGATCTGCGCGACAATGAGAACGTCCCGCTCGGCGAAGACATCCGGGAATACTTCGCCCGCGAGGTCACGCCGCATGTGCCGCTGGCGTGGATCGATGAATCCAAGCGCGACGACAAGGACGGCGAAATCGGCAGCATCGGTTACGAAATTCCCTTCAACCGCCACTTCTACACCTACAACCCGCCGCGCCAGCTCGACGCCATCGACACCGAACTCGCCACAGTCACCGGCGAAATCCAAGCCCTGCTTCAGGAGGTGGCAGGCGCATGAGCGTGGCACCCAAGGAGCGGCGGAACGTGTCCGCCGTGCCCATGGAAAGCCAATGCACCGCGCATCCGCTCACCTCATGGTCCTCTTATGGACATGGGCGAACACGTTTCGCCCCTCCTTGAACGCTTTGCACTCCCTCAAAACCCAGCTTGCAAGCCACCCATTTCCGCCCTACCCTCATGCCCAGTGAAAACGAGCCAGACTCAGAAATCCCCCATCCGCCCGCTCATCAGCGTGGAGCAGATGGAGCGGATCTTGTCCTCTCGGCGCTCGATCACCTCCGAGGAATTTCTTCAGCAGGTGGAGCAGCACTTGGGCCGCCCCCGCTCGCCCGGCAGGAAGCCGGTCTCCGTGAATGGGCAGACCGTCTGGGTCTGCTGCTGAACGCGGCAGCCATCAATTCCAGGCTGACGCGCGGCGGGCAGGAGCACGATATTTATGACGAGGGAGAACGCGTGATCAAGGTCACCCGCAATGGCGTCTTTGGCTTCAGTCCCGGCATCGAGCTGGCCCTCGTCTCTTCCGCTGAAGACGCCCGCCGCTTCCACCTATGGGACGCTACCCCGCTGGAATACCTGGAGCGACTCCACCTCCAGAACTTCCTCGTCCCCGGCCTCAACGCCCTCGAAGGCGTCATCGTCCAGCCCGGCGATGAAATGTCCATCGTCACCTCCCAGCCCCGCTTCGAGATCGTCCCCGTCACCACTGCGGAGATCGATGCTTGGTTCGCCTCGTTCGGCTTCGGAAAAATCACCGACAGCGCCTATTACCGCGCCGCCGACAACCTCGGAATCTTCGATGCCCACGACAAGAACGTTGTCCGCGCTGGAGACATTCTGATCCCCTTCGACGTCATCCCCTGCCACCCCGCCGGTGGCTTCCTCGCCTTCATCGAGGAAACCCTCGCTGCCGGTCACACTCTCCGCGCTGTGCGCACCGTCACCACCGCCCGCCCATGAATCGCTTCCGTTCTTCACTTCGATGCACTATGGAAAAGGCTCCGGGCAGAATGCCCGGGCCACGTGGCGCGGGCATCCTGCCCGCCGCCATCATCCACCCCATGGGTTTCCCCAACGACTGGCAACAACAAGCGCTCTGGCAGGAGGTGAACCCATGAGCGCCTACCGACCTTATCCGAAAACCAAATCCAGGGCGTTGCCCTTCGCTATCTTGGGATGCCCCTTCGGGGCGGACGGTCTGTGCCCCAACGGGGCAATTCAAGCCAGCCCAGGGCATCGCCCTGGGTCCAGCGCACCCCAATCCCAACCAGCCCTGAAAGGGCGGCCAAACCGATGAGCAACTACCGACCTTATCCGAAAACCAAGGATTCCGGCGTGGAGTGGCTCGGGGATGTGCCGGAGATGTGGGAGCATTTGCCGGGTCGGCGTATTTTCGAGCAACGTCGAGATCCCGCTCGCCCAGCCGACGCCCAGCTTTCCGCAACTCAAAAGTATGGTGTGATTCCCCAGGCACTTTTCATGGAACAAGAGGACCAAAAGGTTGTCTTGGCCCTTGGCGGGATTGGAAGCTTTAAGCACGTCGAGGAGGACGATTTCGTTATCAGTCTCCGCAGCTTTCAAGGAGGGATTGAACACAGCGCGTATCCAGGTTGCGTTAGTCCGGCATACACCGTTCTCCGTAGCAAACGCCCGATTGCGCCCCGGTATTGTGCCCAGCTTTTGAAATGCCGTCAATACATCGCAGCGTTGCAAGCTGGAACTGATGGAATCCGGGAAGGTAAAAGTATTAGCTACGAGCAATTCGGGCAAATCCCGATTCCAGTTCCGCCCCTCCCCGAGCAAATCCAGATCGCGGCCTTCCTCGACCGGGAGTGTGGCAAGCTGGATGCCTTGCAGGCGAAGCAGCAGCGGTTGATCGAGTTGCTCAAGGAAAAGCGCCAGGCCCTCATCAGCCACGCCGTCACCCGCGGCCTCGACCCCACCGCCAACCTTAAACCCTCCGGCATCGAATGGCTTGGGGACGTGCCGGAACATTGGGTTGTTGCTCGAATGAAGCAGAAGCTTAGAAATCGAAAAGGAGCTATCAAAACAGGCCCATTTGGCAGCCATTTAAAGAGTTCCGACATGATGGAAGGAACCATCAAAGTCTATAACCAGAGAAGCGTCATCGACGCAGACTTTTCGGGGGGGGGATTCTACATAACGGAACAAAAATTTGACGAACTACGAGCCTTCGAGGTTGAACCGCTCGATGTTCTTGTGACAACACGCGGCACTATCGGGCGGTGCGCAATTCTGCCAGTTGGAGCGGACAGAGGGATATTGCATCCCTGCCTAATTCGCGTGCAACCTTCGGATACTCTGTCCCGAGATTACCTCCAAGTATTGATAGAGCAAAGCGGATTGGTTCTGGAGCAACTCAAAATTATGAGCAACGCCACCACAATTGAGGTGATTTACTCGGACTCTCTGAAAGAAGTCTTCATCCCAGTTCCACCCCTCTCCGAGCAACGCGCCATCGTCGCGCACCTCGACGACAAATGCGGGAAGATCGACCAATTGAAGGCGAAGGCGGAGCGAGGCATCGAGTTGCTCAAGGAGCGCCGCAGTGCCCTCATCTCCGCCGCCGTGACGGGGAAGATTGATGTGCGGGACGTGTGAAATCCCAGCCACCTTGTGCCGCCCCTTCAGGCATGCGCGTCAAGTTAAGGAGGATCGGCCCAGATTCGTCGCCCAAGGAGGGGCGATACATGATCGCCCGGCCCATGAGATGACAATGAAACAAGCGGTTTCCTCTGCTCATTGGCGATTCATGGTCATTGGCGGACACGTTCCGCCGCTCCTTGAACTGTCCGTTGGACAGCTTTCCGGGGAATTTCGCCCTTAACTTGTCGCGCATGCCCCTTCAGGGCTCGGAATCATTTCATCCGCGAAACCCAGGGCGATGCCCTGGGCTATCGTATTTTGCCCCGTTGGGGCGCAGATCGTCCGCCCCAACGGGGCATCCCAAGGTGGCGAAGGGCAACGCCCTGGACGGGAAGATCGACCAATTGAAGGCGAAGGCGGAGCGGGGCATCGGGTTGCTCAAGGAGCGCCGCAGCGCCTTCATCTCCGCCGCCGTGACGGGGAAGATCTATGTGAGGGACGTGTGATTTTCCGCCGCCTTGTCCCGCCCCTTCAGGGCTCAAAATCCTAACACATGAAATACCCAGGGCGATGCCCTGGGCTGTGATAGTTTGCCCCGTTGGGGCACAGATTGTCCGCCCCAAAGGGGCATCCCAAGGTAGCGAAGGGCAACGCCCTGGACGGGAAGATCGACCAATTGAAGGCGAAGGCGAAGGCGAAGGCGGAGCGGGGCATTGAGTTGCTCAAGGAGCGCCGCAGCGCCCTCATCTCCGCCGCTGTCACCGGGAAGATTGATGTGCGCGAGGCGTGATGAAGCGGGCGAAACAATCTCATTGCTCAGCAACGCTAAACAGTTAGCCTCCCCGCAGAACCTGATGGCCAAAGAACCCTTCATCCAGCCGAGATTCGTCGGCCCCAGATTTGACGAGCACACGCTCCCACTTTCTGCGGCCAAGGATCTTGCTGCCTACGAGGAGCTGGTCGTGGAGCTGGCCAAGCATCTGTATTTGAACAAGAACAGCGACCGTCAGCGCGTCCCCAAAGGCTTCGCCGATGGCTTCCACCTGCACCTCCAACGGGTTGACGAGGGTAGCGCCAAGCCGTTGCTCGCGCTGGTCATGGTCGGAGCATTGGTGAACCCCTTGCCGGTGGAGTTCTCAGAGGCAAAGACGCTCATCAACGAGGTGATCGCCACCGGCGAGGCGGAAAAGCTGCCGGTGTCGTTTCCGAAGGAGCTTTATTCCTATTTCAACCGCATTGGCCGCTCGCTGGAAGCCGGGGAGAGGCTGGAATGGACGCCGGACAATACGGACAACCCCTCGGCGCTTACGCCCGCCAAACGCAAGCGCCTGGCGCTGGCCGTTGGAGCGACCTACGAGGCGGAGGTGGATACCGTCGGGCAGGTTTTCAACCTGAACACCGACCGAAGCGAAGGGCAACTCCGCACCGGCGAGAACGACCGGGTAAGTTTTGAATACGACCCGCCTTTTCTCGCCGAACTCAAGGAAGCACTCGGCAACCGCATTCTCTACGCCCACATCCAAGGTGTCGGTGTGTTTGACGTGAATGATCGGCTCAAGTCGATCAAGGAGATCGATCAGCTGGAGATCGTGCCCCATTACGCGCTTACGTCGGCGATTGACGATCTCAGCAATCTGAAAGACGGCTGGCTGGAAGGGCGCGGAGTCGCCCCAAACGGATTGAACCTTTTTCGACTGTCCGAGGGTCTGGTAGAGTCGTTTCCGCCTGGAATCGACTACCCTGCGGTTGTTCCGACGGAGGAGGGCAATGTGAGTCTGGAATGGATCAAGCCCGCCGCCCGCGTCGAACTGGAAGTCAACTTTGCGGAGAATCGGCTCGAACTCTACGCTACCGACATCGACGCGGATACTTTCGTGGATGAAACCTTCAACATGGAGGATTGGGCGGGCGCGTTCGCTCGAATCACCATACTTCTCGGATGATGAGTGAAGAATGGAAATCGAGCGACCTTGTCTATCGGCAAGTTCACCCCAGTCATGCTCCCGCCGGGGTTCCGAGCAGTCAGGCGTTCAATCCGACTCCAAAGGACGAGGGCAAGCTCTCAGTGGATGATTCCAGATTGGTCACGGCGGAAGGTTCGTGGAATCACTTCACAAAGAATCTCGGTTTTCAATCTGCCGGAACCTGGGCCGTGTCGATTGAGGAAATCGAGGCACCCGGCGGTCTGGTTCTATTGAAAGCTCCGGTGGAGGACGTGGAGAATCCTTCGCTCAATAACCCGGCACACTGCTTGATCGACTTCAATGGGTTCGATTCCAAGGGTGAGAAGAAAAGGCGTGCCCAGCAACTCGCGATCAAGGCATCGGCACGCGGGTGCCAATTTCAGCCGCCGAATTGATCGGCGATACCCGTGAATGACAATACTCCCATCGAAGACTTCGCCTCCGCGCCCGGTGTGACGCTGCAAAACAGCATGGACGCTCTCGGCATGAGCCGCGCCGAACTGGCCGAACGCACCGGCATCAATGAGATGACCGTCGGTCGCATCATCAACGGCATCGAGCCAATCACCGATGCCACCGCGCAAGCGTTGGAGAAAGTGTTCCAGGTCCCTACCGGATTCTGGGTCAAGCTGGAATCCAACCACCAGGAATACGCAGCACGC
>JANOZJ010000123.1:0-7324 GCA_031429315.1 Akkermansiaceae bacterium
GTCCTCAAGCAAGCCCTAGGCTCGCAAGGGTTCAATCTAACATTCGTCGAAGACCTCGCCAAAGTCACCCGTGGGAATCTCGATTTGTATGATGCCCTCATCGTCTATGCGAACCATGAGAAGGCGAAGGCCCCGGAAGCGTTTCTACCCTGGGTGAAGGATGGCGGCGCGCTGGTGGCCCTGCACTGCGCTTGTGGAAATTTCCATCCGTCCAAGGAATGGTTCGACCTCGTCGGAGGCCGTTTCAAGAGTCACGAGGGTGCGGAATTCAGCCCGAAGACCGTCGATGCCGAACACCCGGTCACCAAGGATCTGCCGGTTCTCAGGTCCTGGGATGAAACCTATCAGCACATGGATCTCACCGCGGACCGCCACCTGCTCCAAGTCCGCGAACCCATGAACAAGGGTGAGACCGAGCCCGAGCCATGGACATGGACCCGCAATGAAGGCAAGGGCCGCGTGTTCTACACCGCCAGCGGTCATGATCAGCGCTGCTGGGATCAACAGGCCTATCAGATCCTCGTCAGGCGCGCCATCCTGTGGGCCGTCGGTGAGAAAAAAGCCGGAGAATTCGCCAAGTTCAAACTCCCGCCGCTTGAAACGGAAATCCCGGAAGTCGCGAACCGCACGCATCCGGAGATCCCCATGATGGAACTGCAAAAACCGCTTTCTCCCGCAGACAGTGCCGCCCACACCCAAGTCCCCGTCGGTACCAGGCTGGTGCTCTTCGCCTGCGAGCCGATGGTCATCAACCCGATCGCCATCGACTGGGACACCCGGGGCCGCGCATGGGTGGTCGAGAGTTTCGGCTACCCTAACAACGTGCCCGACGAACCCGGCAGCGGACAGGACAAGATCAAGATCCTCGAAGATACGGACGGCGATGGCCGCGCCGACAAGATGACGGTTTTCGCCGAAGGCCTTCGCCACTGCACCACCAGCGTGTTTGTCAAAAACGGTGTGGTCGCCACCGACGGCAGGGACATCGTTTATCTGGGCGATGAAAACAACGACGGAAAATCCGACACCCGCAAGGTGCTCGCGACGGGCTTGAACATCCATGACACCCATGCCGCGACCTCGCAGTTTCTCTACGGCCTCGACAACTGGCTATACGCCACCGTCGGCTACAGCGGCGTGGAGATCGACCTCGGCGGAACCAAACACAAGTTCGGCCAGGGCGTGTTCCGCTTCCGCCCGGACCTGTCCAAACTCGAACTGCTCCAGAACACCACTAACAACACCTGGGGTCTTGGTTTCACCGAGCAAGGCGATGTCATCGGCTCGACGGCTAACAACAACCCGTCGTGGATCCTCGCCGTCCCCGCGGCCGCTTACCAAGGCAGCGGAATCCCGCAGCCGAAAACGCCGCGCCTCGACACGTCGGTCAAGGTGGACCGCAACGCGAAAGACCCCGCATCACTCAAGCCGACCAAGATGTTCACCAATACCCGTGACGTCACCCAAGTGGACCAAATCGACGCTTACACCGCTGCCGCCGGGCATCAGTTCCACACGGACAATGTCCTGGCAGGCACATTTTCCGCAAACACCGCCTTCATCTGCGAGCCGACCGGTCACATCGTCGCTGCCGGCGAGGTCTTGGACAACGCCTCGCTCAAGCAAACGGTGCTGCGTGGAAACAACGCATTCGCCAGTGCCGACGCATGGGCCGCGCCGGTGGCCGCGCGGGTCGGCCCGGACGGCGCCCTGTGGATCGCGGATTGGTACAATCCCATCATCCAGCACAACGTGGTCTTCCGATATTACAATCCCGCACGCAGCTATGACCAAGCGCACAGTCCCTATCAGGCAGGCGGGAAAAAGGGCCCCGGCAAAGGCAATGCTTACGAAACACCACTCCGCGACAACAAGCACGGCCGGATCTGGCGCATCGTCCCGGTGGACACCCCGGTCCGCAAGGAAACCGGCATCGATCCATCAAACCCCATCACTCTCATCGCCGGACTTTCCTCACCATCCCAGTTGATCCGCCTTCATGCCCAGCGGCTCCTCGTCGAGCATGGGGGAAGTGATGCCATCCCCTCGTTGGAGAAACTCATCACCGCCCCCGAGAGCGGAAAATTGCCGCTGGCTGCGATGCACGCGATCTGGACGATCGAGGGCATCGGCGCGCCCCAGGGCAGTCCGGGGCACGACATTCTAACCAAGGCGCTGAAGTCCCCGCATCCGCTCATCCGCCGACATGCCATGACCGCGCTCGGCGCGGCGGACCCTGCCGTGATTGCCGCGCTTCCCGGGTGTCTTGAGACTGCCGATAGTCCACGCGAGCGGCTCTTCGTTCTAACTACGGCGGCCCTCGCGCCGCCGGACGCCGCAGTTTCATCGGCGCTGTGGAAACTTGTATCTAGCGGAAAACCGCTGGACGCCACCTTGCAGGAGGCCGCCCGGCTTGCCATGCGCCGTCAGGGCCTCGCGTTGTTAGGCGCGGGGCTTGATGGTTTCAGCGCGGATCCGCCCGCCTCGTGGTTTGATAAGGAAGTGCTCGCAGTCGTCACGCGCATCGCCGCCGGCCCGGCCCGACCCGCGCTCGTCGCATTCGCCACCAATGCCCCCGCCGGGCTTAAGGCCCACATCGAGAAGGTTCTAACGGCGGCACCCGTCATCGACAGGACGCCCGTTGAAGTGCCCAAACGTTTCATCGCCGGGCGCGATTTCTACATGAAGGCGTGCATCGAGTGCCACCAGGCGGATGGCCGCGGCGTGCCACTCACCTTTCCGTCCCTGGCAGGCTCCGCGTGGCTCAAAGGTGACCGCGATACCGTGCTCCGCATCGTCCTCGGCGGACTCTCCGGCCCGATCGAAGTCAACGGCCAGAAATTCAACGGCGTCATGCCCGGACACAGCCATGTCGCCGATGCCGAACTCGCCGAAATCACCAGCTTCGTCCGGTTCGCGTTTGGTGAACTGAAGGAGCCGCAGATCACGCCAGCCGAAGTCAAAGCGCTCCGGCCTGAGGTCGAGAAGCGCAAGTTCGTTCCATGGACCGCCACCGAATTGCAAGCCCTGCAAAAGTGATCGAAGTCACAGCACTATTTAAACAGCCATCGATGAAAACACGTCCTTTCAAACTCACCCTGCTCTCCGCCGTCGCCCTGATGCCCATGCTCTGCCTGGCCGACCCTCAAGACCCAAAAACCACCGACGCCACCGGCCAGGCATTCGCCGGGCGCACGCCCTCAAAGCCCCTGCGGGTTTTGTTAGCAGGGGCCGGCACCTCCCATGACTTTCCACGGTTTTTTCTCGGCTCCGATGCCGCAACCCTGAAAGCCGCAGGCAAACTCGATGTCGCGGCGACCCCTAATCTCAACGAGACGCTCGCTCTGCTTCCTCAAGCCGACGTGCTCGTATTCAGCGGCAATCACGATCAATACGGCCAACCGGAATTCCAAACGGCCCTCCACGCCTTCGCCGACGCC
This sequence comes from Akkermansiaceae bacterium, assembly GCA_031429315.1. GTDB lineage: Bacteria > Verrucomicrobiota > Verrucomicrobiia > Verrucomicrobiales > Akkermansiaceae > Luteolibacter. Next base: position 3,441 of record JANOZJ010000123.1, read on the forward strand.
GGCAAAGGCATCGTCCTGCTCCACGCCGCCACCTGGTCGCATCCATGGCAGGGCTACAACGACCGCTTCGTCGCCGGACGCACTCCCAGCCATGGCAAAGATGAGTTCCAAGTGACGGTCACCGACGCCGGCCACGCCGTCACCAAGGAAGTCCCAAAGACGTTCCAAATCACCGACGAAAACTACCGCGTTCGGATTCCCGACAAGTCGAAAGTTCACATCTGCGCGGAAAACGCGCCGGATGGCACTCCGGAGGCCAACCCGAGCGTCTGGGTCGTCAACGACCCCAAAACCCGCATCGTCTGCATCACCCTCGGCCACGACGCCCATGCCCACGACAATCCCGCCTTCAAATCCCTGCTCACCAACGCGGTGAATTGGGTTGGCAAACGCTAGCCTTACCCAGCGCCCAACAATTCCCCGCTTGGCGGAGGTGGCTGGGGAACACCTGACTGGATTTAGCTCGTGAGCCGCTGCGGTCTGGTATTTTTGGGGAAATTAATGAACTTGCCGGATAGTCCGGCATCGCTAGGTTTCCGCTGTTCTTGTCCCACACATGCCCGCTATTTCCTCCATCCTCCAAGTGATTTTGCTCATCATCGCCGTCGTGATGAGCTTCAACATCATCATTTTCGTCCACGAGCTGGGCCATTTCCTTGCCGCCAAATGGCGCGGCTTGCGGATCGACCGCTTCCAAATCTGGTTCGGCACCCCGATTTGGAAAAAAGAAATCAACGGCGTGCAGTACGGCCTCGGATGGATTCCGGCCGGGGGCTTCGTCGCCCTGCCGCAAATGGCGCCGATGGAAGCCCTCGAGGGTGGCAGCAAGGACGAGAAACCGCTCCCGCCGATTTCCCCGCTCGATAAAATCATCGTCGCCTTCGCCGGGCCGTTATTCTCCATGCTGCTCGCCCTGCTCTCCGCGGTGGTCGTCTATGGCGTGGGCAAGCCCGCGGATTTCATCCCCACCCAAATCGTTGGCGAAGTCATGCCTGACAGCCCCGCCGCCAGGGCCGGCATCCTCTCGGGAGACAAGATCATCGCGATCAACGGCAGCCCCGTGAGCGGCTTCGCCGGCTCGCTGGACAGCATCACCGAGAGTATCATCCTCAGCAAAGGCAAGCAGATCGAGTTCACCGTCGAGCGTCCGGGAGCACCCGAGCCACTCAAGTTTGTTTCCGAATTCAAGACCCCGAAAACCCAGTGGTTCCAGCGCGGCGGCTTGCGGCAGGTCGGCATCGGCCCGGAAATCGATCACATCGAACTGGGCTCGGTCGTCAAGGGCAGTCCCGCCGAGAAAGCCGGCTTCAAGGACGGCGATATTCTTCTCTCGATGAACGGCCAAGCATTCAAGGACAGTGACAAGGCCGTCGCTTTCATCAAGGCAGCCGGTGCGAATCCCATCCAGTTCGAGATTTCCCGCAACGGCGCAACCCTCAAGCTAACAGCCACGCCCGTCACTCCGGTTTCACCTGCGGGCAAGGGTCTAATGTTAGGACTCGGCTTCTACGGCTCGCCCGAACAGAACCAGGGCATCGTCCACCCGGGTCCGTTCAAGCAGGTCAGTGACAGCCTGCGGATGATGTGGACCACCATTGTCAGCGTCGCCGCGCCGGACTCCAGCATCGGCGTCGGCCACCTCAGCGGTCCGGTCGGCATCGCCAAGCTGCAATACCAGCTCCTGCAAATGGACGACGGCTGGCGGCGCATCCTCGCCTTCATGGTCCTCTTCAACGTCAACCTCGCCGTCCTCAACATGATGCCCTTCCCGGTCCTCGACGGCGGCCACATCACCCTCGCCATCCTGGAAAAAATCTCAGGCCGCCCGGTCAAGGCCAAGCCCTTGGAAATCCTCCAGACTGCGTGTGCCCTTGCACTGATTTCGTTGATGCTCTTCGTCACCAGCAAGGACATCGGCGACAGCTTCGGCCACGGCCCAGGCGCGGGCGAGGAAGTGGTGTTTCCGGGGAATTGAGGTTGTGAAGTGGGCTGCGGCGAGTCGGAAATCCTGTGGCTTGATCGGAAAAGCGGTTTGTGTAGTCTGGCCGCATATGGATGCAACCATCGCAAGTGACGCCCGGTTTGCCGAGAGGGCAAAAATCCGGCAGGCCCGTGCGATGACTCCTTGGATGAAATTCCGGGCGGGTGCGGATCTTTTTGAGGAGGCCTGTTTGTGGACCCTAGCAGGGATCAAAAACCAGTTTCCCGAGTTCACGGAATCCGAACGCCGCGAGGAACTCCGCCGCCGGTTAGAACGCGGCGAACGCAATTTGCTATGACCGGAACAGAATTTTTGCTGTTTCCGTGGTCGCGGCTGGTCGCTAGCGTCGGCGGGTGACGACGAATGCCGGGGGAATGTTAGTGGCGGCGCCGGAGCGCTGGGACGAGGCGTGTTTCGCCGTGCCGGCGGTGCGGGCGCTGATCGCTTCCGGCTTGGACACGGGGATCCTGTGTGCGGAGGCGCAGCGGGAATTCTGGCAAACGCTGGTCGGACTAACAGTGATCGATGTTCCCGTGAAATCGAAGGCGAAGCTCGTGGCGGCGAGACTGTCAGGAAACTGGCAGGCATCGCTGGCGTGGGAAACCGGCCTCGCCGCCGAGACCTTCAAGCTCGCCGGGATCCCGCGGCGTCTCGGACCCGACGAGCGGAAATTGAAAAAACTGCTGACCCACCCGCTCGGTTTCGCGGCCGGACCGTTAAAACACCGGGTGAAGCACTATCTCGCGGCGGTCGGGGAGTTTGGGATCGAGACCGGGCAGGCGGAGTTTTTCGCGCCAGCGGTGTTAGGCGTCGAGCCGGTGGCGGGGGCGGTGTTGCTTTGTCCCGATTCGGACTTCGGACCGAGCCACGAGTGGCAGCTCGCGCGCTGGCTGGAGATCGCGGCGCGTCTGATGGAAACCGGCCGCCGCGTGACGGTCACCGGCACCGATGGCGGCCGTGGCCTGGGAAAAATCCTGGCAGGCAGACTGGGCGAAGGCGTGGAGTTTTTCCAAGCCTCGCCGTTGGCCGGCACCTTGCCATTGCTGGCGGTTCACGGTCTTGTCATCGCGGCGGATGGCTCGCTGCCGCATCTCGCTGCCCATGCGGGCGCGACTTGCGTCACGCTCTTTGGGCCGAACGATCCGGCCTGGAAGCGACCGCTCGGCCGCCGTCACGCCGTGGTGCGGCGGCATGTCGAATGCGCACCATGCCTGCTGCCGAAATGCCCGCTCGACCTACGCTGCCAGAACGAGCTGGAGACGGAACGGGTGTGGCAGGCGGTCAGCCGGGCTCTATCATGATTCGCTTTCCCTCCGGCTCCGGCAGCAGCAGCGCGAGAAACGCCGCCGGGATAAACAGATAGGAAGCCATCAGCAGCACCCCGGCGTAGTCACCCTGCACCTTGTTGAAGATCCCGAAAAACACCACGCCGGCCGCCGAGAGAATGCGGCCGATGTTATAACAAAACCCCGCCCCCGTGCTCCGCAACAGCACCGGGAACAGCGGCGGCAGGCACATCGTGAAAAGCCCGAAACAGCCCTGCATCATCCCGATCACCGCGAACAGCATGTAAGTCGTCTGCAAGCTGTGGACATTGGAAAAAGTGAACCACATCACCACGGCGTAGCCGGCTAACATCAGCGCGATCGCCTTGCCATAGCCCACCATCTTCGCCAGCGCGCCTGCCGCGAAATTTCCGATCAGCGAGCCGACCATGATCCATAACAAGGCCATCACCGTTGCGCCATCCTTCGCCGCTTTCAATGGCCCCACTTCGGCCAGGCTGCGGATGTAGCTTTGCTGCCAGAACATGAAGGTCCAATGCGCCGTTAGAGACACCGCGCAGATCAGCATCACCCGCCAGGTGATGCTCCGCACCTCCGGCCCGAACAACTCGCGGACG
>JANOZJ010000124.1:0-6316 GCA_031429315.1 Akkermansiaceae bacterium
AATCTTAATTCCGAGGTCTGATCCGTGGGGTGAGTCGGTCTTATTCCTTGAGTCCCGGACGATTTCGGCATTCGTTGCCGCCGTGCCGACTGTCCAACTCAAGTATCAAACGTTCCACCCCTCGATCTGGCCGAAGATGATTGGCGAGGTTTCCCGCGATGCGACGCCGGGGGCATTTGTCCTCGTGTTAGGGAAAGAGGGCACGCCGTTCGGCTGGGGCTTGTGGAACCCGAAATCGCGGATGCCGCTGCGGGTCGTGAGCCACTCGCTCGAAGAGTTGGAGGACGAATCGTTCTTTGAAGATGCCATCCGCCGGGCGGCGAAACTGCGGCGCGAGATCCTCAAGCTCGACGCGCAGACCGACAGCTACCGCGCGATCCACGGTGACGCGGATTTCATGCCGGGCATCGTGGCGGACAAATTCGCCGACGTGCTGTCGGTGGAAATCACCAATCTAGCAGCGTGGCAGCGCTTGCCCAAATGGCTGCCGCTGCTCCACGAATGCTTCGACACCAAGCGCGTGGTCGTCGGCGTGGACCAGGACCTGGCGCGGATCGAGGGCATCCCGCATCGTGGCGGGGTGGAGTCAGACAACGTTAGATCGGTGAAAGTCCGCGAGCACGGCGTGCGCTACGAGGTGGACTTTTCCGAAGGTCACAAGACGGGATTCTTCTGCGACCAGCGCGACAGCCGGAAAAAATTCGGAGCTCTGGCAGACGGTCGGACCGTGCTGGATCTCTGCTGTTATACCGGCGGCTTCGGGATTTCCGCCGCCCTGGCAGGAGCCGAGGATGTCACCGGCGTGGACCTCGATGAAACAGCCATCGCGATGGCCAAGCGCAACGCGAACCTCAACAACGCGCGGGTGAAATTCACCCACGCCGACGCCTTCACCTGGGCACGCACCATGATCGAAAACGGCCGCACCTGGGATCTCGTCATCGCCGATCCCCCAAAATTCATCCACGGCCGCGAGGACGACATCGGCACCGCGAAGTACGCGGACTTGAACAAGCTCGCGCTGCAACTCGTCGCGCCGGAAGGGCTGTTCGTGACCTGCTCGTGCTCGGGGATGTTAGGCGCGGGTGAGTTCGAGCAAATCGTGATCACTTCGGCTCATCGCCGGAACAAGCGGCTGCAAACTTTTGACAGGACGGGTGCCGGACCGGATCACCCGACGCTGTCGAACTACCCTGAGTCACGCTACCTCAAGGTGCTGTGGTCGCGGGTGATTTGAGCCCCACTCACTCCTCAATCTTGATCGTCGCCGGGTCCCAGGTGATGGCGGGATACTCCATGTTCAGCTTCTTGAGAGTGTCCAGCATGATCCGGGCGACGCAGAGGTTGCGGTACCATTTGCGGTCGGCGGGCACCACATACCAAGGCGCGAATTCGGTGGAGGTCTTTTGCATCACGTCCTCGTAAGCCGCCATGAAATCATCCCACCGCGCGCGGTCCACCAGGTCGTCCGGGTTGACTTTCCAATGTTTCACCGGATCTGCCAACCGGGCTTCCAGGCGCTTCTTCTGCTCACCCTTGGAGATGTGCAGGAAGATTTTGACGATCGTCGTCCCCTCCTCCGCTAACATCCGCTCGAACTCGACGACGTGGCGCTGGCGGCGTTTCCAAACCTCGTCGGGGAAAAGTTTCTTCACCCGCACCGCGACGATGTCCTCGTAGTGGCTGCGGTTGAAAATCACCAGTTGCCCACGATGCGGGACCTTGGAATGCACCCGCCACAGGAAGTCATACGACATTTCCTCCTCGTTCGGCTTCTTGAACGAGCGGACGTGGATCCCCTGCGGATCGATCCGCGAAAAAACGTGCTTGATACAGCCGTCCTTGCCGCCGGTGTCCATCGCCTGCATCACCACCAGGACGCGGTGCTTGTTCTGCGCGTAGAGGCGTTTTTGCAAATCCTGGAGTTCGTCCTGCAATTCGTCGAACTGCCGCTCGTTTTCCTCCTTGCCCGTGCCGTTGAAGAGAACCTTTTCGTTGCCGTCGATCTTCTTCAAGTCCACCTCGGCACCGGGCTTCACCCAATATCGTTCCAACGCTCCTCTGACTGGCATGGCCGTCTTTATCGCGAGCCGACTCCCGCGTGACAAGCCCCGACTCGCGGAAGATGCGGCTTGTCACACATTGGGGATTGAACCCCCGGCGATTGCGCGTTGTCCTTGCGCGATGCCGAACGTCCGCAAGTCCGCGAAAAAGCCCCTGATCGCAGAAAAACTCTTCACCGCCCTGCACATCGGCGCGAGTTCGGTTTCCATGATGGTCGCGGAGCGCGCGGATGACGGCTCGATCAGCCCTGTGGATTTCCTCGAACAGCCGGCCCCGGTCGCCCGCGACATTTTCCGCAACGGGGTCGTTAGCCCCTCCACCACCGAGCGGGTGGTCTCGATCATCAAGGGCTATCAGAAATCCCTGGCGGAACTCGGGCTTGATCCCCACACCGTCACCCGCGCGGTGGCCACTAACATTCTCAGCGAGGCCACCAATCACGAGACCTTCATGAACCGCATCCGGATCGCCTGCGGCTTGCGGGTCGGCACCATCGACGACGGGGAAATGACCCGGCTGATCTATCTGAAAACCCGCCGCCGCCTGCTCATGCTGCCCACCATGCGCCAGCACACGACGCTGGTCCTGCACGTCGGCCCCGGGAACACGCGTGCCCTGTTATTTCAAAACGGCCTGATCACCCGCTACACCAGCTACCGCATGGGCACCCACCGCACTCGCGAAGCGGTGGACGGCTCCCACGCGGAAGGCTCCGCGATGTTGCGGGTCATCCGCGAGCACGCCTACGGGAATCTAGCACAAATCCGTTTCGACTACTCGGATGTCGCCGTGGACGGGCTGGTGATCATCGGCTACGAAATCCAATCGGTCGCCACTTCTCTCGCCAAGTCCAGCCAGTCGTGCTCGACCAAATCCTTGCGCCAGTTCACCGCCGACGCGGCTAACATGAGCGACGTGGAACTGGTGAAACGTTTCCAACTTGACTATCAGACCGCCGAAGCGCTCATTCCCGCGTTGGAAATCAATCTCGCCGTCGCGGAAATGTTCAAGCTGGCGGAAGTCCACATCCCTGTCAGCGAATACGAGCAAGGCCTGCTCCACGACCTGCTCGTCTCGCAGGAACTCACCGGTGCCTTCGCCGAGGAGGTCATCCGCTCCGCGCAAATCCTGGCGAAACGCTATCAGTCCGATCCCAGCCACGGCGAACACGTCGGCAACCTCTGCGTCCGGTTCTTCGAAGCGCTAACCGATCTCCATCAGCTCACGCCGCACGACGCGCTGCTGCTCCAGGTGGCGGCGATCCTCCACGAGGTCGGCACCTATGTCAGCCCGCGCGCCCACCACAAGCATTCGGAGTATCTGATTTTGAACTCCGAAGTGTTCGGGCTCGACCGGTTGGATGTCACCATCGTCGCGCTCGTCGCCCGCTACCACCGCCACTCCGGCCCGCGGCTCGATCACCCGGCCTATGCGGCGCTCGCCACCGACGACCGCATCCGCGTGTGCAAGCTCGCTGCCCTGCTGCGCGTGGCCGACGCCCTCGAGCGCACCCACGCGCAACGCGTCGAACACCTGGAAATCCGCCGCGAGTCCGGCAAGCTCCGGATCCGCCTGCCCGGCCTCGCCGATGCCGCCGTCGAGCGCCTCGCGATGGCCTCCAAGGCCGACCTCTTCGAACAAGTCTTCGGTCTCGGCATCGTCATCGACGAAGACAACTAGATCGTAGATCGTGGATGGTAGATGATTCGTCCAAGATTCCACATCTTCAATCTTCCATCCACTATCCCCGATCCCCTATCCACCACCCTTCCAATGTCCATCCCCTACCTCAATCGCGAGTTGTCCTGGATCGAGTTCAACCAGCGCGTGCTCAACGAAGCCCTGCGCGACGACCTACCATTGTTAGAGCGAGTGAAATTCCTAGCGATCACCGCGTCCAACCTCGACGAGTTTTTCCAAGTCCGCATCGGCGGCCTGATGTTGATGCGCCGCAGCGGGCGCAAGACGCCGGATGCTTCGGGCTACTCGCCCGCGCGCAACCTGATCGCCCTGCGCCAGCGCATCCTCAAGATGTACGCCGATCAGTACAGCCTGCTGACTGGCACCCTCGTCCCCGCGCTTGAGAAAGTCGGGATCCACCCGCTCCAGCCACGCGAGCTAACACTCGCGCAAGCCGCCCAAGTGGCCGCCGCGTTCGAGGACTTGATTTTCCCGCTGCTCACCCCGCTCGCGGTTAATTCTGACGGCGCGCCGCCGATCGTACCGGCGCTGCAAATCACCGTTGCCTGCCGCCTGCTGAATATTGAAACTCAGATCACCCGTTACGCGCTCATTCCCATCCCGGAATCCCTCGGCCGCCGCGTGAATGTCGCCGTCGAGGGCGAAAGGCACGCCTTCGTGCTCATCGAGGATCTCGTTGCCGCTCACGCCGCGCAGCTTTTCCCGGGGGAAGTCGTCACCGCCACCACCGCGTTCCGGGTCACCCGCAATGGCGACATCGCGGTGCAGGAGGAAGACGCAATCGACCTCGCCGGTGAAATGGAAGACGTATTGAGCGCCCGCCGCTTCGCCGATACCGTTAGGCTCGAACTACGCTCGAACGCGCCGCGCGATCTCGTCCGCGTGATCAAGCAGGTCACCGCCGCCACGCCGCAGGAAGTCTATCGGGTCGATGGCCCGCCGGGACTCGCGTCGTTCATGGAGCTCGCGTTTCTATCAGGATTCGACCACCTCCGCGATCCGGACTGGCCGGCCCAGAACTCGCCCGCCATCACGCCGGGGGCTTCGATGTTCGAAACCATCGCCTCCAACGACGTCCTGCTTTACCACCCGTATGAATCATTCGAACCGGTGCTCCGGCTGATCGAGGAGGCCGCCGAGGATCCGGACGTCATCGCCATCAAGCAGGTCCTCTATCGAACTGCCAGAAAATCGCGGATCATCGACGCGTTGATCAAAGCCGCGGAAAACGGCAAGCACGTCACCGCGCTGGTCGAGCTCAAGGCCCGCTTCGACGAAGCCCGCAACCTCGACCGCGCCGACGAACTCCAGCGCGCCGGCGCCCAGATCGTCTATGGCGTCAAGGGCCTCAAGACCCACGCGAAAATCTGCCTGATCGTTAGACGCGAGTCCGGCCACCTGCGCCGCTACGTCCACCTCGGCACCGGCAACTACAACGAAACCACCTCCAAGCTCTACACCGACCTGTCCTATCTAACGTGCAAGCCGGAGTACGGCAACGACGCCTCGCTGTTCTTCAACGCCGTGACCGGCCGTTCGAAACTCCTGCGCTTCCAACGTCTCGTTCCCGCCCCCACCGCGATGAAGCCGACGCTGCTAGACCTGATCGCCGGTGAAGCGGAACGCGCGAAACAAGGCCTCCCCGCCCGCATCATCGGCAAGGTCAACTCTCTTCAAGACCCGGAAATCATCAACGCCCTCTACAAAGCCTCGCAGGCCGGCGTCGAGATCCGCCTCAACATCCGCGGCATCTGCTGCCTCAAGCCCGGCGACCCGAAACACTCGAAAAACATCGAGGTCATCTCCGTGATCGACCGCTTTCTCGAACACGCCCGCCTGTTCTATTTCCACCAGGGCGGAAGTTCGGAAGTGTACATCGCCTCGGCGGACTGGATGACGCGCAACCTGGAGAAGCGCATTGAGCTGATGATCCCGATCGAGGAACTCGCGCTCAAGCGTCGGCTCGTTAGAATCCTCGAGGCCTTCTTCCAGGACAACACCCAAGCCTCGCGACTCATGCCCGACGGCAGCTCGCAACGCCTCGTCCGCGCCAAGGGCCAGAAGGCGTTCCGCGTGCAGGATCATTTCTATCAGCAAGCGCGAAAAGCCGCCAAAGCCCGCGAGCACGAGCGCGCCATGACCTTCGAGCCGCACGTCCCGGCGGAATAATAGGGGGCATCGACGAGACGTCCCTACCCCCTGGGATCATCAACGCACCAAGAGCCGCTGCCGAAAAAAGGCTGTCGGGCTCTTGAACCGCCGGACTTTCCTGTCTAGCTTGCGCGTCCGACCCGGAAATTCCATGCCCAAAATTTACGTCAAAACCTACGGCTGCCAGATGAACGAGCGCGACTCCGAGCAAGTCGTGCGGATGTTCAGCGAGGGCGGCTACACGGTGACGGCGGATGAGAACGAGGCGGATGCCGTGCTCATCAACACCTGCTCGGTTAGAGACCAGGCCGAGCAGAAGGCCTTGGGAAAAATGGGCAACCTGATCCACAAGGGCCGCGACCGCAAACACGTCGTTTACGGCTTCATGGGCTGCATGGCC
>JANOZJ010000125.1:0-14695 GCA_031429315.1 Akkermansiaceae bacterium
AGCGCCACGCGGGCTTTGAATTCGGGTTCGTGTCTTCTTCGTTTGGCTTTCATTTTGTGTGGTTTAGGTTGGGTTCAGCACCCGCCCCCGGCCACCACAATCATAACTTAGCCCCTGGCCCGATTTCCGGGGTCCGCCTCAGCCTATGTTTTTATGTTTCGGGGCTGGGAACATTCTTTGAATAGCGTATATGATAATCCGCAGGAGAACAGTGAGGTCATGCCGCTGATAAGGGCCACACCTGGGCAGATGTACAGCAATGTGGCACTGATTGCTTGTGTAAGTGAGAACTCCTCCTGAAGTAGCTGCGCCCTGCTATATATCCACGGAATAGCAAGTAGAGAGGGTGCGATAGAAGCTGAAAAAGATCCAATCAAGGTGGAGGGAAGACTGTAACCTTTCTTCGCTGAAAAATAGCCCGCAATACTTCCGACAAAGAACCCAAGGCTGACAAGCGCGACCAACCACAAAATCTCGTTTTGAGTCACGGGGTAATACTTACCAAACATCGTCCACCACACGAGGCCAGCAACGACGATCACAATCAACGTGACGATCACAGCAAGGGTTATTTTGCGGGGTCTCTTCATTTATTCTTCGCCGAACAGTCTAATTCGTAGGATCTCCGGAAGTGATATCCAGAGGATCCGTTTCCGGGAGCTTCGCCAGAACCCTCTGATTGACAAGGTATTTCTGAGTGCCGAGTGCGTATATCCGGTGGACTGGGTGGAGCGGTTTCCAAGCGGCCTGCCCAGCGTGATATCACCTGGGAAAAAGTTGAAAAGCTGAAAGGCTGAAAGGCTGAAGGGCTGAAGGGCTGAAGGGCTGAAGGGTTGGGGCGCTAAAAACGGAGGTGACATGAGAAGGGCGGGAACGGGAGAAGTGGCAGCTTGAAGAGTGGGGAGACGCGATCCGGTGGTATTTGAAGTGGTTGAAGGCCCGCGCCGGTGAGGGCGCGGACCGGGTGCCAAGGCGAGGCTGAGGAAGGCGGGGTGGCGCACCGGGCGGACGGCGCGCACGTAGGCCTTTACGATGCTGAAGCCGCCGGTGTATCCCTCGTCCGGCGCACATGCGCTGATAGATCTGGGTGGCGCTGTATGGGTTGCGCTCAAGCCAGCGGGTGATGGCGGGCTTGTAGGTGTGCGGCATCCGCCGCTGTTCCAGAACGTTGTCCTGACTCAAATACTTGCCCGCCGTCTTGCGGTCCATTCGTGCTGGTAACTCGGGAAGGAGAGCTTCAGGAATACGCTTCTGGGTCTGCTTGTCAGAGCTGGAGCGGTCTGCTCGGCATTACGTCGGTGATCCTGTTGGCACTCACCGGAGGCCGACGGGAGGATCGAGAATCTCACGCATGACAAAGGCGCGGCGGACTTCGGCGTGGTCACCAAGGCGGCGACGGAGGGTGAGAGGTGATAGTGCCAGCGGCTTCGCGACGCCTTTGGCAGCGATGCGGGCGCGGGTGGCCGACGCACCGCCGGTGGTGGTGGCTTTGTTGTCACGGATCTGGCGCATGCGCTCCGCGAGGTCGTGCTGGTGTTTGAGGGCTTTGGCCGTTTCGTTAGCGACCTCCGCGTCGTAGCCAGCCATCCGCATGGGTGGAGGGGTGGCTTGCCTCGTCAGAGGAGGGGGTGTGGTCGGCTGGGTTTTGCGGTAGCTTTGATCCGGCACGGGAATCTCCCCGGGATCGTCCATCTCCCCGCCGTCAGGACGACCCTTGGCCCTTTCATAGAAGGATTTCACCATCGAGCCGATCCCTAGCAGGACGAGCAGCACGATCTGAAAGTGTTCGAAAATCCAGTCCACGGTGTTGATTCTGTTGGAGAAACTCAGGTGCCTTCGGGTTTCGAGATGCTCGAGCGCATCTGGGTGTCGGCCTTGACGTTTTCCATCTTGTAGTAATCCATCACACCGAGACGGCCGCTGCGGAAGGCTTCGGCGATGGCGAGCGGGACTTGCGCCTCGGCCTCGACGACCTTGGCCTTCATTTCCGCGACGCGGGCGATCATTTCCTGTTCGAGGGCGACGGCGGCAGCGCGGCGGATTTCGGCCTGGGCCTGGGCCATGTTTTTGTTAGCCTCGGCTTGGGCTTCCTGGAGCTGGGCACCGACGTTTTCACCGACATCGACGTCGGCGATGTCGATGGAAAGGATCTCGAATGCGGTGCCGACATCAAGGCCGCGGTGGAGGACGGTTTTGGAAATGCTGTCGGGTGACTCTAACACGGACTTGTAACTCTCCGCCATGCCGATGGTGGTGACGATGCCCTCACCGACGCGGGCGATAATGGTTTCTTCTTTCGCACCGCCGACGAAGCGGTCGAGATTGGTGCGGACGGTGACGCGGGCGCGGACTTTGACCTGAATGCCGTCCTTGGCGACCCCGTCGATGGTGGAGCGGCCGGAGGCGGGATTCGGGCAGTCGATGACCTTGGGATCGACCGAGGTGCGGACCGCTTCGACGACACTTTTGCCGGAGCCTTTGGTGGCGAGATCGATCGCGCAGGTGCGGTTCCAATCCAGCGTGATGCCTGCCTTCTGGGCGGCGATGAGCGCCTGGATGGAGGGAACCACATTTCCACCTGCTAGAAAGTGGGCTTCGATGTCGTTGATGGGGATTTCAATGCCGGCCTTCTTCGCGGTGATCCGGGCATCGACGACCATGCCGTAGGGCACTTGGCGGAGACGCATGGCGACGAGATCGGTGAAGCCGACGTATGCGCCCGCCAGCCAGGCGCGGAGCCAGACGCTGAAGAACGAAAGCATGATGCCGAAGAGGAGCAATCCGAGGATCGCAACGACGATGAGGATGATGGTGGAAATGTCGAACATGGGCGTGGTGGTCAGTTAGTTTTTGGTGAGAGTGACGATGAGGCGGAAATTGTCAGCGCCGATGATGTCGAGCGCGGAGCCGACCGGTACCTGGCCGGATTGGCAAAATGCTTCGTAGCGATGGCCCTCGACGAGGACGTAGCCGCTTGGTGAAAGCATGGTTAGAGCTTCGGCGGATTTCCCGATCAGCTCGCAGGCCTCGGAGCCAACGGCGGCGGACACCGCAGTGATCTCCTTGGTTAGGAAGGCACGTTTCCCTAATTTTGTTTTCGGCAGGTAACGGAACTCGACGAGCAGTGCCAGACCTCCCAACGCGAATGCAGTTAGAACCGCGACGATCCCGCCGAGTGTGCCGTAGTCAATGAACGCCTTGATGCAGCCACCGAACATCAACAACGCGCCGATCGAACCGAGAATCGCGCCGGGAACGATCACCTCCACGGCGATGAACAGGATGCCAATGGCAAATAGCAAAATAATCAGCGTCATGACAACACCTCCACGGCCAGTCCGAATTCCGCGAGGCCGATGACTTTCACCGGGGCCCCGGCATCGGCGTGGCCCATGGCCAGCCGCGCCTCGTAACGCCTGCCGCCGATGTCCACTTGGCCGCTCGGGAACAAGCCGGTAGCCGCAGTGCCGGTTTGGCCGATCAGATCTGCGGCGCTCGGTTCGTCAATCCCGCCGCCAGCCAAGGCCCGCGAGGCGACTGGTTCACCCGCGACGGCGGCATCGAGGACCATGTTGCCCCACAGCCCGCCTTTTGGCAGAAACTTTAGAACCGCGACGAATAGGACCACCGCGAGAATCACTCCGGCCATCATGTTCAGCAATGGGCGGACGAAGACATCACCTGATCGCGGAATCGGCTCGCCGGGCCAGAGGTCCGTCATCGCCCACACCAGCGAGCCTAACATTAGCGCGCCGCCGGTGAGTCCGAGGACCATCGCTCCGGGGAAGAAGAACAGCTCGGTCACCAACAGTATCACGCCTAGCAGGAATAACAGGATCGGCTCGTGGCCGGAAAGCCCCGCCACGAACTGTCCGAAAAAAATGATGCCTAACAGGGTAAGGCCGGCAATTCCGAAGATTCCGAAGCCAGGTGTCTTGAACTCGATGAACAAACAAACGAGGCCAAGTCCCATCAGAATCGGGGTCATGGCGGTGAGGTATTGCGCGAGTTTTTCAGACCAGGTGATTTCGAGCCGCTCGACCGAGTAGTTCCCCGCGCCGTGAATGCGGTCTAGCAGGGCATCGAGATTGTCGGCGATGCCCGCGCCTAACAACGACTGCGGCGGATCGCCGTAGGATTTCATCGCTTCCTGCGCGGTCAGGGAAAGCAGTTCACCTTTCGGCTTGATCACTTCGTCGCCGATCTTGAATTCGGAGTCCATGTCAATCATCGCCGAGATGACTTCGCCGCGGTAGCCCTTGCCTTCGGAAATGGAGCGGACCCGCACTTTGAGGTAGCTGACGATCTTGCCGCGCATCGTCTCGTCGATTTCCCCGCCGGTGGCGAGCACGGGAGCCGCCGCACCGATGACGCCGCCGGGTGCAAAGTAGATTTCATCAGTGCCGGCGGAAATAAGCGCGCCGGCGGATATGGCCTCTCGGTTGATGTAGGTCACCGTTTTGCCGGGAAATTTTTCGAGCGCCTTAAGCATCTCGAAAGTGACATCCAACTCGCCACCCGGAGTTTCCATGTCGAGGACGATGGTATCGACATTCTGCTCGATAGCTTTTTTCAAGCCGCGGCGCAGGATGTAGAGTTCGGGCTTGGCGATCTGTTCGCGGACGGGTATGACCACCACCTTGGCGGGGGTGGCTTTGAATGCCGGATTTTCAGGCTGCGCGAAGCCACCGGAGACCAGTCCGAGCGCTACTGCAAAAATGCTGGAAAATCCCCGCCTCACGAGGGCACCATGTCGGGAAACCATATCCCACGCAAGCTCGCCCTCGCTGGAAGACCGGACAATTTTTCCAATCGCCCGGTCCCCTGTCGATCTTAGGCGGGCTTGTTAGCTCCGGCGTTGCGGATCTGCTCGAAGGTGCCTTCGATGAGTTGTTTGCCTTGCTCGCCAATGTTGTGGTAGATGGTGCTCATCGTCTGGATCGTGCTGGCGGCAGGCCCGGCGAAGGTGAATTCGCAATTGGTCACCTCACATCGGTTGAGCGCGAAGGCGCCGTAGCCAAGGACCACGAAGCGGCAGTTGGTGAACTCGCAGGCTTCATATTCATGGAAATCAAGGACGACCTCTTCATTGCTAAAATTTGTCTTGGAGATTTTCATTTGAGGTAGTGGGTAATGATTTTTGATTCGTGCGAGGGCGCAGTTAATGCGCTCCACCGGTTCAGTGCAACCCCGATCCATTCACAAAGTACGGCTGTCCAACTTGAAAATTTGGCCTGAAGTGTGAGGGAGATCTTCATGGAGGTGACGAATGAATTTCGCGACTGCGTCCGGCGTGTTGAAGCGCCCTAATGCGTGTTGCTCCAAAATCTCTGCTTTGCGTTTTTGAGATACGGATTCAGTCATCGGGGTTTCCAAAAAGCCGGGCAAGATCGCATTGACCCGGATGCCATGCAGACCATGGATCCGGGCAAGGGATACCGTGAGACCCAGCAACGCCGCCTTTGCCGCCGCATACGGGAGCTGTCCTACCGGCGGATGAAGCGCGGAGTGACTGGAAATAAAAATGAGGTGACCACAACTGCGTCCAATCATGCCTGGCAATACCGCAGCCGCACAGGCGGCGGCGGCCTGATAGTTCACGGCGAAAACCTCATCCCACGCACTATCATCCAAGCAGGCCAGCGGCGTGTCCCGAATGATCCCGGCGGCAAAAACCAACAAATCCACCGGACGTGATTCAAAATACCTGCGGATGGCCACCGGATCGGTTACATCCAGCTCGGCACGAGCAGGTGCCGCAATCTGCCACGATGGCGCTGCAAAGACCTCGATGATCGCTCTGCCAAGACCTCCCCCGCCTCCTGTGATGACCAAATGATTCACGCCAAGACATGATGCACTGATCCGTCTCGTCCTAGCAAGTGCGGCCATCTGCAAGAACCCGGGAAAAGGCTGGGAATAACCTCGGAACGAATGGGTGGAACAATCCACCGGCTCGATAAATTGGGTTACATTCAGAACTCATGCAGCTTGTTGCCCAACCTGTTGTTACCGTGGAACACTCTTAGTGTAACTGGGGAACACGCGCTTGGGCGGGTTGCTCACACTATTAAGAAGATGATCTTATAGCTTCAAAAAGGAAGAAATCATCATTACAGGGGGCGGATTCCATTAAACAAATGGGTCCGATCAGCCAGATTCGACCGATCGGACCCATTTGAAGAAACAACCTGCATAGGACTCAGAGCAACATCAACGCGGGTTGCTCGATGAGCTTCTTGATTTCCGCAAGGAACTGCGCACCGATCGCACCATCAACCACGCGGTGGTCGCAGGAGATGCCCAGATTCATCCGCAGGCCGGGGACGATTTGGCCGTTTTTGACCACCGGTTTCTCGATAGCGGCACCTACGGATAGAATGACGGCTTGCGGCGGATTGACGATGGCGTCGAAGGACTCGATGCCCCATGCGCCGAGATTGGAAACAGTGATGGTGCCGCCGTCGAATTCATCGGGTTTGAGCTTCTTGTCTTTGGCGCGGATGGCGAAATCCTTGACTGCTCTGGAAATAGTAAGGAGCGACTTTGTTTCCGCTTGTTTGATGACCGGTGTGACCAAGCCGTCTTCAACGGCGATGGCGACCGCGAGGCCGATGTGCTGGAACTTGACGATATGGTCGCCAGCAAATGATGTGTTCACAGCGGGAACAGCGCGGGTGGCGTTGATGACGGCCTTGAGGATGAAGTCGTTGACGGAGTATTTGTTGCCGTGGGTTTTCTCGGCTTGGTCGTTGACCTGTTGGCGCATCGCCATGAGAGGTGCGGCATCCACTTCCAGGTGAAGGTAGAAATGGGGAATGGTGGTTTTCGAAGTGAGGAGGCGCGAGGCGATGATTTTCCGCATTGAGCTCAGTTCTATTTTTTCGTCGCCTTCTTTGGCAACGGGCGCAATCGCTTGGGCAGCTGGTGCGGCTGGTGCGGCTGCGGGGGCGGTTGCCTTGGATTTGATAGCGGCTGCGAGACCGGCCGCAGCGGATGCTTCGGAAGAAGGAGGTGCGGGAACCTTTGTCGGCGAAGCAGAAGCCGCTTGGATGTCAACTTTGACAATGCGACCGGCTGGACCGGTGCCAGTGACTCCGGCTAGATTGACACCGAGGTCAGTCGCGATCTTGCGGGCGAGAGGAGATGCTTTAAGGCGATCACCGGCGGCGGGAGCGGAAGCCGGCGGGGAAGTGACGGTGGAGGCTGGCAGGAGAACGGGTGCTTCCTGCGTAGCTGAAGGCACCGGTGCGGGGGCCGCGTCGGAATCTCCATCAAGGATGGCGAGAACTCCTCCGATGGGTGCTTTTTCTCCAGCCTGGATCAAAATCTCGGTAATGACCCCATCGTCAAAGGCTTCCATTTCCATGGCTGCCTTGTCGGTTTCAATTTCGGCGAGAATGTCGCCAATTTCGACGGAGTCGCCGACTTGTTTGTGCCATTTGATGAGGGTGCCCTCGGTCATGGTATCCGAGAGTTTTGGCATTTCGATGTTCACAGACATGATTTTTGATAGGTGTTGGAGGCGCAGGGAGAATGTGAAAAAGTCCGGGTAATTCCAGCCTTTTTACCGGGTGATGTGGAAACAAGAAAGCGCGGGGAGCTCAAGTCTCCGCCGCGCTGATGATGAATGGGAAAGTCAGTTCAAGGAACGATCACGCTTTGGCCGAGAGGAAGCACTTTCATGGTTGGAATCAGGCCCAAGTTAGGACTGCCACTGGAACCCTGAACGCTCGCCATCCGCATGGTGTATTCCGAGGTGGTGCCGCAGCAATCCTTCTTCGGGCAATAGTAACGGGTGCATTGACCACATGGGATCCTGACCTTTCGGGTCACGGTTTTATAGCGGGGAACTTTTTCTTCCACGGTTTGGACCATGCCGCCTTTGCCGCTTTTCGAGTCACCGGGCACCATCACTTGCTTGGTGACGATGTCATAGTGACAGGTCTTAACCTGCCGGGTCTCGGTGCGATAACCGGCACTTTGATTGGCAACGCCGAACATCGAGCAGCACGAGGAGAAGCCGAGGGAAACGGCAATGAGGGAGGCGAGAAGAACTAGGTTTTTCATGGTGGGTAATTGGTTGGGAAGCAGAGCGGGAAAATGGTGATTACATGCAGCAGCAGGACGAAAGACTGAGTGCCGCAGCGGTGACGGCAACAAGGGCGGTTAGACGTAGGAACATGTTGAAGATGCTAGGAAGGACGGCGGGCTTGGCAACAAAAAAGACGCCGGGTTTTTGATGGCTTTGGTGGTCTCTCAGGCAATCGTTAGAACCTTCTCAACGATCCGGCGTGGATTCGGAAGCTGTTCATGCTCAATGTGTGGCGAATAGATCGCGGGAGCATCGATGGAGCAGACGCGTTTGATCGGGGCATCGAGATAGTCGAACGCGTGATCCTGGATGAGCATGGCGACCATCGCGGAAACGCCGCCGAAGGGTTTGGACTCATCGACAAGGACGACGCGGTTGGTTTTCATCACCGACTTGAGGATCGCATCCTGGTCGAGCGGGCGGATCGAACGGAGGTCGAGAACCTCGGCGTTGATGCCGTGTTCGTTTTGAAGAATTTCGGCGGCGGCCAAGGCGTGAATCACCGAGCGACCGTGGGCGATCAGGGAAACATCAGAACCCTCGCGCTTGATTTCCGCCACGCCGAGCGGGACGACGTGATCGCCATCCGCCGGATCCGGGACTTCGCCGGTGGTGCCGTAGAGCAAGGTGTTTTCCATGACATAGACCGGGTCGTTGTCGCGGATGGCGGCTTTGATTAAGCCCTTGGCGTCGGCAGGAGTGGCCGGGGCGCAAACTTTCAGCCCGGGAAATGCGGCGAACAATCCTTCGGGAATGTGCGAGTGAGTGGCACCGACACCGGTGCCACCGTTGGCCGGGCCGCGGACGACAATCGGGCAATTGCAGAGGCCGCCCGACATGTAGCGGACGCAGGCGGCGTTGCTGACGAGTTGGTCGAAAGCCACGGAATGGAACGACCAGAACATCAGCTCCATCACCGGGCGCACGCCGAGCATTGAGGCACCGATTCCCATGCCGATGAATCCCGCTTCCGAGATCGGGGTATCGACGACGCGCTTGTCGCCCCATTTGTTCCAAAGGCCTTCGGTGACTTTGTAGGCACCGTTGTATTGGGCGACTTCTTCGCCCATCAGGACGACATTGGGATCGCGGGCGAGTTCTTCATCAAGGCCTTCACGGAGGGCTTCACGGTAGGTGAGAATGCGGGACATGGAAAATTTCTGAATGGGAAGGAAGTGAGGGAATCTTCAGTCGTTGAAGAAATGGCGGCCAATCTTGGAAGCGGGTGTGTTGTTGTCGGTTTCCCAATAAACGTCGGTGCTGATGTCGGCGATGGTCGGGGCGGGGGATTCGTCGGCGAAGATCACCGATTCTGCGGCTTCACGCGTGGCGGCTTTGTCGATTTCCTTGGCGGACTCATTCGTCAGGATGCCATCGTCCACCAATCGGCGGCGATAGACGGCGATCGGGTCGTGGTTTTGCTTGTAGTTCTCGATTTCCTCCGGAGTGCGGTATCCGCCTTTGTGTCGGGAGTCCGCGACGCTGTGGCCGTAGTAGCGGTAGGTATCAATCTCGAGGATGGTGGGTTTGTGTTGCTTGCGGGCGCGTTCCATCGCGATATGGGTTTTTGCCCGGACTTCGTACACATCGGAGCCGTTGATGACGTCCCATTCCATGTCATATCCTTCGGCGCGTTGGGCGAGACAGCCGCGGTAGGCGGAGGATCGGGTCTGCGAGGTTCCCATGGAATAGCCGTTGTTCTCAATGACGTACACGACGGGCAGATCGAACAGAGCCGCGATATTCAGCGACTCATGAAAAGCACCCTGATTGACAGCGCCATCTCCCAAATAGCAAAGGCAACATCCTTCGCGGCCCAAGTACTTGAGACCGTATGCGAGACCGAGACCCAGCGGAGTTTGTCCCCCCACAATGCCGTGACCGCCCCAATAGTTTTTGTCGGGTGCGAAATAATGCATTGATCCGCCTTTGCCTTTTGAGCAGCCGGTTTGTTTCCCGAAGTTTTCCGCCATGCACTCGTTCATGCCCATTCCGACGGCGAGCGCATGGCCATGATCGCGGTAGGCGGTGATGAAGTGGTCATGCTCAAGGCCCAGCGAAATGGTGCCGACGGCCACCGATTCCTGACCGATATAAAGGTGAAGGAATCCGCCCATTCGCCCGGCATTGTAATACTGCAGGGATGCTCGTTCGAAAGCGCGAATGCGGACCATTTTGGTCAGAAGACCGATTTTTTGCTCCGGCGTGAGAGATTGGTTTATGGGCGAGCTGGCGAAATCGAGTTTGGTGGGGCTGGCGCTGATCATGATTGGCGTGGAGAAAGGGAGGGAATTACTTGGCAAGCAGTGGGTCGGATGCCGGGACGGTCGGACTCGGGAGCCTAAGCTGGGCACCGACGAAGATTGCGGTGAAAAGCACGTTGGCGGCGGTCAGGTTCCGTAGAAAGACCCAGGAAGGGATCTTGCTGCCGACGGGTCCGGACCAGACGGATTGGAAAAGGCCTTCGAGGTTTTTCGCGTAGAGCGGATCGGTGATCCAGGCACCGCCGCAGGTGATGAGGTGGAACAAGACGGCGGAAGCGCAGGAGCCGAGCAGCAGGGTCGGGAGGCCGCGTTGGGCAAGCGCCTTGCCAAGGAAGAAGGTGATCACGAGGGCCATGATCGTGGTGGCGAAATCCAAAGGGTTCGCCGTATGGCCAACGCCCAGCGGGAAGGTCACCGCCCAGATCCCGAAAGGAATTGCAAAGCCGCGCCAGCCCGGGGCGAGCAGGGCACCGCAGAAGAACAGGGCGACCAACGGTTGGAAATTTGGCTGGGATTCGGGCAAAACGCTTCCCAGGACGCGGAATGCGATGAGGAGTCCGACGATGAGACCGAGCGGCAGGTAGCGGTGCATGACGCGAGAGAATTGTGGATTTTCGGAAGCGCGGCTAGACCAAAATCTCGCTTTGGAAAAGGTTTTTTCATTCCTGTGGGGAGGTTTGACGGCTAGTTTCCACGAATGGACTGGGAGCGATTGGTGACAGCGGCATGGGTAGCCCGGGAAGCAGCATACGCCCCGTACTCGAATTTCGCGGTGGGAGCTGCCCTGCTGGCCACGGATGGCAGGATTTTCCTCGGCTGCAATGTGGAGAATATCTCATACGGGCTGACCAACTGCGCCGAGCGTGTGGCCATCGGGGCCGCCGTTGCCGCCGGGGCCCGGGAGTTTCTTGCGGTGGCCGTGGTGGCGGACACCGGCGTTCCAGTTTCCCCGTGTGGAGCCTGTCGCCAGGTGCTGGCGGAATTCGGCGTGCCTCGCGTTGTTTTGGCGAACCGGAGCGAGCGATTGGAGTTCGGGTTGGATGAGCTTTTGCCCCGCGCGTCGTCAGGAATTTTGGATCGACCGGAGTGAAATTGTTCCACATGGAACAATCCTCCCGTTTCCGGGCTTGAGCGTGGGTGCCCAGGCGGTATGTTCCGCGTCCCGCGATGTTTCGATACCCCAAGCTCTACGATGTGATTGTGATTGGTGCCGGTCATGCCGGTGTCGAAGCCGCGATGGCGGCCGCCCGGCTTGGTGCGCAAGTGGCGGTGCTCACCCAGAATCTCGACACCATCGGCCAGATGTCGTGCAACCCGGCGATCGGCGGCCTCGCCAAGGGCCACATGGTCCGGGAAATCGACGCGCTCGGCGGAGCCATGGGACTCAACACCGACGCCACCGGAATCCAATGGCGGATGCTAAATGCCTCGAAAGGCCCCTCGGTCCGGGCTCCCCGGGCCCAGTGCGATAAGAAGGCTTACCAATTCCGAATGAAGTGCGAGCTGGAAGCCATGCCCGGCGTCGAGATCCACCAAGGCAACGTTGCCGAACTCCTCGTCGAGAACGACCACGTCATCGGTATCGCCACCTCCCTCGGCATGGAAATCGCCGGCAAGTCCGTCATTCTCAGCGCTGGCACCTTCATGGGCGGCCTGATGCATGTCGGCCTCCGCAACGAAAAGGGCGGCCGGATGGGCGATGCCACCTCCCACGTTTCAGAATCCCTCAAGCGCCTCGGGTTCGAGGTCGAGCGCTTCAAAACCGGCACGCCCTGCCGCCTCAACGCCCGTTCCATCGATTTCTCGAAGTGTGAACGCCAGGACGGCGACACTCCGGTCCCCAAGTTCAGCTTCATGGCCGACACCTTGCAAAAGAGTAAAGACGACCTCTTCACCCTCAATCCGTGGGGTGACCCGGTGTTCCACGTGGAACAAATGCCCTGCTGGATCACCTACACGAACCCCGCCACCCACGCGATCATTGCCGCGAACCTCCACCAGTCGCCGATGTATTGCGGGGTGATCGAAGGCATTGGCCCGCGCTATTGCCCGTCGATCGAGGACAAGGTCGTCCGCTTCGCCGAAAAAGAGCGGCATCAGGTGTTCCTCGAACCCGAAGGCCGCCACACCCTGGAATACTACGTGAACGGTGTTTCCACCTCCTTGCCCTACGAGGTGCAGTTGGAGTTCCTCCGGTCCATCGTTGGCTTGGAAAAGTGCGAGATCCTCCGTCCCGGCTATGCGGTGGAGTATGATTATTGCCCGCCAACCCAGCTCCGACCGACTCTGGAAACGAAGCGCGTGGAGGGACTTTATTTCGCCGGCCAGATCAATGGCACGTCCGGATACGAAGAAGCAGCCGGGCAGGGGCTCATCGCCGGGACCAATGCGGCACTCAAGGCATTGGGAAAATCGGAATTTGTCCTTGGTCGCGACGAAGCTTACCTCGGCGTGATGGTGGACGATCTCGTCACTCGCGGTTGCACCGAACCCTACCGGATGTTCACCAGCCGGGCGGAATATCGCCTGCTGCTGCGTCAGGACAACGCGGACATCCGGCTCACCCCGAAAGCGGCCGAGATCGGCCTCGCCAGCGGCGAACGCGTCCGGCGGGTCGCTGAAAAGCTCGTGGGGCTTGAGAAAGCGGAGACCTTTGTCCGCCGAACCGCGCATGAAGGGGTGAAGCTCGATCAGTGGTTTCGCCGCAGCGAAACCTCGTGGGAAAATCTGCCTGAACCTCTTCTCCAAGAGTTTCACAGGGACCTTTGGCCGTTGATCGAGACAAATTTCAGATACGAAGGGCACTTGGGTCGCCAGCAGTCCCAAATCGACCGCATGTCCCGCAATGAAGGCAAACGCATCCCGGAGAATCTCGCCTACGCTACGATCCGGGGCCTCAAAAAGGAAGCTCAAGTCCGCTTCACCGAGATCCGCCCCGCCACGCTTGGTCAGGCCGGCCGGATTCCGGGAATCACCCCTGCGGATCTTGCGATGCTCGTCATCTGGATGGAAAAACTGGAGCGCGAAGAACCAGTCAGGTAATCAACCTGCTTAAAATAAACGTGTTACAATGCAGAAGACCGTGGGAAGCTGAGTCTACAGGCCCTGTTTCACCTGCCGCCGCTTCTTTGGCTTTGGAAAAGTGTCGTGATGGACTCCTTCCAGTTCCCTGCCAGCCGCCTTCTTGTTGCGGGCCACCCCATTGCTTGAAAAAGAAGGCGACGTCGTGCTTCTCGCATTGGTCGCGGATCGCCTTCAAGCGCCGTGACATGATTTCCGCGTAGCAGAATTTGCATCCTGCGGAAACCTTGTCGCAACCAGTGGTGGGGTTCCACGTGAGTTCGGTCCATTCGATGGAGCTTGTGGCCATTGGATTCAGTCATCCAAATTCAATTCGCCAAAAGCGAGATTATGGGGAGTCCGAAGCGATAGGATCTGAAACCTCATGAGCGCAGTGCCTTGGACTAACCGGTAAACCACTTCGCATTTCTGGTCAGCGGTCAGGTAATGAGTGATCGCCGTCGTAACGTCGGCTTGGGCAAACATCTTGGTGTCATTCGGAATAATCACGCGTTGCGTGATTTCAGCAGGAATCTGGTCTCGTTGAGCGAAAACGATCCCGGCAAATTCACCTGCTGTTTGCGCGTGGTCGATGTTGAATGGAAGCACTCTGAAGTATTTCATCGGCAGATTCTCGAATTTGTCCCTCGCCGCATACTCGGCCAAGGCAATCGTCGAGACGTAAAGCACGTACCCACCTGCCAGTAGATTTTTCAGATAGCCACGGGCATTCGCATGCAACTCATCCTGCGGTTGGTTCAAGCGGATCAAAAAGCCCGTGTCGCAAAGGACTCCGAGCTTCAATACGGTCTTAGACATGGGCTCCTCCCCGGATCTCGTCCAGCCACTGGTTCGCGTCAGGGACATTCTCCCAGGCAGGCGCGGCTTTCTTCATCAGCCCGTCCAGATAGGCGTCTGAGTATTCCATGTCGCAGTCGAACAAATCGACAAAGGTCAGCGAATTCCGGTCCATCTCGAAGGTTTGCAGATTCTGCTTTCCGGTGACCCGCAGGCCGAATTTCTTGTAGAGCAGATTCTTGTCCGCATCCTTGAGGTAATCCTGTTTGATCGGGATATTCAACCTGCAACTTTGACGCGCTCTCTGGCACGGATTCCACACATTCGCGTCAGTTTAGCGCGCAAATGATTGATTTTCAGCGATTTAAACGAAAATGATTCCAATAAAAGCTTGACAAGGTGAGCGAGCCGGCAAGTTCGGCATGTCAAAAGCCTTACCCGCCGGCCGCTCGTGGCCGAGCCTGCCCGACCTTGATCT
>JANOZJ010000126.1:0-7853 GCA_031429315.1 Akkermansiaceae bacterium
TTGGAGGGTAGCGAGGGTTTTCAGGGCCGATGTATCAACTTCGCGACGAAACTCTTTTTCTTTGAATTCGGCTAATACGGTTTGTTGATCGGAGGCAAGGTCGCCTGCAAGTTGACTTTCGAGTGCTTCGTTGGTGAGTGAATTGGCAATTTCAGCAAGCCCATCTAGTGATGCAGGATTTGATGAATCCATCGATTCCATTTTCTTCATTTGACCACCAAGCCATGTGGTGAGGCGGGATTTTTGTGCGGCGGTGAGATGCATGGTTTCACCCAACTGCACGATCCGTTGTTCGAGTTTAGTGTGTTGCTGCTTGATTTTAAATTTTGATACGTCTGCGGTATTGGCAGGTTCGCTAGGATTCATGGTGAAAGGCCCTCCTATGTTACTTTGTACGGTAACTTCGCGCTGGAAGCGTTTACCCGGGACGGATGACTCATTGAGTGGGGTCGATTTTGCAGGCGCGACTGCCTTGGCAACGGGACCAGCAGCTACGACTGGCGGCGCTGGAGAAGATGACGAAGGTTTGGCGAGCCAGCCAATTGCAATACCAAGTCCGAGTAAGAGAAAGCCGATGGTGTTTTTGTTTTTCATACAAGTGATCCGATTGAGAATACGTGAGTTGCTTTGCCAGTTACACCACGCGGCCAACGGGCGGAGTCTTCACGTATCTGCGTCACGGGAAGGAACGGAAATTGCTAAGAAATTGCTTTTGAGATGAAGGCCGCTGAGAAAGCCCATGGGAGGACCGGAGGCGGGAAAAAGGGGGTTGCGGGGGAAAAAGGGGCGGAGGAAGAAGTGAAAAGTGCCGAGTGAGCAGTGAGCAGAGAAGAAAAACGCGACGAAACACCCGTGTGGCAGATGCCGTTGCGGGTTTTGTCAGTCTTATTCACTGGCCGCGAGCGTCGCTTTCCGGACCGCTTTGCCAAGGTTTTTTTTGGCTGCGGTTTTTTGGCGGGTGGGCTTCCTGCTTGTCAGGTGTATTCGAGAACCAAGATGCGGTCGTCGTCCAAATGGATTTCGGGTGCCTGCCATGTTTGGCGTTGGTCGAAGCCGTCAGGGTCGGGATTCGAAGGGTTCCGGGGACGGTTAAACCAGTCGAGGTCGGGTTCGTCGTCGGGAATCCATTCCTTGATCGCCTGCCACGGTGGCTCGATGGGCTCCATGGTTTCGATGTCGAAGGGTGGGGGTGGTGGGCGTGGAAGCTGGATGAGGCCTTCCCACAAACCGTGGAGGCGGAGGAAGAATTCGATTTGCTCCGGGCGTCTCACGGCACCCGCGAGTTTCATGGGAGCCTTGCAGCACGGGCATTGGAGTGGATCGGCACCCCAGACTTTGAGGATGAGGTCGCGCCAGAGTGGGCGCATGGATTTCGCGGATTGTTTGGGCGGGGCGGGGACGAGGAGGATGGTGGATTCGGAATTCTGGATTTCCGATTGATGATTGTTGATTTTGGATTGTTGATTTGAAGAAGTTGGAGGGTGGATGATTCGGTCGGGGATGAGGGAGGTCATGCCTCGACTTTTGTTGGAATAGATGCCGTAGTAGCGGACGGTGTGTTGGGATTTGGGTGGGAGGTGGTCGATGACGGCGGCGATGAAATCGGGGGCTTTGAAGATTTCGAAGTTTCGTTTGGTGGTGTGGTGGCGCTTGGAGCGGTAGATGACGGTCTGGGTGGTGGGGTTCCAAGTGATTTTCTGGAGGGAGAAGGGATGGCGGAGTAGGTATTCGGCGAGACGTTTGCGGCCTTCGGTATCATGCGGATCGACGGGTTTCTCGCCGCCACTATCGATGTGGAATGATGAGTAAAAGGCAAGCGCTTCATGCTTGTTCCTTCCGCCTCTTAATGGCTTGGTGGACAGAAGTATCCACCCTCCTTGGTTCAAAGGACTCAATCCAGCGGCGGGATTCCGGCGAGTGCGGTTTTCAGGCGGTCGAGCGTGCCGTGCTGGCCGCACCAGCTCTCGATGTATGTCATGTCGAGGGTTTCCGGGCCTTGCACGGCGAGCACGTCGCGGGCGTCGTCGAGGTCCTTGTTGCGGCCCCAGCGGAGTTTTTGCACCACCACGTCCTCGGGAGTTGGCAGCCAGGCGTGCCGCTGGATTTGGGTTGAAAATAGCCTTCTTTTTCGATGAAACTGCGATTGGACAAACGGATCGTCGAAGAGTTCGAACAACTCGACCTTGAATGGAGGATTCGTAAACGACTGTCCCACCTGACGCTTGCCCCAAGTGAGCGTGTCGAACTGGATTTGTGGCTCAAATTCAACGGTCGCTGCCAATCTCTGCGCAACCCGTTGGATGGGATCAGCGCCAGCAAGACTGAGAACCACGTCCACATCCTTGGTGGACCGGGGAATGCCGTAGAGTCCGTGGGCAAATGCTCCGGTCAACATGTGTTCGACCTGCTCTTGTTCGCACGCATCAATCACCATGGCTGCCAATTGTTCAACGGTCATGGATTGCCTCCGGTTTTTGATTCGAGAAACGGCCGATGTCCTGGACTTTCTGCAGTCGTTTCAGTCGTTGGCGGACAATTTTCCAGCCTTCTTCCGCATCCGTGCTCCCTGCCTGCCACATCGCCCCCTCGTGCATTCTTGCGAAGACCGAATTCGTCAGCTCGAACACATCCGCCAGCCGCTGCTCGGGCGTCAATTTCCGGGCGCGGAGGATTTTCTCCCGGTAGATGTCGTCCTGCATCGCCTTGAGGGCAGTGGCGGCATGGTCGGGTTCGCTCATCAGGCGCACATGCTAGTGGGCGGGTACCGGAATTTCAACCGCAATTGAGGAACGGTTCTCGCGTGTTCGATGGGGAAGCACGAAGAAAAAATCGACACTTCCGCCGCCGGAAACCAATC
This sequence comes from Akkermansiaceae bacterium, assembly GCA_031429315.1. Lineage (GTDB taxonomy): Bacteria > Verrucomicrobiota > Verrucomicrobiia > Verrucomicrobiales > Akkermansiaceae > Luteolibacter. The sequence goes on from JANOZJ010000126.1 coordinate 2,858, forward strand.
TCAGCCCGAAGCAGAGTCCACCGAACAACCCAGCCACTCATGAGCCGCTATTACGATTCCTATCCGCCTTACGTCTCCGTCGCCCAGCGCAGGATCAACGCGCAGAAGGAACTGCAGAAACTCCAGAAAAAGGGCCGGATTATCGAGCCGTTAGGCGAGCTCAGCCACCGCACCAAAATCGCCACCAGCTTCTGGGGCCACGCCTGGTGCAAGCATCTCGAATCGTTGAGCGACTACTCTAACCGCCTGCCGCGCGGCCGCACCTATGTCCGCAACGGCTCCGTCCTCCACCTCGCCATCACGCCCGGCCGCATTGAGGCGCTTGTCCAAGGCTCCTCGCTCTACGAGCAAACCATCACCATCAGCGCGCTGCCCGCCGCCACTTGGGAAACCCTGCAAGCCCGCTCCCAGGGGAAAATCGGCTCCCTCATCGAGCTGCTCCAGGGAAAAGTCTCCGATGAAATCATGGCCGTCGTCACTCACCAGGACGACGGGCTTTTCCCCAAGCCGAAGGAAATCAAACTCAGTTGCTCCTGCCCGGATTACGCCGGCCTTTGCAAGCACCTTGCCGCCGTGCTCTACGGCATCGGCGCGCGTCTCGATACCCGGCCCGAGCTGCTCTTCAAACTCCGCGGCGTCGATCACAACGACCTCATCTCCGCCGTCGATCCCGCCACCGCCATCGGCAGTCCGGCGAAAGCTTCCGGCCGCCGCCGCACTCTCGACTCCACCGCCCTCGGCGATGTCTTCGGCATTGATCTGGAAGCGGACCCGGTGCCCCAGCTTTCCAAGGCGAAATCAAAGCCTGCGCCCACGGCCAAGAAGGCCGCCGTCAAAAAAGCCCGCCCGTTCAAAGCCAGCTCCGCCTCCATCCGCAAGCTCCGCGCCCGCCTCGACTTGAGCCGTCCGGCCTTTGCCGCCAAGCTCGGCGTCAGCGCCCAGAGCATCGCCAACTGGGAAACCAAAGGCGGCACGCTCAAGCTGCAGGCCGCCAGCCTCGAGCGCCTGCAAACTCTTGCCCTTGAGTCCGCGCCGGACGCTTGATTTGCCGCCACCACCATGACTCGCGAGGAAATCATCGCCAAAATCCGCAAGGTCGAAGCCCTCTTCGGCGGCAGTGAGTTTGCCGGCGAAATGAATGCCGCCGCCAGCGCGCTGGAGCGGCTCAACGCCCAGCTCGCCGCCGTTCCGGAGGACAAGATCGAGTTCAAAATCAGCCTGCCGGACCCTTGGAAACGCCAGCTTTTCGTGGCACTCGTTCGTCGCCACGGACTCTATCCCTATCGTCAGTCCCGCCAGCGACAGGCGACGGTCATGGTGCGCGACACGCCATCTCACATGAACCAGATCCTCTGGCCGGAGTTTCAGGAACTCTCCAAACTGCTCCACGCCTACCTCGACGAAGCCACCCGCGGCGTCCACGGCGATCTATCAGAAGCGGCCGAGAACCCCGGTCTGATGTCTGGAGAGTGAATAGCCCTGTGCCTGTCGGCCTGGATGAGTCAGTTGTTCCCCAGCCGTTTGACGAACTCATCTAGCAGTGCCTTGAGCCGGGGTTCGCGGGCGATGGGGGCGGGTTTGTCGAAGCCGAGCCAGATCGCGGTGGCACCGCTAGGGCCGAGGCGGAGGGTCCAGGCGTCGCGCTCGGAACCGGTGGCTCCGGTGAAACAACGGGTGCCGCCCGAGCGCTGCATGACGCTGGCGGCATCCTGCGCCGCGGCGGGAGTGAGCGCGGCTGTTAGCTGGGGTTTGGCGGTGTAGAGCACCTCGCCGGTGGCGTCGCGGATTTCCCGGATGAGATAGGGTTTCGCGCGTTTGCCCTGGTTGCCGAGGATCGCGAGGCCGACGGACATTTCTAACGGCGTGGCGGTGACGGTGCCGCGGAAGAGGTCTTCGGTATCGACAAACTTGCCGGTGATGCCGCAGCGCCGGGCGATGCGCTCGACTTCGGCCGGGCCGATCTGGCGGCCGGTTTGCACCGGCTTGCCGGGGAGCACGAGTTTGCCGCGCTCGGCGGCGGCGGCGGCGACGAAGGGCTCGAAGGCCGAGCCGAGATCGCGGCTGGAGCGGGTGCGGTCGAAGCGCGAGTCGCTATAGTTCCGCCCGCCGATCAGGGCGAGTGTGGCACCGGTTTTGATCTCGGTGGTGACGGCGGCATATTGCAAGTAATCCGGCTCGGTGCCGGAAACATGGTTGGCCTCAGTGGGGTGCGGCCAAGTTTTCTCGTGCTCGAGGTCCTCGACCGCGCGGGTGAGTTCCACTTCTAATCGATCCTGCCAGGCGGCGTCCAGCGTGGTGGAAACTTTCAGCCCGCCGAGTTGGATATCGTCATCATCGAGAATGTGGTTGAGTTCGCGGCGGACGGCCTGCAGGGCATAAGAGGTCTGGGTTTCCTGTTGCTCCTCGCTGACCAGGTGAACGGGCTGCGCCATGATCGCATCGCGTCGGACGGTGTCGATGAGCTTCATCGAGATCAGGCGGTTGAGCGTTTGGTTGCGCTGCTGGATGGCGGCTTCAAGATCGCGGAGGGGAGAAAATTTGTTAGGACCGCGGATGATGCCGACAACCATCGCGCACTCGCCTTCGTTGAGGTCGCGAGTGGTCTTGCCGAAGTAAGTGCGGGCCGCCTGTTCGATTCCGTCCGCGCCGGCACCAAAGTAGATGCGGTTGAGGTAGTGGGTGAGGATCTCGTCCTTAGTGTAGCGGGATTCGAGGCGCAGCGTCAGCGCGATCGCGAGGAGTTTCGCATGCGGGGATTTCTGCTTCAATTTGAAGCTGAGCCGGGAAAGCTGCATGCTGACGGTGGACGCGCCCTGGGTAAACTCCCAATCCCTGATGTTTCTAACTGTCGCCCGCGCCAAGCCCCGGACATCGACGCCGCTGTGATCGAAGAAGCGGGCGTCCTCGCGGGCGCGCAGCGAGTTCACCAGGAAATCCGGGATGTCGCCGCGCTTCACCAGCTTGCGGCCGGCACCGCCGGGAGCGGTGATTTCCACGCCCTTGCGATCATAGAATGTCGTCCCGGCGGGCAGCTTGGCGACCTCGGCCATGTCGTAGCGCATCGCCAGCATGAAGTAGAAGAAGGCAATGCCTGATAGAACGACGAGTCCCGCGACTGTTAGCTGGAACAACCATTTCACCGGCCCGTGGAGACATCCCGGCAGCCAGCGTTTCCAGAACGCGGGAGGATGGATGGGACGCCAGGTGGACATGGGGGAAGAGGTTGATGGTTGGGATTTGATAGTTGATTGAAAGAGAAGAGGAGAATGCGTTTTATTGCCATCAACTCTCAATCATCAACTTCTATTCGACGGGGATGGCTCGGAGCGGGATGTCTTCGTTCTCTTCATCCACCGGGATGGCGCGGAGCGGGGTGGATGGGATGGTGGCGCGGGGAACGGCTGCTAGAGTGGTTTCATCGACGGGCTGTGCCTTCGCGGGATGGATCGGGCAGAGGTCTCCGGCGGGTAGGGCGATGTCGGCGGGGACATGGTCGATGTAGGCGGTGGCGGCCTCGCGGCAGGCTGGGGTGGTGCGTTTTCCGGAGAGGCTGCAGAGTTCCATGTCCACGAGGTTGACCTTGCTGTTGAGCTTGCCGGCCTTGTAGCCGAGGCGATCGGCGGTTTTCATGATGTCCACCCAGACCGGCAGGGCGAGGGTCGCGCCGTAGCCTTTGTCGATGGTTTTCTTGGGGATGTCGAAGCCGACCCAGACGGTGCATGTTAGAGTGGAGGTGTAGCCGGTGAACCAGGCGTCCATGAAGTCATTGGTGGTGCCGGTTTTGCCGCCGCAGGGTTTGTCGAAGCCGAGGCGGGTGACGGCGGCGGCGGTGCCGTGGGTGGCGACCTCGTTGAGGATGCGGGACACCGACCACGCGGAGCCGCTCTTGGCCGCCGGGTAGGAAAGCATCAGAGAGCTGTCTTTGGGCGGCCACAGGATGTTGCCGTCGCGGTCCTTGATTTGGGAAATCAAATACGGGCGGTAACGAGTGCCGTCGTTGGGGAAAATCGTGTAAGCGGTGGCGACTTCCCATGGCGAGGCGTCCCATGAGCCGAGGAAGGAGACCGGGCTATCCGGCATCGGGGTCCGGAAGCCGGCCTGCCGCGCGACTTCCTTCACTTTGGGAATGCCGGCGTAGTTGCCGACGCGCACGGACATCGTGTTGCGGGAGCGGATCAGGCCGGTGGCAACTGGTTCCATGCCGCCGAATTTGTTGTCGGAGTTGTGGGGTCGCCAAGTGCCGCCGCCTTTGATTTCACCGGGCTGAATCGGGCCGTCGCTGATAGATGTGTCGGGGCGCAGGCCCTTGTCGAAAGCGGCCAGATAGACGAAGGGTTTGAACTGGGAGCCGAGCGGGCGGCTGCCCTGGGTGGCGCGGTTGTAAGAGGACTCGTTGGCATCCCGGCCGCCGACGACGGAGAGGATGGCACCGGTGCGGTTTTCCACGACGACGGCAGCACCTTGCAGGTATTCGGGCTCCTTGCGTTTGTCCTCCGGGATGGCCTTCCAGGCGGAGCGTGTCTGGTGGGGATAGCCGGAGTAGCGCTCGATCTCGCGGAGTTTTTTATCGAGCGCTTCCTCGGCTTTGTGTTGGACGCGGAGGTCGATGGTGGTGGTGACTTCGAGGCCGCCGAGCTCGATGTTTTCCTTTTCGAGAATGACTTCGAGGTCGCGGCTGATGGCGAGCATCGCATAGGATTCCTGGGCTTCGCGACGCCACTTCGGCCTGACTTCGATGGGTTCCAGCTTGGCCACGTCCGCCTCAGCCTGGCTGATAGCACCGGCGACGACCATCCGGTTGAGGGTGGTGCCGCGCTCGCGGGTGGCGGCTTCCATCGAGCTGAACGGGTTGAACGAATCCGGCCCGCGGACGATCCCGGCGAGCAGGGCGGACTGGGACAGCGTGAGCTCGGACGGGTGCTTTTCGAAATAGATGCGCGATGCTTCGCCGACGCCTTTGATCTGGCGACCCCAGTTGATTTGGTTGATGTAGGCT
>JANOZJ010000127.1:0-2543 GCA_031429315.1 Akkermansiaceae bacterium
CACCCGCCTAACCGGGATCCCGCTGCGACCTCTTCGGAAGATGCCAGAACGGATTCTCGCTGAACTGCTGTTTGATGGACGGGAACGATTTGGCGTTCAACTCGAAGGTGTAGGGGGAAACGACGATGACTTGCAGCAGCAGCGCACCCGCATAGAGAGCGACCATCGCGATGATGCGGGCGGGATTGAGCGGGCCGGCGGTGACGCGGTGGCCGCCGGTGTGGTCCCACAAGGTGGTGCCCAGCCGCTTGGCGGTGAAGATGCTGAGCGCCTGGCAGAACAGCGCGAGGAACGGCCAACCGAAGCCGACACCGGTGAACATGACCCGCAACGAGCGGCGGATGGCGGCGGGCAGATCGAGCCGCGAGCCGTCGTGATTTACGACTGCTAGATTGAGCAGCCACTTGCCCGGAGTGGTGCCGAAATAGTGCAGGAGCACCGGCTCGATCGCGAACCACGGAACGTACTGGAGGAACATCACCCAGGGATTGAGCAAGGCGGCTTCGATGTCCTGGCGGGCGGCCCACATGCCGATCCACCAGATGCCCGAGTAGAGCGTGAGATCGAGCCAGCGCGCCCAGAAGCGCCTGCCGTAGCAGGTCTTGACCGGCAGCGGCGGCGGCGCGGGCGAGTCGGGCCGCGCGTCTTCGTGATCTAACGGTGCCGGTTCGCGGGCGGTTTCCACCAGCTCGAACTCGCGGGTGAAGATCCCGATTTCTATCAGCGGATGCCAGCCGTCGAGGCCCTCGTGCCATGCGGGCGTGGTGGCGGGCAGCTCGCCGGTTTCGATTTTCCGCCGGATTTCGAAGTCGTGGAGCGGGCCGGTTTTCTCGCCGTCGCGGATGATCCAGATGTCCATGGGTTAGAGATTTCTGAGGGATTTGGCGGCATCGCTGCGGGCCGCGAAGAAGGCGGGGACGAAGGCGGCGAGCGAGCAGAGGATGAAGGCCATGAGCGCGAATGAACCTTGCTCCCACGGGTTGTTGTCGGCAGGCAGGGTGTTGAAGCCGATGAATTGGGCGGAAAACGGATCGAAGCCGAAGGCGCGGAGGACGTTTTGCAGATCGCCGCGGAAGTGGATGACGATGCGGCCGAGGATGACGCCGAGGACCGCGCCGAGCGTGCCGAGGATCATTCCCTGATAGAGGAAGACGCGGACGATCTGGCCGGACGAGGCACCGAGGGATTTCATGACGCCGATTTCCCGCCGCTTCTGGATGGTGATGGTGAACATGACCGCCATGATCGAGAACGCGGAGACGAGCATGATGAAGACGAGGACGAAATACATCATCACCCGCTGCTGGGCGATGAGGCGGAAGAATGGCTCGTAGGCTTCACCCCAGGTGTGGAGGCGCCACTCCGGCCCCATGATTTCACCGACCTTGTCTTTGAAGGATTCAGCTTCGTAGGGATCTTCGAGGCGGAGGGAAATTCCCTGCACGGAGTTGCCAAGGCCGGCGAGGCTCTGGGCGAGCGGAAGCGGCAGGTAGAGCGCGGGGGTGACGGCCATTTGCGACGCGCGATAGACGCCCATGACTTCGACTTCCTTGGGCAGAACGAGCGACTTGAGTCCTTTGAGCGCTTCCGAGTTCATTTTTTCCGCGTCGGTGGCGTTTAGGTCGGCGATGGCTTTTTCGATCGTGACTTTAGCCGCGGCGGTGAGACGGAAAACTCCGGCGGCTTCGTCGATTTCCGATTCGTCGAGAGTCAGCAGGATCGACTCCACCAACTCGTGCTCGGTCTGACGGATGTCATCTTCGTAAATGGTCCGGAGCATGCCGTAGAGCGCACGCCATGTGGAAAGGGGCAGGGTGAATGCCTCGCCCTCGCCCTCGCCCTCGCCCTTCCAACCGGCGTGGAGTTCCGCGGTGTTGGATTTCCAATCCTTGGCGTAGGCCTCGCGCACGGGCGGCTTTTCCGTGCTTTTGAAAACGCGCATGACCTCGCGGACGTTGCGGGTGGAAACGAGGCGGATCTTGTCGCCCACCTGGAGTTTTAACAGATCGGCGACCTGTGAGGAAATAATCACCCGGTCGTCGATCCCGAGATCCGCCGAGGAGCCGGGGTAGGATTCCTTATCGAGCATTTTCTCGATTCCCGCCATCTGGGCGCGGTCGGTGGTGTCGATGCCGCGGAAATCGACCGGGCGTTGGTCGATCGGGGCATCGATGACGACATTGTCCGCGACGTAAGCCGTGGCGGCTTCGACGTGGGGGAAACCTTTCGTTTTCGCGATGATCTCGTCCGCTTCCTGGCGGTCGAGCGGGCCGTCGCGCATGAGCAGGACGTGCGGCACGGAGTCGAGGTAGCGCTGCTTCACATTGCGCTCGAGACCGCCGAAGACGGCCATCACCACGACCAGCGCGAGCACTCCTAACATCACGCCGACCAGCGAAATGAGGCTGAACGAGGAGAGCATCGAGCGGCGGGGATTGAGATACCGCCGGGCGAGAAGGAAGCTGAAGGAACGTCGTTTGATGCCGCTTGCTAACCCGCGAATGGCTTGGGCGTCAAGTGGTGCGAGTCTCATGGACTGCGGT
>JANOZJ010000128.1:0-3642 GCA_031429315.1 Akkermansiaceae bacterium
AACGATTTCCAGTCAGGAAAAAATTATCGGCCGTCCTGCGATCGACTCCAGTGGAAAAGGAACCACTCAGGTTCTCGATGCGTTGAAGAGCGGTGACCGCGAGGACCTCTTTGATCGAATTGAAGCAACCCTCCGCCGCTATGTGCCGGAAGTCGAGAAACTAAGTCTGAAATCCGGCGATAATCAAAAAGTGATCCAAATCCGGGAGAGAGGACTCAAAAACCCTCTTCCCGCATCCGAACTATCTGAGGGCACCCGGCTCATTCTTTGCATCCTGACCATCATCCATCAGGAAGATCCCCCCCCGGTCATTCTGTTGGAGGATATCGACCGTGGCATGCATCCGCGCCTTTTCGATCAAATTGCTCCGTTGATGCGCCAGATTGCGGAAGAACATAACATCAACATCATCGCCACGACCCATAATCCTTACCTTGTGGACGCTTTCCAGGATGCGAAGGAATGCGTGCTTTTGGTTGAGAAGGTCGATGGTGCTTCTATTCTGGTTCCTCTGACGGATCGGCTGAAGGGGATGGACTATGACGAGGTGGAAAGCGACATGCCGCTTGGTCAGCTTTGGTATTCTGGACTAATCGGGGCGGTCCCCCAACGCCAGCCCAAGTGACCCCCCGACTTTATGAAAATCTTGCACATTCTCTGCGAGTCGGATGCGGACGCAAACTTTTACGAGCGGATCGCCGAACGAGTGACCGGGGCAAAATTTACTCCGGGCGATATTCGCCTGCGCAAGGGCGATGGAGAGAGCAAGGTAAGGGCAAGCATCAAGCTGCTCCTGAGCAAATTTCCGAAGAACACGCCGCGCCCGGAATGCGCGCTGCTAATGGCATTGGACAATGATCGTTGCCCGGATCATCCCGGCGCTTCTGCCTATTCTCGGCAACTGACATCCGCCGAACGCCGCCGGGCCAGTCGCTGGAAAATCATCCAGAATGCAATGCTAAGCCGTTGGGGTGAAAATCGTGGGGCATGGCCGGTGGATGTGGCCGTCGCCGTCCCGGTGGAGATGATCGAGTCATGGATACTGTTGCTTCTGAATCCCAATCGGGGACCTTTGCCACTCCACTCGTTGAAGACTGATAGGACAGCAATCGTGTTTCACGATCCACTACCGCCCGGTCCTCAACTAAAAGACCTTGCCGCTGATGAAGCCCGGCAGAGGAATCTGTCAATGCATGATCTGATGATGAGCGCTGCCGAATGTGACCTTGCAGCAGTGGAAAATGTTTCGCCGAGTTTCAAGACCTTTGTCGAAGACCTTCGGAATTGGACGCCATAAGCTCGGTAATGATGCTTGGCATTCACAACTGCCCCAGCCCCTTGAGCGTTTCCAGTATCCCCTCGATCTGCTCAGTGCGTTTTTTGTTCTTGCGGCCGAACTGGGCGGATAGGACTTCGGCGTCAGGAGTTACGACACTCTTGTCGTAACCGCCAATGAGCTTGCGGATGATGGTGACTTGGTCGGGCAGCCTATCCGGCCATGCCGGAGTTGCTAGTTGCGAGTTTTCAGTTTTCAGGGAAGAGGTTTCCGTGCCTGCTAGATCGGCTTGTAGCGGCGGTCTGTGACCGTCGCTGGTTTTTGTTGGATTCTGATAGTCCGGGCGCAGCCAGCGGATGAGGCCGCGCTTTTCTTCGGCGGCGCGCGCGTGATTGAGGGCGACGAGGCGGGTGAGGAGTTCCTGTTCGAGAGAGACACAAGACTGCAAGACACAAGACACAAGACTGGAATGCTCCGCGCTGCCCTTGTCCTTTTTCTCTTCCTCTTTTCTTGCGTCTTGAGTCTTGCCGTCTTGCGTCTCGACCGCAAGGTCGCCCCACCCATACGCTTCCAACACGGCTTCATCCAGCTCGTCGTGGATCTGGCGCAGCACGGTGACGAGGCCTTGGTCGTGGATTTGCTTTTCCTTGGCGGTGAGCGGCTCGCCGCTGCGGAGCTTTTCGAGCACGTTGTAAATGCCGGTGAGCGTGAGGCCGGGATGCTGCTCCTGCTGCCGCTTGCGGTGCGTATCGAGACGCTCGCCGAGGTCGCGGATGGCGTCTTTGAGTTCGCCTTCTTCGAGCGCGGGGAATGGGAAGGGATCGAATACAATTGCTGGCTTCCAGCGAGGCCGGTCTTCCAACCGAGGCGAAACGGCATCCAACCATATTTGATGCACTGTTGAAGTTAGGACTGCCAAAACAAACGCATCGTCCGAAGGAATGGCGTAAACTCCGACGTCCGGCAGTGTGTTTGCTTCTATGAAGATAAACGGCTTGTGCTTCGATGTATCAGGTGTGCCGATGAAGCGTGAAAGATTTCCCAATGCTGATCTGAGTTTTGGTGCATTTTCGCCATACAGCCACCATTTCTCTCTCCGTGTTTGGCGTTTGTTTTGATCACGAACTGGCTTTACTCGGGTCAGGACCCTTTGGAAAAGCTCTGGATGGTTGCGAAGTGCATCAGCTTCAGCGAGGCCAAAGAAATCGATGAGCCATCTATTTTCTGGAACTTGCACTACATCCCTACCGCAGATGTAGGCCTTAACCGCAGGTGGTAGGTTTGCAGCGTCGATCTTCAAATCATTGAGGTCGTCTTCAGCTAGAATGAATCCCGAACCAAGTGGGATCACGCCTTGAAATGACATATTCTTATTTCCGTTGAGAGCCTTCAAGCTGCTGATGTCAGCTCCTATCGTAAGGGATGGCGAAATCGATCCAGTGGAATATGAAAGTTCGACATCGGAATGCCCCTCGGGAGATTCAACTTCTGAAATAACGGTGGCGACAATGCCTTCTTTGCTGCCTGGTTCACATACCGTCATGGCAATACGCACAGACGCACCATCTGACGAATCAACCCATGGGTGGTCGCGAACAGCAAAGACACAAGAAATGCAATCTTTATGGTCGCGGTTCAAGTGGGTGGTAAGGAGGCCTCGATTTAAGCTCTGTGTGATTGAGTTGGTTGTAATGAGACCGAATCCTTGTGATTGTAAAGAACCTACGAATTGAGCCGCTCGATGCCACCAATACATGACGAAATCAACAGTGCGAGGAACGTTGGGATAGGCCTTGGATAAAGCCTCGACATACCCATCACCTAGCGCATCGCGCATCCGCTTGTTTCCGATGAACGGCGGATTTCCTACAATGTAATCCGCCTGCGGCCACTCGGCGCGGCGGGGATTTTGGTAATCGAAGAGGGCGATGGTGGCGGATTCGTCCGGGATTTCCTTGCCGGTGACGGGGTGGGTCTTGGTGGTGTAGCCGTTCCAGATGGTGAGGATTTCCCCGCTAACCGGATCGCGGCGCGGGATTTTTTCGTCGTAGGCGAGCACGGCGTCCTGTTGGCGGATGGTCTGGGTTTTCGGGAGCAGCGGGCGGTCGCCGGTGTCGGCCTTGCCGGTGGTTTTGCGCTGCCACTGGAAGTAGCCGATCCAGAGCACGAGCTGGGCGATGGCGACGGCGTTGGGGGAGAGTTCGAGGCCGAGGAATTGCTCGGGGCGGACTTTGTATTCGTTCATCTCGAAGGTGGCGTCGCCCCCGAGGGCGGTGACGAGTTCGAGCACCTCGGCTTCGAGGCGTTTCATGTGTTCGAGGGTGACGTAGAGGAAGTTGGCGGTGCCGCAGGCGGGATCGAGGACT
>JANOZJ010000129.1:0-3564 GCA_031429315.1 Akkermansiaceae bacterium
CCCCTCCCGTCCCCCAGGGGAGGCGGGGGGAGCCGCCCAAAGAGCCCTGTTTGTAATTGTCGCCAGTGGGCAGTTTTAATTGTCGTCGGTGGGAAGTTCTAATTGTCGCCAACGGAATTTCTAATTGTCGCTGGACACAAGAGGGGCGCGGATTGAAACGATAGCCCTAGCGGGCGCGGGTCGCTCGTCGCGCGTCGCCCCTCGCAAGAGGGGCGCGGATTGAAACGGGTTGCCACTACGTATTTCGAGCGAGCGGGCTTGAAATATTGAAGGGGTCCAAAGCGTGGTGACAGCTTGGCCCTGCTCAGCAATCTCAGTCGTGCCCTCGCGGACTCGCTGGGCCTTTATCTTCGCCCCCTTTTCTCCGTCCAGTCAGTTCACGTCATTGACGCCGCCGCTTCCATCGTCTCCCATCCGCCCATGCCCGAGCCGAAACTGAAGAAGCCACTGTCCTCCCACCGCTGGATTCTCGGCTATCTCATGCAGGAAAAGCTCGTGTTCCTGCCCTCGCTCGCCGCCCTCTTCTTCACCGCCATCCTCTCGCTGGCCTTCCCGTATTTTCTCAAGGAACTCGTTGGAAATCCCTTCGACGCCTTGCGAAACGGCATTGATCCCGCCCAGGTCGTGGAAAAATCCAACCACATCGTCCTCATGCTTATTGGCGTGTTGGCCGTGCAATCCATCATCGCTTTCTTCCGCGTTCAAGGCTTCATCCGCTCCGGCGAGGCCGCGTTAAATCATCTTCGCCGCGACATCTTCGCCCATTTGGTGAAACTCCCCGTCCGCTTCTATCAGGAGCAACGCTCCGGTGCCCTCAGCAATCGCATCTCCGCCGACCTCGGGATCGTCCGCGACACCCTGCTCAACGCCGTCCCGCAGGCGGTGCGCCACACCGTCATCCTCATCGGCGGCCTGATCTTCATTTTTATCACCACATGGAAGCTCTCGCTCATCATGCTCGCCAGCATCCCCGTCGTCGTGCTCGCCATCGCCTTTTTCGGACGGAAAGTCCGCGGCTTTTCCCGCGATGCCCAGGACGCTCTCGCCGAGGCTGGCACCGTGATGGAGGAGACCACCCAGTCCATCGCTGATGTCAAAGCCTTCGGAAACGAAGACTTCGAGGCCCGACGCTACGACCGCGCGCTAGATTCCTTCTACGCCGTTTCTAAGCGCGGTGCACGCCACCGCGCCGCCTTTCTGTCCTTCATCATCTTCGCCCTCTTCGGCACCACCGCCTTCGTCATCTGGTATGGTGCGCGCATGTGTGCTGGCGGCGAGATCGACGGGAAAAACTTCGCCGCCTTCATCCTCTTCTCCATCTTTGTCGGCGCGTCGTTAGGCTCGTTTCCCGAGATCATCTCCCAGTTCCAGCAAACCGCCGGTGCCACCGACCGCCTCCGCGAAATCCTCGACACTCCCACCGAGCGCAATAGCGGCGCGCTGGACGTCATCCTCCAGGGCTCGCTCGGTTTCAAGCGTGTCAACTTCCACTATCCCTCCCGGCCCGATGTCCAGGTTCTAACTGACATCGACTTCCAAGTCGAACCCGGCCAGCGGATCGCCCTCGTCGGTCCCTCCGGCGCGGGGAAATCCACCATTTTTTCCCTCATCCTTGGTTTCCATCACCCCGAGTCGGGCCGGATCCTTTTCGACGACGTCAGCTCCGCCGAGATCGGCTTGCCCTGCCTGCGCGCGCAAATGGCCATCGTCCCGCAGGAAGTCCTGCTATTCGGCGGCAGCATTTTGGAGAACATCGAGTATGGAAATCCCGGTGCCAGCCGCGAGGACATCGCCCGCATCGCGGAAATGGCCAATGCCCACGACTTCATCAGCCGCCTCCCGGAAGGCTACGACACCATCGTCGGCCCGCGCGGCACCAAGCTCTCCGGCGGCCAGCGCCAGCGCATCGCCATCGCCCGCGCCATCCTCGCCAACCCCCGCATCCTGCTGCTGGACGAAGCCACCTCCGCCCTCGATGCCGAGAGCGAACGCCAGGTCAACGAAGCTCTCGAACGCCTGATGACCGGCCGCACCAGCCTAGTCATCGCCCACCGACTCTCCACCGTTAGACACGCCGACAACATCCTCGTCTTCAACCACGGCAAGATCGTGGAGAGCGGCACGCACGAACAACTCCTGTCCAAAGGCGGCACCTACAAGCTGCTGGTCGAGACACAGTTGATGTGAGGCCGGGATTCGTAGCCCAAGGAGGGGCGATGCATGATCGCCCGGCCCATGAGATGACAATGAAACAAGCGGTTTTCCTTTCCCCATTGGTGATTCATCGTCATCGGCGAACGCGTTTCGCCGCTCCGCGGCCGCCCCTACTTCCGGTGTGGAGTCAGGGACTCAAGTAGCCCCATCCGGGACAGGAAGCACAGGATGTAGCACTTGTATTCGTTGCGAAGAATGCTCAGTAGATGGGTATTGCCGGAAAGTTCCATGCCGGACACCTCCAACACTTGGCGGGCAAGATCTTCCATTTCGGCAATCGAGAGAAAGCGTTTGATCGGCACCGGATGGAATGAAACGGGCGGCGTGACGTTAGTGTGCCAGGAGACGAAAGTCGTGTGGCTGACGGGAAATGGCGGCGCATGGAGATTCCCCTCGTCGTCATGAAGGGCCGGATTAGGAAAGGCCTCGCTGGCGGTGGCGATGCCGGACGCCTCATTGTTGCAGGAGCAAAAGGGCAATTCCAGACCTGGCAGGCCGGGGAGCCACAGAAAGACTTGATGCGACGGGTAGAGCGGATGAGCGCCTGGGGTGGCCTTCTGCGGAACGCGTTTTTTCGGCTGGATTTCTTGCGGAACGAGTTGTTCGGAAGCGAGCTTCTCCTGAGCGACGAGGGATGTGAATTTCATGGCAGTAGTGGGGTTGTAGCGCTGTTTGGGGTGTTCAAGTCCTGACGGCTGGAATCGCATGTCGGTGCTGTTCCAGCGATCTGAAACCATGGCTTGAATCCGCCCCGAGTCTATGGGTTGTATCCCCATCATGTCCTGCGGGAATTTCCTAGCCGACGTTGCATCGACATCACCGACCGTCAGGCTAACAGAATTTATCCAGTGCTGCCGATGGCGTCGGCGTAGAACCGGTGGCAATGGCGGCGTCCGCCCATCTCAGAGTCCCTTGAAGCCGGCGTATTCCTGATAGGTGCCGGTCGGCATCACGACCGGCCGCCACTCGCGGTTGAGCTGCCGGTATTTGGTGATGAATTGCGTGGGATCCGCCCAGTTGACCATGTCGGCGGGGACGCCATGGCGGGCCATGCCGATGCTGAGATTATGGCGGATCTCGAAATGCAGGTGGGCCGGATACATCCCGAAATTGCTGCCGATGGTGCCGATGATTTGCCCGCGTTTGATGGCTTGGCCGGTCTTGACCTTCATTTCGTGGAGGTGGCCGTTGAGGGTGTCGCAGAATTTCACCTGACCGGTGGCCGGATCGCGGTAGGCATGGCGGGTGAGGACGACATTTCCCCAGCCGGTGCGGACGTTGTGGGCGAAGGTGACGACCCCATCGGCCACCGCGTAAACCGGGTCGCCGAGATCCTTGTCGCCGCCGGCG
>JANOZJ010000130.1:0-1554 GCA_031429315.1 Akkermansiaceae bacterium
TTCATTTCCCAAAATTTCTGGGCGTTGTAAACGAGGCCCGCGTGGTCCGATCCCATTGGCGGATCGAAGCGCAGCGCCCGAGGAATTTGCGCCGTCTGCCAGGCTGATAGAAAATGAAAGCGATGGTCCGGCTCGCCGTTAACGGGCAGCGGAAGCGGCACGTCCGCGTCGACCTCCGACGGCGGGCGTTTCAGATAGAACACAGCGGCCCCCGCCACTGCGGTGATGACGAGAAGGATCAGAAGTTTTGATGGTCGCACCTGCACGGCGCGAATACTGGGATTTTCCGGAAAACATTCAAGAACCCCGTTTCCGCATCGCCCGATCATCGCGGAAGAATCCATTGAGGTTGTCGATCCCGTCACGTTGAGGCACAAGTCGGGCGCATGGAGTCCCATCCGCTGAATTCCGAGTTGCCCAATGCGAGCCATCCGCAGCGCAGGCTGTTTTACTGGGGCATCGGTTTCTGGATGCTCGCGTGGATCGCGGCGGTTTGCAGTTATCAGGAGTTTGAACTGAATGTGAAGGGCTGGAACGGTCTAACCATTGGCGTCGGCGTCGGCTCCATCGTGTGCCAAGTGGATGACGATCTCGCGACTTTCACCAAACTTGGCGCGCGTGATCACATGTTTCTTTGGTCGAATGGAATCATCGAGCAAATCCGGCAAGGCCCCGGAATAACGGGCATCTTGGCAAACGGCGGCTGGAGAAAACGAGCTGGCACCACTTATGTTTCATTTCCCATCGTCGGATTTCTGTGGTTGTGGCTCGCCGCAGGATGGGCCGCTGAGATCCGCTACCGGCGGCTTTCGAAAGTGACAGTGGACGGAAACTCCACAGTGACTCCCTACTCGCGGCGACGGCTGATCGCCCTAACAGCGGCGCTGGTGGTGCTGGGAGTGGCGACGCCCTATCTCGCCATTCGCGCCCAACAAGCCCGTGACACGACCGCGTGTTTCCTCAACGTCAGGAACATCCAGCAGGCAGTCCGAAGCTGGTCCGGCATGAAGAGTGTCAACACCGGCGGGCCGATCATTTGGGACGATATCCTCGGAGCCGGAAAATTTTTACGATCGGAAAACAGGAAATGTCCCGCAGGCGGAGATTACCAACTCTCGCCCGTGAATCCAAAGATCGGCGAACTCGCCGCCCGCTGCCCGCATCCCGAGCACCAGCGTTATCTCCTGAGCAAGGATACGTCCGAGTGGTGAACCCACGCCGAGCCGCTCAAAATGAGGGCGAATCCCGCCTTTCCATCTTTGACAATCCCTGGCCGTCAAGACAGTTTCCCGCCGGAAACCTCCAACTATCAATACTATGGCCTACGATCTCATTGTCATCGGTGGCGGCCCTGCCGGCTACGTCGCCGCCATCCGCGCCGCCCAACTTGGAAAAAAAGTCGCCTGCGTCGAGATGGATCGCGCCGGTGGCACCTGCCTCAACTGGGGTTGCATCCCGACCAAGGCCCTCCTCAAGAACGCCGAGGTCTATCAGATGCTCACCCACAAGGCGGCCGAGTTCGGCTTGAAATTCGAAGGCCTCACTTACGACTGG
>JANOZJ010000131.1:0-7419 GCA_031429315.1 Akkermansiaceae bacterium
CTGGCGGAAAAAGTCATTCGAAGTCTTCGTTCCAAGAGTCAATTTTGTCTCGGTCCCTTTCTGAACCGCAGCGACAGTGTCAGCATTTGGATAGGCTCCGTATTCGTCCTTGAACTCGACCAACGCGAGGCCCATTTGCCTGGCATTGCTCACGGCTTGGGTTTGGTCATGGGGGTGGTGATTACGGATAACTATCGGAGCGGTCAAACCCAGCAGTGCTGCGATCGATACGAGTCCCACAATCACAATCCACCGCCACTGGCGACGGGAGCGAAGCGCCGCCTCGGATGGTGGCGGAGCGGGCGCGTTTGGCGGTGGTTGGGGGAGCATGGTCATTGGAATGGGGTTTAGAGGTTGGCTCGGGCAATTACCGATGCGCGACCAGCAAGGTCGTGGAATTCGATAGACAGGGCATTGCATTGACAATTAGCCCGGCAGTCCATGGATCGCGAGGCTATTCAATTCCTTCACGCGTTTTTCACAGAGCGCGTGGAATGTGGCATCTCCCTCAGGGAGCGGCGATCTCCGAATCGCCGAGGCCCATGGGAAGCCAATGAAAAGTGGTTAGCCTCAACTTATGGACACTTCATGGGCTTCGGCGGATCGGAGTCCGCCGCTCCTTGGTGAAAGCACGTCCGGTTAGTCCTGCCCCAGCACTTCCGTTAGCAGGCCGATCATCGCCTGCGCGGCTTGCTTGCCGGTTTCTAGGACTTCGTGGTGATCGAGGTGCGCGGCGGTGATGCCGGCGGCCCAGTTGGTGAGGCAGGAAAAGGCGACGACGGGAATCTCGAGCGAGCGGGCCTGGATGGTTTCCAACACGGTACTCATGCCGACGGCATCCGCACCGATGACGCGCAACATGCGGATTTCCGCAGGTGTCTCGTATTGCGGGCCGCGCAGGCTGGCATAGACGCCTTCGTGAAGAACGGTGCCGGAGGACATCGCGGCCAAGTGGAACTCGGCGCGCCAGTCGGTGTCGTAGGCGGCGGACATGTCGATGAAATCCGCACCCTCTAACGGCGAGGTGCCGGTGAGGTTGAGGTGGTCGCTGAGCATCATCCAGGTGCCGGGCGCGAAGTTGGGGTTCAAGGTGCCGGCGGCGTTGGTGAGGATGAGTTTTTCCATCCCCTGTTCCGCCATCCAGCGGATACCTGCGGTTACTAACCGAGGTCCGTGGCCTTCGTAAAGATGGACGCGGCCTTTCATCAGGACGACGGGCGTGCCGCCGAGTTTGCCGAAGACGAATTTCCCGGCATGACCCGGCACCGAGGAGGCGGGCAAGCCGGCGTCCGAGAACGAAACCTCGCGCTCCACCACCACCGTGTCGGCCAACGGCCCCAATCCGGATCCCAAGACGATTCCAATCATGCGGGTGATGGTAACGGCTTGGGAAGAAGATGGAACCGCAAAGGCGCGGAGAGTGGGAGCCGACGCGAAGTCCCGAAGATCCTCGCCCGAGCAGGCGTCTTGCCATCCAAGTCTATTTGACCTAGATTCCCCGCATAACTGAGAACGCAGACTCCCAAAAAAGCGTCAAAGACAATCCTTTGTTTCTCGAGGTGATGACGGAGGCACTTGCCATTCAAGACCGTTTCGCCGCCGAGCCGATTTACGCGAAGTCAGGCAAGGGATACTTGAAGAGCGTGGGCGTTGAGGAGCTTCAGGCCCTGAAAATCGCCCGAAAAGCTGAAACGGAAAAGAAGATCAAATGAATCCTAACAGCCAATGGCTCGAACGTTTTTCATTGGAATTCGTGATCGCCCAAAACGAGGTTCTTGGCCTGCAGAAATCCGCCCATCACGGTCCCACCAGCGATGGTCATCTTGTGGCGAAGGAACTGTGGGAACAGGCAATTTTAATGGCGTTGGTGGCGGTGAGCGTGTTGAGAATTTGGATGGTGCCGCCGCTGCTCAGTAGCAAGGAACTGCCGCCGGTGCCGCCGATGAAGTAATTGCCCGCAGAGGTACCAAAGCTGATGCCGCCGATGTTTTGGGTGGCGGAATCAATCACGATGGGATTTCCAACAGCGTCGCCCCAGGTGTTGGCAATGGCGGCGTCAAAGGTCGCGACATCGGTGTTGGTCGTGCCGCTGGTGGCACCCGGTGCGGCGGAATCGCTCAGCCAGGTGAGGATCGTGGACCAATTGGCATCCCCCCGCCAGCCGTCCTATGTCTGGCTGGATGCCTGCGCGAAGGGTGCCGCCAGCGAACCGGCGAGGATGAGGGCTGGAAAAACTAGGCGGCTGGTGTGTTTGGGCTTCATGATTTTTGGGGGTAAAAAACTGGATTTTTGGGGGCCGGAATATCCGACGTCCACGTAATGACCGCAAATTTCAGGATCCCACGCAAATTTCAGGATACCGCAAACTAAATTTTCGCGGGAACCGGGGGAACCGGGTGGAATGACTGCCCATTTTGAGCGTGCCACCACTGATGGTTGTAGTGCCGGTGTAGGTGTTCTCGCGGGAGAGGGTCCAGGTGCCGGTGCCGGTCTTGGTCACCGTGCCGGTTCCTCACTTGAGGGGATTGCATCCATTCTCGATGAGGTTGAAGATGAATTTTCAGGCGTTGCCCGCAATCCGGCAGCTTGGGAGGTCGATGGGAGGCTGTATCCCCCAAAAGGAGACATTGCTCGTCCCGATCCGGCCCGGGAAGGGGTGACCGACTGCTGGCTCATCACCGGATACTGGCAATGAAAACCGAACACCACGTCATCACCCTGAAAACCAGGAACCCGCCCGTCGTGGAGTTGGACAGCGCGGCGATGGCTGCCTACGTCCGGTTCTCCCGCCGCAAGGTGGCGCGGACCGATGTGCTGGATTCCCGGAAATCCACCGTCACCGTGGACTTCGACTCCGCCGGAGAGGTGATCGGCATCGAGCTGAAACCGGCACCTCACAAGACCAAAGATGAGACGGAGGAGAAGGCTCTTAGCGACGAGGATCCATTCCGTGGCGTGCAACTCTCCCAGCACGATGCAAAAGAGCACCGTCAAATTCTTCAATGAATCCAGGGGGCTTTGGGCGAAGATCAGGTGGCGGCAGCGGAATCTGGCCGGGACCAGGGGTTGGTCTGCCGGGGCGTGCCCCGGCACCTTGGCGGGTGATTCTTTTGCTTGATTTAGGTAAACTCGCGGAGAAGCTCGCGCAGCCCAATGCTCACCATGCGCACCTCCGTCCTGCTCGCCCTTGCCCTCGCCGTGAATCTAACCGCTGCCCCGATTCCCGACGCTGCTTACGACAAGGGACTCGCGATCGGTTGCCAGGCATACTCCTTCAAGGAATTCAGCGCCTTCGAGGCGATCGCCAAGACCAAGGAAGCCGGCGGCACGATCATCGAGTTTTACCCCGGCCAAAAACTGCGCCCGGATTCCCCGGCGGGCGAGGTCGTCTCGCACAATGCGAGTGATGACGTGGTCAAGGCGCTCAAGGACGAATGCCTGCGCCAGGGAATTTTCCCGGTGAACTACGGCGTTGTGAAAGCGAACAACGCCGCGGAGATCACCAAGATCATGGCGTTCGCCAAAAAAATGGGCCTCTACTGCGTTTGCACGGAATCCGCCGAACTCATCGCGGATTGGGAAAAGGCCGTGAAGGAATTCGACATCAAGGTCGCCTTCCACGAACACGGCGGCTCGATGGCAAAGCCTGATTACAAGGTCTGGCACCCGCTCTATATCCTCGGTGTCATCGAGAGCCGCGATCCCCGCGTGGGCGCTTGCGCCGACCTCGGCCACTGGTGTACGTCCGACCTCAAGCCCATCGACTGCCTGCGCATCCTCAAGGGCCGCGTCATCAGTGTCCACCTCAAGGACAAGTCCGAGTTCGGCGGCAAAGGCGTCGTCGTCCCCGCCGGCAAGGGCGTGGTCGATGTGGCCGCGTGCGTCGCCGAGTTGAAGAAACAGAATTTCAAAGGCCACTTCTCGATCGAGCATGAGAACGATTGGAAAAACAGCGTGCCCAAGATCAAGGAAAGCCTCGAATTCACCAAGGCCGAGTGGGCGAAATAAGACGGCCGGCCACGGCGTGGCTCGTCGGCCGTCAGGATAGACGGCGTAAAATTGAACGAACTTCCGAAGCGCTTTGACACCGCGTCTGCGATCCGGCATGTTCCCCGCCATGCAAGCCATGCAATTCGAGCAATCCGTCGTTTCCATTTTGAAACGCGACAAACGGTTTGATCCGCATGCTTATTTCTTCCTCAAGGACGCCTTGGATTTCACGCTGAAGCGGATCGCCGAATCCAACGGCGGCCAGGCGCGTCATGTCAGCGGACCGGAGCTGTTAGCCGGTTGCCGGGATTACGCGCTCGAACAATTCGGGCCGATGGCTTCCACCCTGATGAACGAGTGGAGCATCCGCAAATGCCAGGACTTGGGCGACATGGTTTTCCACCTCATCGAGGAGCAGGTCTTCGGCAAACAGGACTCGGATAAAAAGGAAGACTTCTCTGAGGTGTTCGATTTCCAGGCGTCGCTGATCACGCCCTTCGTCCCCGCCAGGCACCGGGCCGTTAGTTCGGAAAAAGCCGCCCGCAGCGAGCGCGTGACATCCTAACACTCCTCCGCCGGCGGCACGTTCGGCAGCGGCGGCGGCATCCACTTCGGGGCTTTCAGCGTGACGTCCATCCGCACCGCGATGATCGCCAGCCCAATCAGTCCCAGTGCGCCTCCCCAGCCGACAGTGACCGCCGTCACCAGCCCGAGCACGAACGGCGCGAACACGATCAACCCGAGAATCATTCCGCTAGGGTTCATTTCGTAGGCCAGGATCGACAAGCGCAAGCGCGAACGGGCGAGCGCCAGACCGACCAGCGTGTAGGCTACCACCGCCGTCAGCGCGGTGATGTGATAGAGCCAGCCGCAGCCCTTGGTCTGCATGCCGATCCCAAACAGCGGTGCGGCGCAACCCGCGAGCACCGACAGGAAATAGAGCGCCAGCACCGCCATCCGCACGCCGACCCGCTTGAAAGCGGACGCACCGATCGCCCCCGCGCTGACCATCGCCGAGCCGCCGAGAATCGTTCCCGCGCACGCCGCCTCATGCCACCACTCGATCCCGCCGACCATGTAGCGCACCACCACGTAAGGCAGCAGGGAAACAAATGTTAGCGCGCACAGTCCCCACAGCGTGATGAATTTCCCGCTGACGACTTTCCAGCGGTCCAGCTTGGTGAGCAGGAGCAATTCATGATTTCCTTCCTCGAGTTCCTGGCCCATCAGGATCACCCCGCCCATCGGCATGACCACCAGGCAGATCGCGGCAACCACCATCCAGAACGGCCCGGAGTTTCCTAATAGCCAGAGGTTCAGCATCCCGGCGTAGGGCGTACTCTCCGCCGCGTGACCTAACTGGAACTCCACCGCCATCGCCACCACCGCGAACAACTGGATCGCCAAAAACGGATAGACGAAACTGCCGCGGCGCAAGCTCTGCCGCAGCTCCTTCGCCGTCATCGGGTCGAAACCCTCGGGCAGATCGTGTTTCCAGGCAGATTCCAATGTGGGGGAAACGTGGCAGCTCGTTTCCCGCAGCGCAAGCCGGCACGTCATGGAGGAGAGGAGAGTGAACCTTCGGTCCACCCGGGTTGACCGAAGGCCAACCCTCCTTGCTGGACGCACGGCGACTTCCGCGTATCTTCACCCCATGGCCATCGAAACCCGCAACGTCCTCGGAACTGTCCTGCAACCCTGCTCGCTCGATCCCCTCACCGGCTGGAATCGCGACGGTTGCTGCCGCACCGGCGCGGGCGATCACGGCGTCCACGTCGTCTGCGTGCGGGTGAGCCAACAGTTTCTTGAGTTCTCCAAACTCAGCGGCAACGACCTGAGCACGCCCCGCCCGGACTACGGCTTCACGGGCCTCAAGCCGGGAAATCAATGGTGCCTCTGCGCGGCCCGCTGGCAGGAAGCGTTCGAAGCCGGCTTCGCGCCCGACGTGGTGCTGGAAGCGACCCACGAATCGGCGCTGGAGTTCATCGACCTGGCGAGCCTGCGGCTCCATGCTTGTTAGAATGGGCCGTCCGCGTCTCCAGATAGCGCCAGCACAGCCAGGCCAGCCCCCACGAGGTTAGACCGAAGACTGCCAGCCGCAGCACCTGCCATGGACCGGTTAGAAGCCACAGCCACGGCAGCACGTGTCCCAGAAACAACGGCACCGGCGTGTGGAACAAATACAAGCCGAAGCTCAAGCGCCCGACATGCTGCACCGCCGGATGATCCAGGATTTTTTCCAGGAGTCCGCCGAAGCCCGCCAAGGTTGAGGAAATCAACCCCGCGAACGCCACCGAGACTAGGGATTGCTGGATATAACAGAACCCCGCGACCGGCTGCTTCATTTCACTGAATGTGTAGAGCACCGCATACCCGGCGAACGCGAGCCAGGCCGCCAGCGTCAGCCGCCGGTCGCCCGCCTTCATCCCCCGCTCCAGCGCGAGCGCGAGCACCGCTCCGACCCCGAAATAATCCATCGCCGTGGAGGTGATCGCCTCGGCGTGGTGCACAGTGGGAAACTGTCGCGCCAGGATCATCCGGGACAATGGACCCAGCGTCGCGAAGGTCAGGAAGACCGGCCCTAGCAGTTTCCTAGGGATCAGGAAAACCACCAGCGGCCAGATCAGATAGAACTGGATCTGCACCGCCAGCGTCCAGTAGTGCGCCGTCCCCGACGGCCACTGGTCAAGGAATGCCATGTGGAAATTCGACCAATGCCCGAAGTAAGCCGGCCAGTGCTGCCGGATGTCGGGAGCGCCGACGAGGATCGCGAAGAGCATCGCGGCGTAGCAGGGCACCAGGATCCGCATCAGCCGCCGCTTCTGGAAATGCAGGTAGGTCTTGACCCGCCACGTCCCGCCGAGGTGCCCGGCCGCCGTGCGCTCATGCAGCAGGATGCGGGTGATTAAGAAACCGGTTAGTGTTAGGAAAAAGAACAACCCGATCTCGAACGGCAGGGGTCCGCGCCAATTCGCAGGCACCCAGTGAAGCCACATCACCCCGAGCACCGCAAAGGCCCGCCAACCGTCGAGTTGAGTATTTCGTATCGCCGCCAAATCCCGCGCAGGCTGTCACGGGCGGGCGGCAAGTGCAATGCCGTGATAGGGGTTCTTCGTATGTCAGCTCTCGAAATACGTGTATCCCGACAAGCCCTCGCGGAAGAGGTCGAGGATCTCGCGGCGTTCTTTGGGCGAGATGCGGCCTTCGGTGACGGCCTTTTCCGCGAAGGTGCGGAAGCGGGTGACGAGCTCCTTGGGGTCGAACTCCACATAACTCAGCACGTCGGCCACGGTGTCGCCCTCGACCTCGTGGGTGTAAACGGGTTTGCCCTTTTCGAGGTGGACGCCGACGACGTTGGTGTCGCCTAGCAGGTTGTGGAGGTCACCGAGGGTTTCCTGATAGGCGCCTACGAGGAAGACGGCGAGGTAG
>JANOZJ010000132.1:0-5288 GCA_031429315.1 Akkermansiaceae bacterium
AGGAAATCTTACGTCGCCGCCGAGGCCGGACCGCGAGTCTCCAGACTCGCCAGCGAAAGAAACGCCAAAGCTCACGTGGCCGCCGCCACTTCTCCTTTGACGCCCCTTTCTCAAGAGCGAGTTGAAAACTCGCGGTCCCGGCAGATCCATCCTTCGCCGGGTTAGGATCCGGCGCGTCCCGCACGCCACCCCCCTCAAGTTTCCGTCCGCTTTCACCTTTGCCCTTGCCGCACCCCGCACGGGCGGATTGACTCACAGCGTCCGCTTCGGCGGCCGGGGCATAGAAACCTCAAGCTACGCGGTTGGCAATGACCGCAACCATTGCCGCCAAACCGACCCAAAAGGCCGGGGAGGCGGCGGCGCATGTCCAGGCCTTCCCCCACGGGGGTTGGCTAAAGGCCGTTGCGGTCGGCGTAGCTCGACTTTCTAACTCCCCGTCCACCGGAAGGATGCCTCGTCATGCCTCCTTCCGCTCATGCCCACACTCGATTTCAAAGGGAAACAATTCGTCCACTCGCACCACTTGAGCGTCCCCTTCCGGGAACTGCTGGTGGATGAGAAGAAATCCCTTCCGGAAAAGGGCAAAAAAACGTCGCTGGACGACAACCTCATTATCCACGGCGACAACCTGGAGGCGCTCAAGGCCCTGCTGCCGACCCACGCGGGCAAAGTGGACTGCATTTTCATCGACCCGCCCTACAACACCGGCAACGAAGGATGGTGCTACAACGACAACGTCCGCTCTCCTTTGATGAAGGAGTGGATCAAAAAAGCCGCCAACCCCGTTGATAAAGAGGACATGGAGCGTCACGACAAGTGGCTCTGCATGATGTGGCCGAGATTACAGTTGCTAAAAGAGCTGCTGGCTGAGGAAGGTTCGATTTTCGTGTGTATTAATGATGTTGAACAACACCAACTCAGGTGTCTCTTGGATGAGGTTTTCGGTGATCAGAATTTTCTAGCGACGCTCGTTTGGGAAAAAGGCAAAAAGGGCGACTCCAAATTCTTTTCGAACACTCACGAATACATCCTTGTTTACGCCAAGAATAAGGAATGGCTCGTTAAAATCGGCACCAAATGGCGAGTAGAAAAGGATGGTGCCGATGACGTTCTAGCGCAATATCATAAACTTAGGAAGGATCTAAAGGGGAATCATCCGGCGATCAGAGAGGGGCTGCTAAAGTGGTATGGTGATTTACCCGCCGACCATCCTTCGAAGGCGCACAAACACTATTGTTGGTCGGATGATCGTGGTCTCTACTTTGCGGCAGACTTCGCAGGACCTGACGACGGGAGACTGAATCGACCACGCCACGACATCCTGCATCCAGCAACTAAAAAGCCATGCGCGAAACCATCTACTGGATGGAGATGGGATGAAGAGCGAACCAAGCGAGCACTTGCGGCAAACCCACCTCTCATTCATTTTGGGCCGGATCACACGACGATTCCCAACCGGAAGACCTATCTGAATGATGTAACTGGTGAGGCGCTTCACACGGTATTCTACAAGGACGGAAGAGCCGCGACACTGCAACTTGAACAAATCGTGGGAGAGGGAATCTTCTCTTACCCAAAAGACACCGATATCGTGTCTCGTCTGATTGCAGCTTGTAGCGACGAGACGGCCTTGGTTCTCGACTCATTTGCTGGGAGCAATACGACAGCCCATGCAGTGTTGGCCCTGAATGAAAGCGATGCCGGTCAACGGCGCTTCATTTCGATCCAACTCCCAGAAGCAATCGATCCGGAATCGAAGGCAGGACGAAAAGGATACAGGAACGTTGCTGACATCGCGGTCGACCGAACCAAAAAAGTCATTCTCGGATACAAATCAACTTCCGACATCACCGAGGAACTCTATTCACTTAACCTCAATTGGACTGAATTCAAGAGAGCCGGCAAGATCCTCGAAAGAATCGAAAGTATTGAGAGGTTGGAGGGAGCCAGTTTCGACAAGACTAAAAAGGAAGTGAAGGATGGTGTCCTGAGACTCTATGGCGTGAGAACTAAGGAACAGGAGATTCCTGGCCTTGGGGGGAGCTTCACTTACTGCGAGCTTGGCGATCCGATCCAAATCGAAAGTCTCCTAACGGGTGAAGGTTTGCCAACTTTTGAATCGCTGGCCCGTTACGTCTTCTACACGGCGACGGGACAATCGCTTGAAAAAGTTTCGAAAGCGCGGCCGGACGGCTTCATCGGGGAGACGGACCTTTTCCGCCTGCATCTTTTCTATCAACCGGAGAAGGAATGGCTGCGCTCGAACGACGCGGCGCTGGACACCGCGAAGGTGAAGGCCATCGGTGAAGGACAGAAGGGCAAGCGGGCCATTGTTTTCGCAGTGGCCAAGTTCATGAGCCAGAAAGAGCTGACGAAGCAGCGGATCGACTTCTGCCAACTCCCCTACGCCGTCCATCGCATCCTCGGAGACTGAATTCATGGAACTGAAGGAATACCAACAGGCCGTCCTGACGAAATTCGACCACTTTCTGGCCACCCTCGGGGACCAGAAGCACAAGCTGGACGCGGCGACTGAGGCACTGCGCGCGGCGGGTATGGAGTCCATCGACCTTTGGGATCCGGCGGCCAAGGCATGGGATGCGCTCAATCAGGAACGGCGTCTCCCGCTCCTTCGCGACGAGGAAGGACGGGACTTCATCGCACCTTATCGGACACGGAGGGATGGCGTCTCGGTGCCGATTCCGAACGTGTGCCTCAAAGTGCCGACAGGGGGAGGCAAGACGCTGCTGGCGACGGCTTGTGTGGAACGCGTCCAACTGGATTTCTTCAAACGCCAGACGGGCTTCGTGCTCTGGATCGTTCCCTCGGATGCGATCTATCGCCAGACTTGGAAGCAACTGGCGAATCGCGAGCACCCCTACCGGCAGATGTTGGAACGAGCTTCCGGCGGACGCGTAAAGGTGATGGAAAAGAACGATGCATTCTCCAAACAGGATGTGTCCGATTATCTCTGCGTGATGCTGTTGATGCTGCCGAGCGCGTCGCGACAAACCAAGGAGACCTTGCGGATGTTCCGGGACAGCGGGCGCTTCACTTCATTTTTTCCGCCGGAGGATGATCCTGATGCTAACAAAGTGCTTTGGGATGAAGTGAAGAATCTTGATACCAACGACATTGCCGACCTCGGATATGCGGAAGGCATCAAGCCCGGGCTGTATTCGCTCAAACAGAGTCTCGGCAATGTCTTGAGACTGGTAAGGCCCATCGTGGTGATGGACGAGGGACACAAGGCGTATTCGGCGACGGCCCGTGAGACGATCGAGGGATTCAATCCACGTTTTCTGCTGGAACTCTCCGCCACACCGAATGCGGGCGGAAAACATTCCAGCAACGTTCTGGTCTCCGTATCCGGCAGTGCACTGAAGGATGAGGCGATGATCAAGCTGCCGATCAATGTGATCAACGAGGACAAGGGCGGCTGGAAACACACCGTCACTCTTGCCCATGCGAAACTGGAACAGCTCCA
Organism: Akkermansiaceae bacterium; assembly: GCA_031429315.1. GTDB lineage: Bacteria > Verrucomicrobiota > Verrucomicrobiia > Verrucomicrobiales > Akkermansiaceae > Luteolibacter. The sequence goes on from JANOZJ010000132.1 coordinate 3,488, forward strand.
GAAGGAGGCGGACGCGTATCGCTCCCAGTCGAATCGGAACATCCGCCCCATCATGCTCATCCGGGTGGAACGCACCGGGAAAGATCAGCGTGATAACAAGTTGGTTCATTCCGAGGATGCCCGCGAATACCTGATCGAAAAACTGGGAGTGGATCCAGAAGAGATCCGGCTTAAGACGTCCGAAGTGAACGATCTGGGTGACGAGGATCTGATGCACGCGAACTGCCGAGTCCGCTACATCATCACCAAGGCGGCATTGCAGGAAGGCTGGGATTGTCCGTTCGCCTATGTGCTGGCGGAGCTTTCGAAAACGACGGCCAACACATCGCTCACGCAGATGATCGGGAGAATCCTCCGCCAGCCGCATGCGATGCTAACGGGAAACTCCCATCTGGATGAGTGCTATGTCTTCACCTTCGATCAGAATGTGACGGACGCGGTGAACAGCGTGCGCAAGGGTCTCCAAGACGAAGGGATGGCGGACCTGGTTTCACAAGTGAAGGCCTCCGGCGGCGCGGGTTCCGGAAAACGGGTGACCCGCACCGAGACCATGAAGCGTCAGGAAAAATTTTCCAAGATCCCGTCGATTTTCCTGCCACGCGTGCTGCACAAGGATGCGGAAAAACAGGATGGGTTCCGGATTCTCGACTACGAGCGCGACATTCTGGGAGAACTGGACTGGGAGAGCTTCGAATATACCGCGGCTGAGGAATTCGCATTGCGGGATGGCGAATCCAGCAAACGGACCCGCGCGAAGATCGACGTGAAAAACGTCGATGGGAAACAAAAAGTGGTGGACGAACTTTTCCAAGAAACGAGCGACGAGGTTCCGGACGAAGGATTGGATCTCCCGTTTTTGGTGAGGCAGCTTCTGGATGTCGTTCCCAACCCATGGCAAGGCATGCGGATTTTTGAGAAGACGCTGGCGGTTCTCCGAAAGCGCGGGGCCAGCGAGAAGCAACTCTACGTGCTGCGGTTTGACTTACTGAAGGAGATGAAGCTGTCCTTGAAAAAGCAGGTTCATCTGGCAGCAGAAATGCTTTTCACGGAAAAGCTCAAGGACGGGAGGCTAACATTCCGGCTCGTCTCCTCCGATGATCCCGAGCTGAACTGGAAACTTGCCGAGCAGTTGGAAATCGAACTGAGCGACGAAGATCGCGAATTCCGCCGCAAGGATGGTGATACCGTGAAACGGAACCTTTTCGACAAGGTTTTCCAGCGTGATTTCAATTCGCTAGAGAAGGAAACCGCATGGTACCTCGACGAAAAAGAATCCGTGCACTGGTGGCACCGGATTGCAGTGAACCAAAGCCACTATTCATTGCAAGGCTGGCAGCGCGACCGCGTCTATCCGGATTTCCTCGCGTGCATCCACGGAGTGGAGGAAGGCAAGTTCCGTTTCTCGATTCTCGAAACCAAGGGCGATCACCTAAAGGGGAATGACGACACGGCCTACAAACAACGGTTCTTCGATTTGCTGACTAAGCACGCGAATACCGCCATCCGCGCAGGAGAAATGCAACTTGGAGTGGAAGCCGGACAGATGTCATTCCAGATGCTGATGCAGGATTCGTGGAAGCAGGTGATCGAGATGGAGATTTCCGCATGAGCCGAGTCAGGTGTGTTTCTTCGGCGAAGGATACACCTGATGCTCCAGATTCCACCAGAGCGCGTGGAAAACACCGGCACGAAGAAAGCCCCAGAGGCGTTCCTTGTTGCTCATGCGCAGTGAAAACAGGTGATCCGACCATTCCTCCTTTTTCAGTTCGCTGAGGCGCTGGCGTGCTTCCTTGATGATGCC
>JANOZJ010000133.1:0-6446 GCA_031429315.1 Akkermansiaceae bacterium
CTTCTTAAGGCCGCCTGCAGGTGTACCTGATCCGCCTTGTCGGTGGTTCGCAGGGTGCCTGCCAGCACGGCCTTATCGGGGATAACATTGCCTGCTTCGCCGCTGTGCAACTTGCCAAAAGTCAGCGCGGCCGCATGCGTCGGATCAATCTCACGTGACATCAGGTGCGAAACGTTCATGACCATTGAGGCCGCCACCACAATCGGGTCGATGCCGCGGTGCGGATTGGCACCGTGGCAGCCGACACCCTTCATTGGGCGAAACTCTTGCTTGTGAAAGTGGAAGTTCCCGAGAGAGATGTTCCGGAAACATACCCCGCAGGGACGGCCAAGCTGGCAGCACCGAACCGAATGCCGAACCGATCACCAGTTCCAGAGTTTGGAAACGTGAAACCTCCCGTCCCAAAGGATGTGGGTCCTGAGATGGACTGATACAAGGCAACGGGGCCGGCGGAAACCTCCAGAAACGAAGAAGATGAGTTGATACCCTGAGCTGTATTTGAAGTTTGCCAGAAGGTGAGATCCGCGATGTTCAAGCTGCCGGCTGCGGAAACGATGACGTCTCCGCAGGACTCAGTGACGTTGATGACGGCGGCTGCATCCGCTTGGTCCGAAAGTGATCCAATGGCGAGGAATGTTGCCAAGGTGAGCGGAAAGATTCTTGCTGGGTTCATAACTCTTTGTCTGGTAATCTTGGCGATTCGCAAGTCTTTTCGCCAAGACTCAAGCATTTTTTTAATCTGAACTGCTTCGCAATCCGAGCGGGTTCCTGACATCAGATTTCTCACCTCACCTCTGCTGGAATTTCACAAAATCCCGAAAGCGTGAAAGCGAGGCGGTCAAAACGCGGTATTTGAAACGCGACATGCCAGGAAAATCCCGCAATCCGTTCATTTTAATGTCATTCCGCCAGCGCTTCCACTTCACACATTCATGATACCTAAAATCTCTTGGAAACCTCGTGCCGTGCGGCAGCTTCCGCTGCTCGCCCTCTTTTTGTTAACAACCGATCTAGCCTGGTCCTTGGATAACCCGCCTTGGGGCAATATCACCACCGAGGTTGGCCCGGATGCCGAGGTCCCCGGCTGGTTTATCAATCTAGGCATCACCGGCGCACGGGCAATGATCACCAAAGAGGAACCCACCCGGCTCAAGGTGATGTTCGTTTTCAAGAAAAGCCCCGCCTTCGGCAAGCTGGAGATGGGCGACAAGATCACCGGAGCCAACAAGAACTCTTTCACCACCGCGCACAAGTTTGGCTACGGCGTGGGCAAGTTCGGATATCAGGGGCCGATCATGGAATTCGGCAACGCCTTGGAGGAAAGCCAGGGCAAGCTGGCCGGAAAGCTAGTGCTCGACGTGCTGCGCGGCGACCAGAAACTCAAGGTGGAACTGCAAGTGCCGGTCAAATACGGCGCTTTCTCCGAGACCTATCCGTTCAAATGCAAGAAGAGCGACCTTCTTCTCAAGGAGTCCTGCGACTGGCTCAGCAAAGCGCAGCTCCCCGACGGCACTTGGAGCAGCCGCCCCCACATCAATGCCTTCGCCGCCATGGCTTTGTTAGGAAGCGGCGACAAGCGCCACCTGTCCGAGGTCAGAAAAGCGATGAAGGCGATGGCCGAGCGCACCGGCGGGACAGAATCACATGGCCTGCCCGTTTGGGACTACACACTCTACGGCACCGCGCTGGCCGAGTATTACCTCATCACCCGTGAAAATTGGGTGTTGAAAGAGCTGGAGGAAATCAACCAGTGGCTGGTGTTAGCTCAACAGGGCGCGATCACGCCCCCGGAGACCGAGCACATCTCCGGCGGATTCGGCCATGGTTTCTACACCAAGGGGGCGAACGGCTACGGCGGGATGTGCATCACCACCGCGCAAGCCATGACCGCGTGGTCCTTGATGGAACGCTGCGGAATCCCCGTGGACCGCGCGCGGCTCGCCGCTGCCCACGAATTCATCGCCAAGGGCACCAACGAGATCGGCTACGTCTGGTATGCCGATGCGGTGGGTGGAGATGGCTACGCCGACATGGGCCGCACCGGAGCCTCCGCCGTCGCCCATTATGTGGATGCCGTCGGCAGCCCCAAGTTCACCTCATTTTCCAAGCGCAACGCCCGCTGCATCGGTAAAAATCCCGACACCTTTATCGATACCCACGGCTCACCGCTGTTAGGTCTAGCTTGGACGGGCCTGGGCGCGGCGACCGATCCCGCCAGCTTGCGCAAGCTGATGGACCACAACCGCTGGGCGTTCAGTTTGAGCCAGTGCCCGGACGGCAGCTTCTATTACCAGCCAAACCGGGACAACAACCCGCAGGACTACACGGCAGGCCCGCGTCTCGCGGCCACCGCAGCCACGGCGCTGGTTCTGTCCATCAAGGAGAAAAAACTGCAGATCACCGGAGCAACTCCAGTCATTCTTCCGAAGATAGCCAAACTCCTATGACGACTCGAAGTGCCCAATCGTGATGCAAATCACCCGGTCGATCGATTTTCTGTTTTACATAATTTTCAAGAGCGAATGATATCCATCACCAGCCCGGGCTAACGAATGCCACGCCGGAGGCGCGGAAGATATGCGGAACCACCTTCGATACCCGCCCTCGCCGCGCTCTGCCGGGAAGTCTTTGCGGGTACCGCCGCTTGAATTCCTCGAGTTCGGAGGCGCGGCAGAGGCCGCGCAACGAGTCGCAGGTGGGGACGTAAAGCTCTAGCAGCATGAACCCGAGATAGTCCTGGATGGAGAAGGTCCGGTTGCCATGACTCCATGTCGCGGGGAGCTCGGCGGCGGGAAACGCTGCCTCGAAGAGAGTCCTGGCCCTGTCGATGACGCTGAAAGTCGACGGCGCAGGGTGTCTCGGGTTGTAGCGGTTCCGGGGACTTGACGCAGGAGGGCTTGGGCACACGGCCATTCAACCGATTCTCGGAAAAAGTACAAGTGACAGTTTCGTCACATTACCTGGCGGTTCGCACTGAATAAAGGAGAAACAGAAGCGGTTGGAAACCGCCGCCACGTTAGAACTGCGAGCTCAGCGAGAAGTTGAACTGCCCGCCCTTGTCGGCTTCGCTGTCCGGCGATGAAACCGGAATCGCATAGTCGAGCGCCAATGGCAGCGGGCTGATCGGCAGCTTCAGGCGGATGCCAACGCCCACGTCGCTGTAGATGTCGCTCGGGCTAACATCCCAACTGTCGGCATTGACGAAACCGGTGTCGTAGAACACCGCAGCACGCACGGTCTCGATGATCGGAACGGTGTATTCGAAGGAGACATAGCCGAGCGAGTTGCCACCATAGACTTCGTTGGTGTAGCCGGTGTCGCGAGGGCCGACATCGCGGAACTCAAAGCCGCGGAGCGTCCGGCCACCGCCGAGGAACATCCGCTCGAAGATCGGGATCTCATCGCCGTTGGTGCTGTCCACGAAGGCCATTTCGCCACTCACCGAGAAAATCGAGTCCCACTTGAGGTTCCAGAACTTCTGGCCCTGGGCGGAGAACGAGACGGTGTTCACATCGCCGCCCAAGCCGGCAAGCGTCAGGCCGAGGTCGATTTTGTGGCCGCTGCGAGCCATGATGCCGCTGTCCCGGCTATCATACAGATAGTTCGCCGCGATCGCGCTGCGCAGGAAATCGCCGCCGATATTTTCTTGCGACAGCTCGGATTTGTCACCAACGTCTTTGCCTTTCTTGTTGGTATAGTCATCGTTCTCCACCTCGGAATCGATGTTGACGTTCTCCAGCCGATACTCGCCCTTGATCGAGCTTTTCTTACCAAGCGGTTTTCTGAGAGAGACTGCGGCACCCGCGTTCGTCTGCTCGTAGTAATCGCTGAAGTAGTTCGATTGCTTGTAGAACAACTCGCCGCCGAGGGCCAACTGCTGGTCCATGAACCATGGCTCGACCAGCGAGACGGTGAACTCGGAACGCTCGGAACCCGCGCGCAGGCTCATCGAGAAGCGCTGGCCGCCACCGGTAAAGTTCCAGGGGTTGAACAAATCGAAGTTCGACTGCTCCAGTGTCACGAAGCCGACAATGCTGTCGATCGAGCTGAATCCGACGCCCACGCCGACAGAGCCGGTCGCCTTTTCCTCGACCAGCACGTCCACGTCGCGGTAACCGGAACCGGCCGGTGAGCCGGTGGCTTGGACGTCGCTGAAGTATTGCAGGTTTTCCAGACGCGCCTTGGTGGTGTCGAGCTCGACGGAGTTGAATTGATCACCCGGTTTGAGTGGGATTTCCCGGCGGATCACCTTGTCCTGGGTCTTGGTGTTGCCGGCGATGTTCACCCGACCCACGCGGAAACGGGAGCCCTCGGTGATCTGATAGGTGATGCTCACCCGGTTAGGTCCGGCATCGCGGATGTCCGGAGTCACTAAAACGTCGGCATAGCCGCGCGAGCCATAGAAGCTGCGGATCGTCGTGATATCATCACGCATTTTCTTCGAAGAGTAAGCGGCATTGCCGACCAGCGTCAGCGACGGATAGAGTTCCTCGGGTTTGAACACCGTCATCTTGCCGAAGCCGACGCCGGCGACTGTGTATTTCTCGCCTTCACTGATCGGGAGCACCAGATCCACGCGGCCGTCGCCGACCGGATCGCGGCGGAAGCCCGGGCTGCTGACCCGCAGATAGCCCTTGCTGCGGTAGTAGTCCAGGATGGTGTTCAAGTCGGTGTCTAACTCGTTAGAGTCGAAGCGACCGGACTTGGTCAGCCACGAGAACCAGCCTTTTTCCTTTACCTTCATTTCCTTGCGCAGCTCAGGATCGGTGAACGCGTGGACGCCTTCGAAACGGATCTTGCGGACCTCGTTCTTGGAACCCTCGTCGATCACGAAAATCAAATCGGACAAGCCCGCTTGACCCGTCGCCTGGGTGCGGTGGGTGACCGTCACGTCAGGGTAGCCGTAACCCTGATAGTATTTCTCGATGTTGCGCCGCGCTTCGAGGATTTGCTCATCGCTCAGTGCGCCACCGGCTTTCATTTTCGATTCCTTGGCCAGCTTTTGATCTGTGAAAATCGTGTTGCCGACGAAGCCCACCCCACCAAGGCCGGGACGCGTGGTCACTTCCGCGATCAACTTCACGTTGTTGCCGTTGGGCTCCGCTAGAAATCGCACGTCATCCACCAGACCGGATTCGTAAAGCGACTTGATGTCGTTGTCCAAGCCCTCGGCGCGGTAAGGCGTGCCGGATTTGGTGGACATCAAGTTGCGCAAGCGGTCTTCATCGACCGTCTTCGCACCGCGGTAACGGATCGTCACCTCCGTGATGTTTTTCCCCTCGAAATCCTGCGCATGCAAGGTGCCCGCGAGCGAAAGGATGGAGAGTGAAGTGAGGGCGGCGAATTGGCCCACGCCACGCGGCATGAGGAGTGTGGGAGATTTGGGGAATCGCATGAAGGTGTGGTGGTTGGGCAATCAAGCCCGCCCGCCCCCCGCCTCGTCAAGGTCAATAGCAGCCATTTCCCAACGGTCATTTCACAAATCGAAGCTTCTTCCCGAAATCCTTGCCCCCCGCCCGCTCGTGTTCTAAACCCGCCGCGTGCTCACGATTCACAAGCTCACGAAAACGCTCGGCGGCCGCTGCCTGCTCCGCGAGGCGGAAATGTCCATCAACTGGGGCGAGCGCGTCGCCCTCGTCGGCCCTAACGGTGCCGGCAAGTCCACCCTTTTCCGGATGATCCTCGACGAAGACAGCCCCGACGAAGGCAAGATCGAGCGCGATGAATACTCCATCACCGGCTACCTCCCGCAGGAAGCTGGCGAACCGACCGATGAAACGATCATCGAGATCGCCATGGGCATCACTCCGGAAATGATCGGCATCCTCCGCACCATGCGTGAGCACGAGGCCACCGGCGATCTATCACATCCGGACTTCGCCCACGCCCAGGACCAGTTCACCGCCCTCAACGGCTATCAGCTAGAGCCCAAGGCCAAGAAAATCCTCCACGGCCTCGGCTTCAAATCCGAAGATTTCCACAAGCCGGCCCGCGAATACTCCGGCGGCTGGGTGATGCGCGCCCACCTTGCCCAGCTCCTCACCATGGAGCCCGACCTGCTGATGCTCGACGAGCCGACCAACCACCTCGACCTGCTCTCGCTGCTCTGGCTCCAGCGCTATCTGTTAAATTACAGCGGCGCCATCCTGATGATTTCCCACGACCGCGACTTCATGGACTCCATGATCGAGACCGTCGTCGAGATCGACCCGGACGCCGCCAAGCTCAATTCCTACACCGGCAACTACAGCTCCTACCTCGAGCAACGCGAAGCCCGCTTCGAGCAGCAAACCCAAGCCTATCGGAACCAGCAGAAGGAAATCGAGCACGTCCAGGAATTCATCGACCGCTTCCGCCAGGTCGGCTCAAAAGCCTCGCAGGTCCAGTCGCGGATCAAGTCGCTCGAAAAGCTGGAACGCATCGAGAAACCGCGCACGCCGAGGAAG
>JANOZJ010000134.1:0-7461 GCA_031429315.1 Akkermansiaceae bacterium
TCAGCCGCAAGATCGGCAAGAACTGGAACGGCCACATCCATTGGAGCGCCAAGAGCCTCGTTAGAAACCAAGGCGGCATCGTCACCAAGCTAACAGGCACCTACACCCAGCCCGCCGCCATCCCGCCGATGCCGTGGCTCAGCAGCAAAGCGCCCGGCTCGCCGGGAGCCAGCGCGACGGCCGACGGCGGAACCACGCTGATCCGCTGGTCACCTGATAGCAGCACCGCGAAGATTGCCGTGCAGGCGAAATCCGGCGGCACCTGGCGCACGGTGAAGATCGTGCCGGCCAGCGCGCAAACGATTTCCATCCCCCGTGCCGAGGCCATCGCGGTGACGGCGCTTGATCGTTATGGAAATGCGAGTGCGCCGAAAGTGCTTGGGTTGCGGTGAAGTTCGGAAGCCTTTTTTTAAGGCACCGCGAATCTTGCGAATCTTCAAGATTCAGAAGGCAACGCCGCTCCATGCTTCTAGATTGGATTCGCTCGATTCGCAAGATTCGCGGTGCCGATCTCTTCGAATGGATTCGGCGGTCCGGGGACGGCGGGATTTGGAATTGGTGGATTCATGAACTGGACCATGAAAAATTGCGATTGATTAGACCCTGAGAAATGACACCTTCCAGCCATGCAAGTGGAAGAGTTGAAAGAAAAAATCAGCACGATGTCAGCCGCTGAGTTGGCCGAAATCGAAGCCTTCATTCACGACTTGATGAATGATCGAAGCGATCCCGGAGTGCTCCCAAAACAAGGGATATCCTTTGAAGAAGCGTCGGAACACGTGAGGACGGATTACGCCCACCTGCTCCACAAACTCTCGCAGTGAATCCCGATGTTTCTAACACTGGAACAAGTGCATCGTCTGCACGCGATGGGATTGGAAGATCACGGAGGGTCGCCGGGAATCCGTGATGCGGGTTTGATCGAATCCGCTCTGGCGTCCGCCAAGAACACCTTTCTTTACGGCGGAGGAGATGATTTCGAAGTGGCGGCGGCCTACGCGTTTCACTTGGCAGAGGCCCAGGCTTATCTCGACGGGAACAAACGGGTTGGAATCACCGCGGCCCTGACGTTTCTCGCCATGCAAGGGTATCGGCGCGATCCGACGATCGAGATCCAAGAGCAACTCTACGCCGCGATGATCGCCATCGCCACGCACGAACTCGACAAGCCCGGACTGGCCGCGCTGCTGCGGGGGATTTTCCGCTGAGTCGCTGGTGGAAATCGCGTTTCCCCAGAGAAACCCGCCATCCACCTTTTCGCGTCTCCGCCCTTGCCACGGGGCGGATGAGTGCATTGACTTCCCACCACCTCATTTTCCACATTTTGAAAGCTCACGAACTCTACACCGCAGTCGATCCCGCCGTCGTCACCGAAATCCTCGATTGGTTCCGCGCCAACGACCGGAACGTTTACCGCTCCGCCGTCGCCACCTTGGCCGGAAACCGCAAGCTCCGGCCGGTCTTCATCGAGAAAAAATCCATGGTCGAGCAATACGCCTGGATCCACAAAACGCTCAAACTCAAGCCCTGTGACACCATCGGCGAGCACCTGCTGCAAGCCTACCTGATGGCCGGCCAGCAGTCGCTGCTCGCGATGTTCTGCGACGGCATGGGCATCCCTCACGATGGCAAGGGCTCGGTCGTCGGCGATCTCCCCAAAAAGCTCGATCCGGCACGTCTCGACACCACCATCGACCGGCTCATCGACATCTTCGAGCCCAAGCTCTTCACCGTTTACCTGCATTGCTTCAACATGCAGCAGCCCGGCGGCTGGTCCGAACTCAACGCGAAGCTCGCCTCCGACAAGCGGCTCGTGCTGGCGTGAGGAACGCTGATGGTTGAGAGGCTGATGAGGACGCGGTGCGCATCAATACCTGCTCTGAGGTGCAGCCAGAAATCCCGCATTCCGCCCGCTTACTCACCCCCAATGTTGCCTCACCCATCGCCCCCCATTCTCCCGCCATGCAGGTAGTTTCCCACTGGCGGGACCGGGCGCAAATGTTGATCCCGCCCTTTCCTTGGGACCGCCCGCGATGGCACGACTGCGGCGGGCCGCCGGTGGTCCTGTTGCACGGCCTGTGGCGCGGTTGGCGGGCGATGGAGCCGCTGGCCCGGGCGCTGCACTGCGAGGGGTTTTCCACTTTGAACCTGCCCTACCCCTCGACCCGCCTGCCGATCGCAGATTTGGTCGCCCATGTCCGTTTGCAGGTCGAAAAAATCGCAGGAGGCCAACCGGTGCATTTCGTCACCCACTCGCTGGGCGGCATCTTGGTTAGAGCGCTGCTCGCCGCTAAAGTCCCGTGGACCACGGGCCGCATCGTGATGCTCGCCCCTCCCAACAGCGGCAGTGAAATCATCGACTGGTCGCGGGCGCACCCGCTGCTCCACTGGTTGTTAGGGCCGACCGGCCGTGCGCTGGGCAGCGACGGCGTGCCCGGCCAACTCCCCGCCCTGCCGCCGGAGATCCACGCCGCCGTGATCATGGGCAAGCGCCGGACGATTCCTTTTTTCACGAAACTCCTGGACCCGGAAAATGACGGGATCGTCTCCGCCACCAAGGGGCGCCTCGACGGCTTGCGGGCGTTCACCGTCATCGACGCCGACCACACCTTCATGCCGATGCATCCCGAGGCGATGCGGCTGAGCGTGCGGTTCCTGAAATCCGGCGGCTGGCCGGCCTAATTCTGGAGCTGGCTCAGCGACTTCTTCTGATAGCCCTCGTCGCGCAATTTCCGCAGGTATTCGAGGTAGCGCTGTTCCGCGAGCGTATCCTTGTCATTCGCCACCGGTGTCTCCTGGCCGTATTTTTTCCAAGGACCGTAAGGTACTTGCCCGGCCTCGACGAAGCGCCAGTGCACTTTCTGCCCGGAGCGCATCCCGAGATAGTCGCGGATCGAAGGTGATAGATCGATGCCCGCCGCGCCATTTTGGGTGGTCTTCGGCGGCTTGGTGCCGAAGACAAACTCCCAGTCGTCGGTGTGCCACGGGCCGCAATCCTCCCATTGGCCGTAGCAGCTCCGGCTGCCATTGTAGATCTGCACCCAGCGGCCCTTGCACACTGTGTGGCCGGGCTCGGGATTGACCCGCCGGAACCACGGGATCACCCGCGCCGCTTCCGGCTTGTGGATGGACGAACCGATGACGTCGTTGTAGGGAAGCGCGATGTAAAACGGGTTGAGCTTGGGCACGAAACTCTTGGGCCGGAACTCCCCCGTCGAGTGGTTTGCCAGCCGGTTCGCCGGATCCGGGTCATCGTAGCCGCCGAAATTCACCGCCCATTTCTGGTCCCACGAGGACTTGCAGTTCGGCACCGGATTGCGCGCCGACGGCTGCTCGCCAATCCAGAAAATCGTGCAGGTCACTTGGAGTTTCCACGGATAGAGAATCCGCGAGGCGGAGGCCGGGGCGGCGGGTGCCCTCACCGGCACGATCGGTCGGCTGCCGGTGGGAGCCATCACTTTGGGCACCACCGCTCCCCGGCTATCCGCTGCGGCATGCCCGGTGGAAAACGCCAGCATGACGAGGCTCGGAAGGTGGGCTCTTAGGAACAATCGAAGCATGGCGGGAAATCCGGAAAGGACCACGGCTCAACGAGCCTTGGCCGGAGACTTGGATAAAATCCGCCACCGCGCAAGCCAAAGGTCAGCCGCAGATGGAACAAGGGATGCTGGCGCCGGTTGGCTTTTCCCTGGTCGGGCTTTTCCCTTTGCGTTGTGGCGGGAATGCCTTACGAAGAGCGCCCCGCCGCATGAGATTGTTCCGCATCCTCACTTTCAAAGAGCTCAAAGGTTATTTCCTGACGCCGTTCGGCTGGGTGGTGCTGGCCTTTGTGACGATCATGCAGGGGGTCTCGCTGTCCACGGCGATGAAGGGCTTCCGCGACACGCCGGTGCGGGACAACCTGGTTTACGTGACGTTCCACACCCCGATTTTCTGGTTCTACTTCCTGTTCATTTTCCCATTGATCACGATGCGGCTGTTCTCCGAGGAGGAGCGCTCGGGGACTTTGGAAACGCTGCTCACCGCGCCGGTTAGAACCTGGCAGGTGGTGTTTTCTAAATACGTGGCGGCGATGACGTTTTACACGGTGCTGTGGATTCCGGGGTTCATCCAGTTCAAGATGTTCGAGTGGGCGACGGACATCCCGCCGGCCTTCACGCCCGGCGCGCTGGGCGGCACGTTCACGGTGATGATGCTGATGGGCGCGGCGTTCACCGCGATCGGTTGTCTGGCGTCGGCGCTGACCTCAAGCCAGATCATCGCCGGGATTCTAACGATCGGGTTGCTGGTGATCCAGTATTTCCTCGGGTTCGTGACGATCATCTGGGGCGAGTCGTTCGCGGGGGCGCCGTTCTTCCACTACATTTCCTCGCAGCAGCATCTGCATTATTTCGCGCGCGGCTTGTTCGACACGCGACCGATGGTGTATTTCCTGAGTGTCGCGTTGTTCGTGCTGTTCCTGACCTATCAGGTCGTGGATTACCGCCGCTGGCGCCGCTGATTTCCGCCCATGTCCGACGCCACTTCCGCCGCCGTTTCCGCACCGAAGGGAAAGCCCGCCCGCCCGCTCAACCGCTGGGGGCTGGGCACCCTTTCCGGACTCCAGATCGTCTTCATGGCGATCATCCTGGTCGCCTCCAACTATCTGGCAGCCCATCATTTCACCCGCTGGGATCTGAGCCGCGACGAGGCTTACACGCTCTCCAACCGGAGCACCCGCTACCTCAAGGACAAGGCCGTGCAGGAGCGGGAGAAGCCGATCAAATGGATCATGGCATTCCGCCGCAGCTCGCCGTTTTACGAACGCGTGCGGGCGCTGGCTGAGGACTACGCGCGTCTATCAGGCGGGAAGATCGTGCTGGAAATCGTCGATCCGCTGCGTAGCGCCGACCGCACGGCGGAGGTAGCCGCGGCTTACGGACTGCCGCTGACGAAAGACCTGCTCATCATGGACGCGCGGACCGACGACGGGCCGGTATCCACCGAAGAGAAGGTCAGGGGCGCGGCGCTGGACCCCACGGCGGACGAGAAGCCGGTGCGCATTCTCAATCCGCACGTCAAGGTGATCGTCGCCGATGACATGGCCGTTTACACCACCGACAAGACGCGCAAAATCAGCGGCTTCCAGGGCGAGGACGTGCTAACGGCGCGGCTGGTCGAGTCGATCGAAGGCCGCACGCGCAAGATGGTGTTCCTGGCGGACAAGAGCCGGTTAGATGGCGACGGCGAGACATCGCCGATGACATCGCTGCAGGACACCCTGTTGTTTCAAAACGTCGAGCTCAAGGGCATCAATCTATCAGGTTTGACGGAGATTCCGGCAGACGCCGAGGGCGTGGTGATGGCGGCGCCCCGCTACGATCTAACCGACGCGGAGGCCGCGGTGCTGGAAAAGTATTGGAACCGTCCGCGCGCGGCGATGCTGTTCCTGCTCAAGCCGGGCGACGCCCCGCCGAAACTGCGGACCTTTCTGCGAGGCTATGGGATCACGCCGCGGCGCGACCGGGTGATCGCGAAGGTGGGCGACCGCATCGACACGACGGCCCGCGGGGTCTTCACCTATGCGGTGGATTTCACCAAGGATCTCGCCGGGCAGGCGACGGCCTTCGAAGGCGCGACCTCGTCGTTGGAAGTCCGCGAGGGTGAGGAGGATCTGATGAACCGGCAGATCAATCCGGTCGGCCTGATCCAGGCGGCGGAAGGATTCTGGGGTGAGACGAAGTTCGACCAGAAGGGCATCGCCTTCGACGAAAAGGAAGATACCAAGCCACCGTTGTTCCTCGCCGCCTGCGCGACCCGTGGCGCGGAAAACGACGACCGTTTCGCCGCCGACACCTCGCGGATGGTGGTCATCGCCAACACCGATTTCCTCGACCCCAAACAACAACGTGCGGAGAACATCGACTTCCTCGCCTCGTCGGTGAACTGGCTGATGAACCGCCGTTCGCTCTATGGCATCGGCGCGCGTTCGCTCCGCACCTACAAGCTGCCGATCCTCGACGCCCAGGTGTCATTCATCAACCGGGTGAATCTGTTTTTCCTGCCTGCGTTCCTGATCATCATCGGCGCGTTCGTCTGGTCCTCGCGCCGTGCCTAACTGCCGCCATGCGTTCCTTCGGTTTCACTCTGATCCTTGCGCTGTTAGCCGTGCTCACCTGCGGGCTGGCAGGCTGGCAGTGGGTGCAGGGAAATTTCGATTCGGTGTTCGGCGCGCCGCCCACCCCGCTCGGCGGGCGGGTCTATTCCGGGTTCAGCGCGGCGGACGTGAAATACATCGAGGTCTCGCAAAACGGGGTGAAGACCGCCTTCGGACTCGGTGCCAATGGCTGGCACTGCACCCTGCCGTGGAAGGACCGGATGGACCCGCGCGCCGCTGTTGGCATCATCAATTTCACGCTCGGCCTGCGGGTCGAGGATTTCGCCGAGGCGACCAGGATCGACAGCCAGAAGGCCGGGCTGAAAGAGAACGGCATCAGCATCCGGCTTGAAGGCTCTAACCGCCAGCCGCTGGCGAAATACAAGCTCGGTCGCCTGACGCCGTGGCTGGCCACCGTCGAGAACATCGACAAGCCGGTGCCGACCGTTTTCATCCAGCCTCGCGATGCGGATCACAAGCGCTACATTTACGCCTGCACCGGCGATATCGGCCCGACCTTCAAGTATGGCTTGAAGTTTCTGCGCGACCACCACCCGTTCTATTTCAATCCCACGGCGTTGCAAAAAGTCCGGATCCGCGGCGCGGAAGGCGAGTTCACCCTCGCGCGCAAAACCGATCCTTCCATTCCCGCCGAAACCTTCCTGCGGGAAATCCGCAATCGTTTCCTGGCCGCCGACAGCAACCGCGACGCCCACCTTTCTCTCGATGAATGGCTGGCGGTGAAATCCACCCTCGCGCAGGATTCGCTGAAAGCCCAGAAGTTCGAGCTGGGGGATGTGAATCATGACAAGTGCCTAGCTTTCGAAGAATTCGGGAACCTGTTCATCGGGCCGTGGCGGGTGGTCAAGCCGCTGGACCTCGCGACCGATCCCAAGGCCGTGAAAACCCTGCTCGAAGGGCTCTATGAATTGCAGGCGGTGAAAGTCTCCGACCGCGCGTCGGTCACTCTCCCCGCCACGGACGCGCCCGCCAAATCCGGCCAAATCTCGCTCGTTTCCTTCGACTCGGAGGCTGAAACCGTGCTCGATATTTACCCGCCGGAAACGCCCGAATCACGCGACGTGCGGGCCACCGTGAGCGACCGCCCGGAAACGATCTTCGACCTCCCGCTCAAGCCTGAACCCAACCTCGTTTCGCTCGCGGACCTGCCGCTCGCCATCAATGACCTGCGCGACGCGACACTGACCAACCTGAACATCAAATCGCTGCGCGGCGTCTTGATCCAGCCCGCCACCGGCACCGAAATCCTGATCACCCGCACGCCGCCGCAACCGTGGATGGCCACCATCAACGGCCAGTCGCAG
>JANOZJ010000135.1:0-2373 GCA_031429315.1 Akkermansiaceae bacterium
TTCGTTGAAATTGATTTTCTCGCTCTTGGCGACTTTGGCATAACCGTAGCCGGGCAAGTCCACGAGGCTCCAGGTGCCGTTCATGACGAAGAAATTGAGGAGCTGGGTTTTGCCGGGAGTGGCGGAAACCTTGGCGAGCGCGTCCTTGTTAGACAGCATGTTGATCATCGACGACTTGCCGACGTTGGAGCGGCCGATGAAGGCAAACTCGGGGCGATCCCACTCCGGGGCGGATTGGATGTCGCGGGCGCTGATGTGGAAGACGGCTGACTTGATTTGCATAATTCAAAAAACGGGAAGAAGGGCTAGCGCTTCTCGACGGCGACCAGCGTGATGTCGTCCATCTGCGGGCCATCGCCGGTGAACAGCTTGAGCTCCTCCTGCATCCGGACCAAGACGGCTTCGGCCCCCAGCGGGGCGGCCAAGCGGAACGCTTCGGACATGCGCTCCATGCCGAATTCCTCCTCATCGCCATCGACGGCTTCCTTGACCCCGTCGGTGTAGAAGAGCACGCAATCGCCGGACTTGAGTTCGATTTCCTGGTCCCGTGTCACCCGCTCGAAGACCGCGCCACTGTCGATGCCGAGGGCGAGGCCGGGCGAGCGGAGCAGCTCGACCTTGCCGGAATCGCGGCGGAACAACAGCGCGGGGTCGTGCCCCGCGCGGGAAAGGGTGAGCTTGCCGTTAGACGCATCAAGGACGCTGTAGGTCATGCTGATGAACATGTCCTCGCGGATGTCGGGGAAAAGCTGGCGGTTGACTGCGGCCATGACTTTGGACGGTGACGTCTCGCCGGGCGCGACCGAGCGCAGGGCGCTGCGGCACATCGCCATCAGCAAGCCGGCTGGCACGCCTTTGCCGGAAACGTCGGCGATCGCGATTCCGAATTTCTGTTCGCCCAAGTCGAGGTAGTCGTAGTAGTCGCCGCTGATGATCCGAGCGGGGACGTTGGTGCCGCTGATCCGGAATCCCGCGACCACTGGGTCTTGCTGTGGCAGCAAAATCCGCTGCACCTCGCGGGCGTTTTGCAGCTCGCTTTCCATCGCCCGCTTTTCGTTGGCTTCCCGGTGGATCCGCGCGTTGCCGATGGCGAACGAGGATTGTTCCGCAGCCGTGCGAAACACCGCGAAATCATTGGCGGTGAAGCCCCCGTCCTCATGACGGCGGGCGACCACCAGCACGCCGAGATCCTTGTGCGCGTGGCGCAATGGCGCGAGCAGCACCGAGACATCGTCCGTGTAGCGGATGAACGCATCGCGGAACGCCGGGTGATTCTTCACATCCCGCACGTGGACCGGCTCGCCGACGCTGAGACAGTGCCCGAGAATTCCATCGTCCACCGCGACCCGGGACAAGCGGACGTGGCTTTCAAGCGCCCGCGGGTCACGTTCCGCCTTCTTGCGGATTTCCACCGGAATGCCGATGAGCGGCGGACATTCCTCGGAGATATAGGCTGGATTGAGGAAACTGCCCTCGGGATTGACGAAGTAAATGGCCCCGCCGCGGGCGGTGACGACCTTGTCGATGCCATCCACGATGATCCGGGAAAGCACTGAGGGCGAGGGTTCGTTTTCGATCGCGAGGCCCAGATCGTGGAGGAAAGTGAACATCCGCTGTTCCTCGCCCTCGAGGTCGTTGAACTTGCGGCGGATGGCGCGGACTCGGCGGCGTTGGTTTTGCAGTGCGAGCATCAATACCACGATGACCAAGGCGCAAACCGCGAGTGTGATGAGGGAAGCCGTGTGCATCTAGCGGGAGTCAGTGTTTCAGATGCATCCCGGCGCGGAAGCCTAACTTTTTTCCGGCGACTCGGCCAGCTTCTGTTTCTTCGCCAGCTCGTCTTCTAACATGGAGACGACTTCGGAAAAAATCCGCGCATTGTTGTCATTGGCCGCGGCGAGCACCTGGTGCGACTCGAGGACATGCATCGCCCGCTGGATCTGACCGGGGGCCGCGACCTTCTGCGGCGGTTGCAGGCCTGCGCGAATTTCATCGAGCTGATTCCGCCACGCGCCCTCCGGCGGATCGATCTCCATCAGGAAATCCAGGCCCAAATCCTCCAGCGAGCGCCGGTTGCGCGGTCCGGAACCGGCGATTTGCAGCACGCCTCCGTCTTGCGTGGCAAGGCGTGCCGCCAAGCCGGCGAGAGTGCCCATGAAGGTGGAATCCATGCCGGTGCAGCCCCCCAGATCGACCACCAGACAGCGCTCGCCATTCGCGATCCGCTCGTCGCCGAAGGTCTTCATGACGGGGCTGTTTAAAAACGAGCCTTTCCCCTCACAGCGGATCCAACTGAATCCTTCGAAGATTCCGATTAAAATTGGGCATTCCGTAGTCACTGGAAAAAAGACCGTCGTTTGAACGGCGAAGAGT
>JANOZJ010000136.1:0-12761 GCA_031429315.1 Akkermansiaceae bacterium
TCGAACTCGGGCATGGAATTGGCGTGTGTGGGTCGCTTCGTTCGAGTCAACGTGATCGGATGCGAATCCATTCGCGATGTCATTGTTCAGGAGAAAAAGACCCTCATCGAAAACGCAAGGGAACGCCTCAAGGACAAAATCGTGGGTCTTGATGCCAGCGAGATGGAGGAACTTCTGGCGGCAGTTCTGCGCGCCATGGGTTTCAGGACCCGAGTAAGTGCGAAAGGACCAGACCGGGGCGTCGATGTGTTGGCCTCTCCAGATGGTCTTGGCCTTCAGGAGCCGAGAATCAAATGCGAGGTGAAGCATCGCAAGAACACGGTCATGGGTGCGCCGGAGGTCCGCAGTTTCCTCGGTGCTCTTCGTGCCGGAGACCGGGGAATCTATCTTTCCACCGGCGGCTTCACCCGTGAGGCGCGGAATGAGTCAGATAGGGCAACAGTTCCCGACAGCCTGATGGATCTCGATGACCTCGCCCGGCTGATTGAAACTCATTACGAAGCTTTTGATACCGAAGGACGGGGCTTGTTGCCGCTGACCAAGGTTTATTGGCCGGTGGATTAGTTCACGATCCATTTTCTCCCGATTCAAATCTTGCCGACTGTCCGGTTTCAACTACCGTTCCCGCTATGCAATCGACCACCGCAAAGAAACTTGCCGCCGTTGAGGAAAAGCTCGCCGAATTAAGCGGACTTGGAAAAAAGATCAAAAAGCTGGAGAAGGAGGTGGCTAGCTTGAGCAAGAAGATCGAGGCTCCGAAAGACTGGAGGTCTATGGTCGGTCGTCTTGCTGACACCAAGATTTCCCGTGAGGCGGTCGCCCTCGGGGCCGAGATCCGCAGGAAACAAACCGACCCCTGATTCCGTGCTGGTTCTGGATAGTGATCATCTGACCGAACTCGGCTTCCGAAGTGTGCCGGGCCAAAGACTCTCAAAACGTCTCGGGCGATCCGATCTTCCGGCAGTGATTCCGATCGTTTCATTTCAGGAGCGATGGCCGGGATACTTTCCAGGATCAACCAGATCAAATCCGCCTCCGTTGGCGAACTGGTATTGGCCTACGAATCCTTGGTCAACATCACCGATTTTTTGGCAGGCTTTACCCGCCTGCCATTTGACAAGGAAGCCGCCGCGCTGTTTCTGAATCTGCGAAAACAAGGGGTCCGTATCGGCACGATGGACCTGAGAATCGCTTGCATCGTCATGGAACACGATGCGGTCCTTCTCACCCGTAACACCAAGGATTTCGAGAAAGTTCCAGGACTGAAGTTCGAGAACTGGTTGGAGTGATTTCTCCGAAACCCCGCTCAAGCAGCGCATCCGCGAACTCGGCGAGCGGCTCGATTCGCACCGCAAGCGGCAGCAGGAGCAGCATCCCGGCCTCACGCTCACCGGCATGTACATCCGCTGGCTGCGCCCGGAGTATCAGAATCCGGGGAAAACTAGCGACGGTCACAGACCGCCGCTTGCTACAAGCCGACCTCGCCGGCACCGAAGCCTCGTCCCTGAAAACTGAAAACTCGGAACTAGCAACTCTGGCCTGGCCCGACCGCCTGCCGGATCAAGTCGCTATCATTCGCAAACTCATCGGCACCGGCGACAGGAATGTCGTCGCTCCTTAGGGGGGCGATTTTAGGACGCTTACCGTCTTCGCGAGGCTTCGCCGGGACGAGCTTTCGGTTTTCAATTGGAAGAGGAGCGGCCGAAGGGTGGGATGCCGAGGGAAATGCGTTTCAGGCGGACGGCTGAGTGCGCAAGGTCGAGAGAGGCTGCGGCTGCGGCGTCGGTCATTTTGCCAAGGACGGCGATCTCCTTGCGGGTCCAGTCGGTGAGAAGTTTTTTCGGGCGCTTTTGGGTGAAGGATGGGATTTCGAGTTTGCAGCGTTTCCAAAAGACGGAGGCTTTGTTGATTCCGGTTCTGAGGGCGACATCGCCGTCCGGCATCTTTCCGAGGAGGGCGATTTCCTTTTTCGTCCAGTAGTGCCAGACTTTGGATTTGCGGGCGTAGCATCGGATGCCGAGGTCAAGCCGTTTTTTATAAACGGAGAGGATGTTCATGCCGTAGATTCCGGCGACTTCGCCGTCGGGAATCTTGCCTAGCAAGCCGATTACGTCAGGGGTCCAATTGATGGACTTGGGAGGGCGCGATGCGGGGATGCCGAGGTTTTGGCGCTTTTTGAGAACGGTGCCGATACATAAGTCGAGTTTCCTGGAGAGAGCGGCATCTGAAATCGTTCCGAGCATGGCGATTTGCCTACGGGTCCAGATGTGCCGCTTTCCGTTTTTTGATGGCTGGGGGTTCATGGATAATGTGGTTGGGTCAGTGCTTAGCTGCCGGGAGTGAGGATTTCTTTTTCCAACAAGCAACCGAGAACACGGGCTTCTTGAAAGGTGAGCTGGATTTCAGGGAAGTGCTGCATGGCCGCGCCGAAGAGTAAGGACGGTGTGCTGCGGGCGACCATGAGAAAGCGCGAGGATGGGTGGAAATTTCCTGAGCGCGTGAGACCAGCAGGCGCCGAATGGGTCAGGGCTGAGCCTGTGGAGCGCGGTCTTGCTGATGGAGGAGGCGGAGTGGGTGCATTTGAACTCGCGATTCGTTTGCCGAAACAAGGAGTGGCGATCTCCGAATCGCCTGCCCATGGGTGGACAATGAGGAGCGGTTTCCTCATCTCATTGGCTCCTCATGGGCATGGCGGATCGGAATGCAGAGCGAGCGGTAGCGAGTCTTCATCAATCGCAAAGCGCATCCCGCACAGCCGGTGGCAATCCGCCACTCCTTGGGTTTCTCGGCACCGTTCCCCTCACCTGCTTCGGAAGGTTTACCGACTGCGCGAGCCAGATAGTTTCCGCCCATGAGCAAGGAACCCGAGGTGATTGCCCACGGTGGTCAGCGACCGCCGCCGCGGCAGCGGGCTGTTATTTTTTCGATAGATCGCGGAGCTTGATGTTCCGATAGAATACTTGGTTGCCATGGTCCTGAAGCAGGATGTGGCCTTCCTTGAGTTCGCCGAAGGCGGGCCAGACCTTGTATTTGCTGGCAGCGACGAGGTCGCGCCATTCCTTGGAGCCGCGCTCGAATTCCACGGTCTTCACCCCATTCAGATAGAACGTGACATGCATGCCTTGCGACAGGATGCGGGCGTTGTTCCACTCGCCGACCGGGTTGACCGGCTTGGTCGCCGGAGCGGTGATCATGTCGTAAAGCGAGCCGATGGTGCGGTTGCCATCGCGGCCGAGCTTGGCGTCCGGGTGGCGCTCGTCGTCGAGGATTTGGAATTCCGGGCCGATGGCCGAGCCAGGACCCTTGTTGATGGCGGGATCGACGAAGATCTTGATGCCGCTGTTAGCACCGGGAGTGATCTTGAAATCGACGCTGAGCTCGAACTCGGAAAATTTCTCGCGGGTGATGATGTCGCCGGCGGCGGCGGACTCGGCACCGCCGGTTTCATTGATGCTGAGGATGCCGTCGGCCATTTTCCAGCCGGCTTTGGGGAAATCCCCGCCCTTCACGCTGCGCCAGCCGTCGCTGGTTTTACCGTCCCAGAGCAGGCTCCAGCCCTCTGATTTTTCCTGACCGGAAAGAGTGTTGGCGTCCGGTGCGACCACTTCCTGGATGCGCAGGTTGCGCCAGCGGACTTGGGTGCCGGCCTTTTCCTTCTCATTGCCGATGGAATGGACCTGCAAGGCGATGAAGCCGGAAGGAGTCAGCGAATCCTTGATGGCCGCGCAAGGCGTGCCGTTGAGCGTGGTGGAGATCGAGTCGCCGATGGCCTCGACGCGGACTTTGTTCCAATCGCCCTGCTTGAAGATCTTGCGGCCTTGGTCGCCGAACACCTTGCCCTCGCCGCCGAGGATGCCGGGGAACAACCAGCCGCGGCGGGCCTCGTCAAAGATGCCGGCGCTCCACCAGCGGTCTTGCTTCGGATTCGGATCGATTTCTATCTGATAGCCGTGGACGCAGTCTGCGGGGATGGCGATCTTCTTGCCGTTCCAAACAATCTCGCTGGCGGCGGGCAGGCTGTTGCTGCGGATCTGCACGCCGGAGTTGAGCTGGGGATCGACCTTGAATTCGTATTCGAGGAAGAAATCCCCGTAGTCGCGGCCGGTGCAGAGGAAGGTGTTAGGTGTGGCGGGGGTGGAAGTGCCGACGATGCAGCCGTCCTCGATGGCATAGGTGGCCTTGCCGCCGCGCTGGACCCAGCCGTCAAGGTTTTTGCCGTTGAAGAGATGGGCCCAGCCGTCGTCAGCGATGGCCGTGCAGGCGGAGATCAGAAGCAAGGAGGCGCTGAGGTAGTTCATAGGTTGGAGTCGTTGGGGGATTCACTGGAAATTTCCTGATACGAAATGGTTGCGACGTTCTTGCAGAAATCCAGCCAATGAAGGAAGTCGCCCGCCATGGCTAACTCGTTCCGAGGGATTCGCGGAGGGCGGAGACCCCGCAATTCATTGGCTTTTTCATCGGTGCGGCGGACAGATTCCGCTGTTCCCTCCGGGTCTGGCGCGGACGCGCCGGTGAGAATCCGGACCCCTGGATCTTGCCAAGCGTGCCGCCTGTTAGCCACCGAGATAGCTCATCTCCGCCTTGGGCCGGTCGGTGCGGCCGCGTTCCTCGGAATAGCGGTCGGCCCGCGCCTGCCAGATCGCGCGGACGCTCGCCGCCAGAATCTGCGGATCCACGCCGCTGCGGAGGAGCCCCCGCAAATCGTGACCCTCCGCCGCGAACAGGCAGGTGAAAATTTTCCCGTCGGAGGAAAGCCGCAAGCGCTGGCAATCCCGGCAAAACGGCTGGGTCACCGAGCGGATCAGCCCGATCTCCCCCTCCCCGTCGGCATGGCTCCAGTGCGCCGCGACTTCCCCGCGGTAGGCCGGATCGCGCGGGCCGAGCTCGAACTCGCGGCCGAGAACCGTTAGAATTTCATCGCCCGCGACGACCTCGCCGAGTTTCCAGCCGTTGGTCTCGCCGACATCCATGAACTCGATGTAGCGCAAGTCCACTCCGGCGGACTTGGCCCAGCGGGCGAGCGGCAGGATTTCGCCCTCGTTCACGCCGCGCTGGATGACGGCGTTGACCTTCACCGGCAGCCCGAACGCCTGCGCCGAGCTGATCCCGGCCAGCACCCGCTCCACCTTCGCGCCGACGCCGTTCATTTTCGCGAAAATCCCGGGATCCAACGCGTCGAGGCTAACAGTCACCCGGTGCAAGCCCGCGAGCGCCAGCGCTTCCGCATGATGCGCTAACAAAACTCCGTTGGTCGTCAGCGCGATGTCCTTCACGCCCTCCACTGCGGCGAGCATCGCCACCAGATCGTCCAGCCCCCGGCGCAACAGCGGCTCGCCGCCGGTGAGCCGGATTTTCCCGATCCCGAGCGGCACCAACACGCCGACGAGACTCACGATTTCCTCGAAGGTCAGCAACTCTTCGCGCGGCATGAAGGCGTAACCAGGGCCGAACACCTCCACCGGCATGCAGTAGCGGCAGCGGAAATTACAGCGGTCCGTCACCGAAATACGCAAGTCGCGCAGCCCGCGTCCGAGAAGATCTGTCGGTATATTCATTGCAAAGACATCGTGAGCCTTCTGATTCCGACTTCAATCGCAATAAAAAATCCACCCGAATCCGGATCATGGGACCTCCGGAAAAATTCTCGCGAAGATTCATTCGGCCTTTGATTCAGAGTGCTTTAGCAGTTGCAACACTTTCACGTAGTTAGAATGGTCACACTATCAGGCACTTGTAATCCGGCCGGAGGCGGGAAAAATAAATTGCCAACCGCTCGCAAATGGGAAACATGCCGCCACTTCCCCCGCCGCAATTCACGGCTTCTTTCAAACTTTTTCGGGCTCCCTTGGTCTTGGGTTTGCGAATCGCCGGTTGAATCATCAATTGTTGCCGCTTGCTTCCTCTTCACGATGCACCTGTCTAACCGTATCCAAAAATCCCCTGTTTTTCTCCTCAGATTGCTTTTAATCGTTTGGTCACTTGTCAGCATCTCTGCCGCCACAGACCCACCACGCAGCGTCAACCTGGCTTGGAATGCCAACCCGGAGGCCGACATCGCCGGCTACCGCGTCCACTACGGCACCGCCAGTGGCGACTTGACCTCGAGCCTAACCGTTGACACCTCGCCTGCTGCGACGCTAGCGGGTCTCGAACCCGGAACCCGCTACTACTGCGCTGTCCGGGCCTTCAACACCTCCGCCCTCGAAGGATCTTTGTCGTCGGAAATCTCCTTCGTCATCCCCGCCGCCATCGCGCCGGAAATCACCGTGGCGCACGACTCCGGCGACGACCTCGCGGATGGTCGGAGTGAAATCAGCCTTGGCGAAGTGGACTTGGGATCGACCGGCACCGCCCGGACCTTTGTCATCAGCAACCTCGGCACTGCCGATCTCACCAACTTGGCAATCACCGCCGCCGGCGCGGAATTCGCGATCACTCCCCTCGGCACGACCACTCTCGCCCCCGGCGAGACCACCCGTTTCGATGTCACCTTCAGTCCCTTAGCTAGCGGAATTCGCTCGGCATTCCTCCGCATCACCAGCAACGACCCCGACACGGGTTCTTTCGACATCGCGCTCAGCGGCACCGGCCTCACCGCCCCTGAAATCGAGGTCTATAAAGACAACGGCACCAGCCTGACCAGTGGTGGCACCTCAGTGGACTTCGGCAATTGCACCCTCGGTGCCACCTCCCCAAGGACATTCACGATTCAAAACACCGGCTCCGCCACGCTTACCGGGTTGTCGGTCGCCAGCGATGGCCCGGACTTCATCCTCGGCAAACTCGGCTCCACCAGCCTGCCCCCCGGGGCCAGAACCACCTTTGGGATCAGCTTCCGACCGGGTACCGCCGGCACGCGCGCCGGCCGCCTGGTGATTGCCAGCAACGACTCCGACGAAAGACTGTTCCTGATCACTCTCACCGGACAAGGAGTCAAAGCCCCGGAAATCGTGGTGGAGGTCAGCAGCGGCAGGAGTCTCACTGATGATGACGCCTTCATCAACTTCGGCACAGTGGCGGTCAGATCGACCGCCAACTCCAAAACCTTCACCATCCGCAATACCGGCACTGCCAACCTCGACGGTCTCGGCATCATCAAGAACGGCAGCAACTCCGCGGAATTCCGCGTCAGCGCCTTGCGCACCCGCTCCTTGGCGCCGGGAGCCAGCACCTCCTTCAAGGTCCAATTCAGTCCCGCCAGGACCGGCATCCGCTGGGCCGCCATCCACATCACCAGCAACGACGCTGATGAGAGTTCCTTCGACATCGTCCTCACCGGCACCGGCAGCAAATCCTCAACTTCGGCTGCGGCCGCCCCGAGTCTAACTGGCAGTCACTCCATCCCCACATCTTCCCCGGTCAGGCGCATCGAGTTGATAGACGGCCGGAAATACCTCACGCTGACCATCGCCAGACGTCCCGGAACATCCGTCCTCCCGCGCGATGTCGAGGTCTCCTCCAATCTCGTCGATTGGTCCAGCGGCAAGCGCCACACCACCGTTCTGATAGACACCGCGACCACCCTCAAGGTGCGCGACAACACGCCAGTAAGCCAGAACGCCAGGCGCTACATCCGGCGCAAGCGGTGACTCATGGACTGCCCTGGGAGCTCACGGGTCGTCGGCGGGGCGCGGGGCGAGGGGATGCACGAGTTTCTCGCGGCGTTCGCGGACGAGGCGGACGACCAGCGAGGTCCAGCCGGTTTGGTGGGAAGCACCGAGACCTTCGCCGGTTTCCGCGTGGAAATATTCGTGGAATAACAGCAGGTCCTGCCAGTTGGAGTTGCCGCCGAACATGTCGGTGGTCGCCTCGCCCGGGGTGTAGGGATCTCGTGGCGCTGGCCCGCGTGCTCGAAGACGAAGGGCTTCGCCTCGTGGGCCTTACTGAGGGAACGGATGCCAAAATTGGATAGAAACTCCTTGGGATCGAGCAGGCCGACGAGCGAGCGGATGCCCAGCGGGATCGGCTCGCGGTGATTGATGATGAGCTGGTTGTAGTAGAACCCGTCTTCGCTGTCCCACAGGCCGGTGCCGCCGAGCGAGTTGATGGCGTCGCAGATGTTGACGAAGTGCTCGAAGAATTTCGAGGCGATGTCCTCGTAGGCCGGTTTTTCGAGCGCGAGTTCGAGCGCCATCGCCAGCATGGTTAGACAAAACGATGCCATCCACGCGGTGCCGTCGGCCTGGTTGAGATGGCCGCCGCCGGGCAGGGCGTGGGAGCGGTCGAAGACCCCGATGTTGTCGAGTCCGAGGAAGCCGCCACCGAAGACATGCCGACCTTCGACACCCTTGCGGTTGACCCACCAGGTGAAGTTGAGCAGCAGTTTCTGAAAGGCGCGCTCGAGGAATAACAGATCACGCTGGCCCTTGGGATCGGCGATTTTATAAACCCGCCAGACGGCCCAAGCGTGGACGGGCGGGTTGACGTCGGAGAAGATCCACTCATAGGCGGGAAGCTGGCCGTTAGGGTGCATGTACCACTCGCGCAGCAATAACAGGAGCTGGTGTTTGGTGAAGTCCGGATCGAGCGCCGCGAAGGGGATCATGTGGAACGCGGTGTCCCAGGCGGCGAACCACGGGTATTCCCACTTGTCGGGCATCGAGAGGATGTCGCGGGCGAAGAAGTGTTGCCAGTCGGCATTGCGGCCATGCAGGCGTGCCGGTGACGGTGGCGCGCCATTGTCGCCCTGCAGCCAATTCTCGATGACGTAGTGGAAAAACTGCTTGGTCCATAACAGGCCGGCGTAGCCTTGGCGGCAAATCAGGCGCTCGTCGCGGGAGATGCCCTTGGGGATGATTTCCTCGTAGAACTCGTCGCTCTCGGCGATTCGCGCCATGAAGGTTTCATCGAATTGCTCGAAGCCGGCGAAACCGTTAGTTTCGTCTAGCCATCTTCCCTTCCCGCATTCACTCAAGGCACCCGCGGGAATTTCGAGAAATCCGGCTTTCGTTTTTCGAGGAACGCTTGTTTCCCTTCGCGGCCTTCCTCGCTCATGTAGTAGAGGAGGGTGGCGTTGCCTGCTAGATCGAGCAGGCCCATCTGGCCGTCGCAATCCGCGTTGAGCGCGGATTTCAAACAACGCAGGGCGAGCGGGGAATGGGCGAGCATCTCGCGGCACCATGTTAGGGTTTCCTGTTCGAGATCGGCGAGTGGGACGACGGTATTGACGAGGCCCATGTCGAGTGCTTGTTGGGCGTCGTACTGGCGGCAGAGATACCAGATTTCACGGGCTTTTTTCTGGCCGACGATGCGGGCGAGGTAGCTGGAGCCGAGGCCGCCGTCGAACGAGCCGACTTTCGGGCCGGTCTGGCCGAAGCGGGCGTTGTCGGCGGCGATCGTTAGATCGCAGACGATGTGCAGGACGTGGCCGCCGCCGATCGCGTAGCCGGCGACCATCGCGACGACGGGCTTCGGCAGGGAGCGGATTTTCTTCTGGAGATCGAGCACATTGAGGCGGGGGATGCCGTCCTCGCCAATGTAGCCGGCGTGCCCGCGGACTTTCTGGTCGCCGCCGGAGCAGAACGCGAGGTCGCCGGCACCGGTGAGGATGATGGCACCGACCTTGGGGTCCTCGTGGGCGAGGTCGAAGGCGACGAGCATTTCCTTGACCGTTAGAGGGCGGAAGGCGTTGCGCACTTCGGGTCGGTTGATGGTGATTTTGGCAATGCTGCCCTCGTCCGTCGTTTCATAACGGATGTCCTCGAATTCGCGTATGGTGGTCCACATGGGCGGATCGTGAATGCTACTTTTGCTCGCCGCAACCCGGGAAGTGGTATCGGCTCAAAAGCGCAAGCCAAGACCTGCACCGACCTACCCGTTCGGGCAGTGGTTGTTTCCTCCGCTTTCCATTACGCTCGCCACTTCACCACCCATCCCATGCGCACTCCACTCGCCGTCTTTGCGGCTCTCGCCATGATGCTCCACGCGGCGGAATCTCCACCAGCCGGAGGCGTCGATCTGGTCGATGCCGCCGCCCGAATTGCCACCAGGGTCAACGATGGGAACTCCGTTACGGAAGTTCCCGTCAGCGCCAAGCCATTCACCGTTGCGACGCGCACCACCGTGCTTCACGCGGCACCTAACCAACCTTGGTGCGCAAGCCTCGCCGTCCCGATCACCGCCGGAGCCGTTAGGGAAAACGACCGGCTGCTGGTCAGTTACATGGCCCGCTGTGCGTCCGGTGGCAGCGGCCGGGTCACCGCCAAGCTGCAGTTCGCCCGCCCGCCGTACGCCAGTGCCGGCATGACCGACATGGCGAAGCCCGGCGGCGAGTGGGAGCAGATCCACCAACCCTTTATCGCATCCACCGACATCCCGGAAGGGAAAGGGGAGCTCACCATCATGCTTGGCTATCAGAAACAGACAGTCGAGATCGCGGCCATCCGCGTGCTAAACTACGGCCCGGATTTCGATCTCGCGAAACTGCCGCGGCAGAGGGTCACCTACGAGGGACGCGAGGACAACGCGGCGTGGCGCGAGGCGGCGCTCGATCGGATCGAGAAAATCCGCATGGCGGACCATGCCGTGCAAGTCAGGGGTGCCGACGGCAAACCGCTAGCTAACACCACGGTCACCGTCGCCCTGCACCGCCACGCGTTCGGCTTCGGCACCTGCGTCACACGCGGCATGTTGACGATGGAGGGACGCGACGGCGACCGCTACCGCGACATCGTGAAACGCACATGCAGTCGCGTGGTTTTCGAAAACGACCTCAAGCCGGACAGCTTCCCGCACGATGAGAAGGGACGCGTGCAGTTAGAACGGAGTTTTGATTGGCTCAAGGCCAACGACATTTCCATTCGCGGCCACTACCTGATCCAGGAAGCCGTCGATAACTGGACGCGCTCACGCCTCGGCGATCCGGAAAAGCTCCGCAAAACCTACATGGAGAGCATCCGCGAGCGCATCGGGATCGTCGGCGACCGGGTGACCGAATGGGACGCCGTCAACCACCCGGTCGCCTGGCATGGCGCGGAATTGTTAGGAACGAAGAGCGCCCCGCTCGCCACCCTGGCGATGGATGTCTTCCACGAGGCGCGCCGTCTAACCGCTCTACCGCTCTGCATCAACGAGGACCAACTCTTCCGCCCCGGGCCGCAGCAGGAAAAAACCTATGAGTTCCTCGCGCAACTCAAGCGCGACGGCGTGCGCGTGGACGGCCTCGGCAATCAGGCGCATTTCAACAGCAGCTTCCTCCCGTCTCCCGAGGAACTGCTGCGCGTGACGGATCGTTTCACGGAGGTCGCGCCGCGGCAGATCATCACCGAATACGACATCGCGACCAACGGCGACGACACGCTCGCCGCCGACTACCTCCGGGACAGCCTGATCGCCTGCTTCAGCCATCCCGCCTACGACGGCTTCCTGTTATGGGGCTTCTGGGAAGGAAGCCATTGGATCCCCGAGGCGGCGCTTTGGAAAAAGGACTGGACCATCAAAGCAGCCGGCCAAGCCTGGGAGGAATGGGTTGGTAAACGCTGGCAGACCCGCGAGGTTCTAACAACCGACGCCGAGGGCAGGATCTCCTGGCGCGGCTTCAAGGGGAGTTACCGGTTAGAAGCCGGCACCAGAATGACCGGACCGTTCCAACCGGGAGATGCCAAGTCGCCAGGGCGGGTCGAAGCTCCCTGAACGCACGGCACACCGGGCAGAGCCTCGATCCACCGGCAGGCGGCAGAAGAACGGGCCGCGCTCCGGAGTGCGGTCGCGTTTGAAATAGTATTCCACGCCGTTGGCAACGCCGTCCTTGTCGTGATCGAGGTCGATGGTTTCGTTGGTGCTGTTAGCGGATTGCCAACTGGCGTAGCCAGGGCCGGTGGTGACGGTGAGCGTGCCGGTGCCGGTGGCGAATCAGGCATCCAGCGCGCCCACGCCGAGACTGCCGTTGGTGGCACCGGTGCTGCCGAGATTGAGCGTACCGCCGTTGAGGTTGATGTTGCCAGTGTATGTAGAGCTTGTCCCAGAATCGGTGATTTTCTGCCGGATTCCCACAGACTGTTCGTTTGATCAGCCGAGCGGGACTGATTATGGCGGATACTGGCTGAATCGGCGCAATCACACCAAATTCAGTGCGGCGGATCTTGGTCTTCCGGCGGGTCTTGAGCGCAGTGAGATGCGCCTTGGCGTAATCTGCGATGCGTCGTTGTCTGCTTCGGTTGCGGCGAGATCGTGCTGCCGGAAAGTGCCAGTGGTCTGATCCGTTGCATCCGTGCCCGGCGGATGTCCACCGCCATAGCCGCGGTCGATGGCGGCGAGGCGGTCGGCCTGGATTTGGGCGTGGGCGGCTATGATGAAGTCCGGGATAAGGTGCTCGCGGGGGCCGCCGGCTTGGCAGTAACGCTTGAAGATCTGGCCAGCAAGGTAGGCGGATCGCCCAGGAGAACGGAGGAATCGAGGGCGGTAGTCATGGTTGATGTGAAATCTTTTACGAAGGCTAAGCGGAATGCAGCTGGCGGCACATTCCGTTTTGTCCATCTGGCGCTCCCTGGCCAAGAAGCGCCACCAGATGCCCGCCCGGAGCTTGATCCGCCGGCGGGTGCGAGGTGCAATGCTCAAGGTGCCGCAGCCATCGACTCGGCTTTGGCGGCGGAGGCGAGGACGGTCTCACGGATGTTGCCGCCCTTGCGGTTGCTCCACCACAGCACCACCGGCGAGGCGATGAAGATCGAGGAGAAGGTGCCGACGATGATGCCGATGAAGATGATGATGCCGAAGCTGCGCAGGGCGGTGCCGCCGAGGAACGCGAGGATGGCCACGCTGAT
>JANOZJ010000137.1:0-9846 GCA_031429315.1 Akkermansiaceae bacterium
CGGGATCGGCGCGCCCTTGAGGATTCCCGCGCGGTGCCACGCCCGCCAGATCGACGGCACGGCCGGGACCACGAGCGCGGGGTGCATCCTGAAAATTTCCTCGATGACCCGCGGAAACGGCACCGCTGCCAGGTGGATCGGCACCCCGTGCAACAGCAGCGGCAGGACGAGATTCGAGAAACCATACGAATGCGCCGGCGAGATGACTGCTAGATTCGGCGTGGCGGGAGAAAGCTCCATCGCCTCGACCAGGCGCTCGCCATCGGCCACGACCTGGCTGGCATTGAGGAAAATCCCGCGCGGGATGCCGCTGGCACCGGGCGTGTATTTGACGAGGCAGGTTCCGGCGGGCGGCGGGCGGCGCAGCACCGGCTCCGGCGCATCGCGCTCGACCGGGATCACCGCCTGGCCATCGCGCCAGGCCCGCAGGATTTCCACGAAAAATCCAAGGCTGCCGCTGCGCGCGACAACCGGTGCCGTGGCCAGCGGAGCCAGGGCCAGCGCCGCCGCCAGATCGGCAAACGTCAGGACGCGCTCGCCGTCGTAGATGGCGGGGCGGGTGGCGTGGCGGCGGGAGGTTTCTAACCAGCGGAGATACGGCATTTGACAAGGGGCGCGTGCGTTGCGTAGCTAGCCCTGACCCCGCTTGACGAGCCTTAACTGATTGAGATTTCCCCGTGGCCTATTTCTCCGATGCCCCCATGCCCAGCCCGGCCCGTCCGGTGGTGGTCACGGGCGTCGGCATCGTCAGCCCGCTGGGACGGGATCTAGCGGAAAACACCGCGGGCTTCCGCGCCGGGCGGATGGCCTTCTCGCCGGTGACGCTGTTCGACGTTTCCCGGCAACGGGTCGCCACGGCGGGCCAAGTGGACTTGCCCGACGAGCCGGGGAAATCGGGGTCGCGAATGGACCGCGGGACACGTCTGGCCCTGTTGGCTGCGCGGGAAGCACTGGCGCACGCCGGTCTATCAGGCGGTGACTACCCGCTGATCATCGGCACTTCCGCCGCCGCGATGCCCATCGGTGAAGACTATTTCAAACAAGCCCACGCGACCACGGCCAACCGCAGCCGCCAGTTGCGGCGGGTGGAACTCTATCAGGCACAGCGCCAGATGACCGCAATAGCCAGCAAACTCGCAGTCAGCGGCCCGATCCGGATCGTCTCGAATGCCTGCGCGTCCGGTGCCAACGCGATCGGCCAGGCGTTCCATCTCGTCCGCTCAGGCCGCGCGGAGCGGGTGCTCGCCGGTGGCTACGACGCGCTCTGCCAGATGGTTTTTTGCGGGTTCGATGCGCTGCAGGCGCTCAGCCCGTCGGGCATCCCCCGCCCGTTCGACTCGGCGCGCGACGGCTTGGCGCTGGGCGAAGGCGCGGGCTTCGTGATCGTCGAGTCCGCGGCCTCGGCGAAGGCCCGCGGCGCGCGGGTCATCGCGGAAATCCTCGGCTACGGTGCCGCCACCGATGTCCATCACCTGACGCAGCCGCACCCGTTAGGTGATGCCGCGTTGCTGACGATGCAGGCCGCCTGCGCGATGGCGGGAATCGCACCGGAACAGATCGACTACATCAATTCCCACGGCACCGGCACCCCGCTCAACGACATCGCGGAGGGCCACGCCATCCAGCGCTGGGCGGGCGACGCGGTCGGCGAAATCAAAGTCAGCTCGACGAAATCCGCCATCGGCCACCTGCTCGGCGGCGCGGGCGCGGTGGAGTCGGTGATTTCGCTGATCGCGCTGGAAGGCCAGTGGCTGCCGGCCAGCCTGAACGTGCGCGAGGCGGACGCGGTGTGCGGCTTCGATCTTGTTAGGACGCCGCGCGAGGCGGTGGTGTCACGCGTTCTAACCAACTCGTTCGGCTTCGGCGGGGCGAATGCGACGCTCGTCTTCGGCAAGGAGGGACTCGCGTGAGAATGCCCGTCGCGATCACCGGCAGCGGCGCCGTCTCGCCCGCCGGTTGGGGCGTGGAAGTTCTGATGCACGCGCTGCGATCAGGAGCACGGATCCCACCCTCGACTCTCGAACGGATGTCCGGCGAAACCCTGGTGACCACCCCGGTCCTGCGAGTCCCGGCGGATGGAGCGACGACACCCAAGTTCGCGCGGCTGCGCCGGACCAGCCCGATTTCCAAGTTCGCCGCCGCCGCCGTGACCGAGGCACTTGGTGATGTTAGACTGGCGGCAGTCGCGGCGGGAAATCTCCGTGTCGGCGTGATTTTCACCCTCACCAACGGCTGCGTGAATTACTCGAACCGTTTCTTTGGCGAAGCGCTCGCCGAGCCCGCGCTGGCCAGCCCGATCCTGTTCCCGGAAACCGTCTTCAACGCGCCGTCCAGCCATCTGTCAGCGCTCATCGGCAGCACCGCGCCCAACGACACCCTGATCGCCGACAGCACCGGATTTTTCAGCGGCATCGACCTCGCGGTGGAATGGTTGGAGCGCGGCGACGTGGACGGTTGTGTGGTCGTTTCCGCCGAGGAAACCGACTGGCTCAGCGCCGAGGGACTGCGCCATTACTCGCGACACTACCTGCCATCCGAGGGCGCGGCTGCGGTCTATCTGGAGTCGGCGGCCGGTCCCGCGAGACTGCTGCGGCTGCCGGACCCGGTTTCCCTCGCCGCTAACAGCCGCCTGCAAGCCGCGCGAAAAATCCGCGGCCAACTCGCCGCAACCGACGACGGGCGCACACTTCTCATCGACGGCCGCGCCGGCATCGCCCGCTACGATTTGCCGGAAACCCTGGCCTGGGCGGACTGGACCGGCCCGCGTTGGTCGCCGCGCACGGTGTTAGGCGAAGGCATGGGCGTGTCCGCCGCGCTGCAAGTCGTCGCCGCAGTGGCGGCGCTGGCTGGCGGAAATTTCCAACAGGTGGCCGTCACCGCCACCGGCGGCAATCAGCAGGCCGCGGGAATCCTGCTGGGGCTGCCGTAGCAGGCTCAGCCCGTGACCCACAAGTCGAGGGCGGAAATAATCAAGGAGTGGCGGATTGCCTCCGGCTGTGCGGGATGCGCTTTGCGATTGATGAAGACTCGCTACCGCTCGCTCTGCATTCCGATCCGCCATGCCCATGAGAAGCCAATGAGTAGAGAAAACCGCCCCTCATTGTCCCCCCATGGGCAGGCGATTCGGAGATCGCCACTCCTTGTTTCAGCGAACAAGCCCCAAGGAGCGGCGGAACGCGTCCGCCGCAGCCCATGAAAAGCCAATGCGACGAGGCCAACCGTTCATCATTGTCCACCCATGGACATCGGCGATCATGCATCGCCGCTCCTTGGGTGCCGTTACCGGCTCATTCCCTAACCGCCCGGCGGGATGTGCGACATCGTTTTGAAATCGCCGTTCTCACAACTGCGGACGAACCCTTCCGCGTAGCTTTTCAGCTTGTCCCATACCTGGCGGATTTCCACAGCTTCCTGCTTGCTCACCGAGTGGTCGTCGGCGGCGTTCGAGATCTTATGCAGCAAATCGGAAAACTGCCCGATGATTGCCTGGGTCGCAGGCAAGACGTGCTCGAAGTGATGCCCGGTCACATCCGGATCCTTCACGAAATGCCCGCTCTGCTGGCGGCACAACCATTCGACGATGCCGGTATCGCCGCTGAGATCGATGATCTGCAGCAGGCGATCCAACGGATTGCGGCTGCCGGAGCCGAACTCGGAGGGCGTCTCCGCCCATTTGTAAACCAGCGATAGCGACACTCCCAATTCCGCAGCCACCGCCTTGGGGGTGGTTTTGCGCAGCGCCCGCTTCAAGACCTCATGACTCTCCATGGCGGGAAGCTGACAAGATCCCAGACGCTTGGAAAGACTGGACTGCTCCGACATGTCGGAGCTTTCCACTGGCCGACATGTCGGCCAGTGGAAAGCTGGGACATGTCCCAGCACTCCGACGCAAATCACGCGCTTTCATCCGCCACCGGCGGCTTCGGTTCGGGGATCACCTGGGTCTTGGCCCACTCGTCGCCGAGCCGCCGACCGCGCTCGGGCTTGTCCTCGCGGGTCAGCAGGATGAACAGCTCGACCAGCCCGAAAAACGGGATGATCAGCACACCGTTGCGGATCACGGCGGCTTCCCAATTGTTGACCAGCGATTTGCCATCGAGCGTCACGGCTTTGAGCTTCATCGCCTTTTTTCCGACGCTCTGGCCGCCAAGAAACGGCAGCGAGTCGCGGGTGATCAAGTAGGCGAGGACTGTTAGCCAGGCCAAGCGACTGCCAAAGCCGGGCACGATGAATGCCAGCCCGATGGCGATCCCGATGGCCACCACGATGTCGATGGCGGCGGCCGTGATGCGGGTGTTGAATGGCGCGAGGCCCGTGGCCGGAAGCGCATCCTGGTCCGACGCTGCGCGCAGATTCACCCGGGCTGCGGCATTGCCGGCGGCGGCCAACGGCGGCGGCGATGATTTGGGCATGCTCTCCAGCGGTGATGGCGGCGGCGGCGATGGCCGCGACAAATCGGGAGGCGGAATTATCGGCTTGGGCAGACTGTCCGCTGTGATCTCCGTGGCGCTGTCGGGTTCCTGATCCATAAGGCGTGCCTCTTCGTTACCACGCTTCGCGCAAAGGTCGAGGCGGATTCCGCGCGGGAGGTAACTGAAAGTGGTCGGCAGACCAATGTGTCACCGCCATCCGGACAGCTCGCTCAATCCGCCAGATCCTCGTTGAAGTAAATCTTGATGAACTTCATCTTCTTCACGTCATCGAAGCCATGCTCTAACACGGAGTCCGGTTTGGCCTGATCCAACGGCGTGACTACCGACCAGTATTCTGCTATGCCGGTTCCGTGAACGCCGCAGAATACCGCCAAGCACTCGACGCGCTGCCCTTTGGCAAGCGCCTGCCCGGAGCGGTCTATCTGATCGACCCTAACGACGACTCGCCGATCCTTCATCGCAAGGAAACCTTTCTGCCGCCAGAGCATCGTCTGCACGACAAGTTCGCCAAGCTCACCCGACAGGAAGAAGCAGCCGGCTTGCTGGAAGAGACTTCGACTACGGCTGCGGACATGGTGGCGATGTCCTGGCAATCGCCAAACTCGGGCATGAATCCAGCGGTTGGGATCCGGTCCACGCACCTGACAAACCCAAACAATCCGCCGACGTGGTCAATCTCGGCTTTGTCCTCAACGTCATCGAAGATCCGGCTGAACGCGTCGAAGCCTTGCTCGACGCCTGGCAGCATACTCGCCGGGCACTGCTTGTTTCCACACTCATCGCCGGGCAGGAAGCCTATGACGACGTTCTAACATTCGGTGATGGCGTCATCACAAGCCGCGACACGTTCCAAAAATTCTTCGAACCTGCCGACATCCAGGCCCTGATTGAAGACTCCTTGCACACGGAAGCCGTCCCGGTCGGTTTGGGCATCTATCTGGCCTTTCGCGACACAGCGGAACTCCATGATTTCCTTGCCTCGTGCGCCCGGCGCTTCATCGATTGGGAATCCCTTTCGCGTCGTCTGGGCATTCTCAAGGCACTTCGGGCCAAGCGAGATCCTTATGACACGCATCGGGAACTGCTAGCCACGTTCTGGGAATCCGTTCTCGTGCTAGGTCGCATCCCTCGTGACGAAGAGTTCGACCGCCTCGTGGAAGTCCGCCAAGCCTGCGGTTCATTGCCGCGGGCACTCCAGCTTTTCATCGACCGCTTCGGCGAGCCGACCTTTGTCGCTGCCCGCCAGCGCCGAAAAGAAGATTTGTTGGTCTTCGCCGCCGCCGCGCAACTCCGCCGTAAGATTCCGTTCAACCAGCTCTCACTCCGACTCCAGCGCGATCTCCGCAGCTTTTTCGGCAGCTACGCCATTGCCGAGGAAAAAGCCCGCGAACTCATGTTCGCCGCCGGGGATTCTGATGAGCTGGAAATCGCCGCCGGCCAACTCGACTTCGGTTTCCTCGATCCACGGGAAGGCCATTTCACCGTCCATCGCAGCCTGCTTGATGAACTCCCCGCCATTCTCCGCGTCTATGTCGAATGCGCCGCCTACCTCTATGGTAATCCCCGCGAAGCCGACCTCATCAAGATCCACCTCCATTCACGGAAACTCACCTTCCACTATTACCGCGACTTCGACACAAGCCCGCTCCCCGAGCTTCTCACCCGGATCAAGATCGACCTGAAGCGCCTCTTTGTTTCCGTGATCGACCACACTACCGGTCCTGAGCACCAACTCCTGTTTTTCAAAGAACGCTTCCTCCCCAAGGACCATGCCGACTGTCCGAAAATGGATCGTTTCAGCGCCAAGCTCCGCAAACTCGGACTTCGCGAGGAAACCATCGGCTATGGACCGTCGAAGGAGAAGTGGGAGGCGTTTCTAACTCTGGAGCGCGGGATTCATCCCGCCAGTCAATGATGTATTGCTGAGCCGAGAAGCTTGAAATTCCGATTCTTGGTCCCTTAAACTTCGTCATGCCGATCATGATCGAGATCCCGGAACACCTCTTTGAGCGGATTCAGAAACAGGCGGTTCCCTTCGTTGATCTCACTCCCGCTTCGGTGATCGGGAGATGGGCTGACTTTTTCGAAGCATCACCTGAGGCCAATGAGCCCATCTCGTTGACGGTTCAGAAGCCAGCCCCCTTGGTTGTCGAGGGCAAGCGGTTCCATTCAATAAACCCGCCTGACCTTTGCCACACACGGGTGAACGGACAGATGGCTGGCAGGCCATTCGGCAAGTGGAACGATTTAGTGCGGCTTGCCCACGTCTTGGCATTTGCCAATTTTCGCCAAGTTTTCGTGGCGGGACAATCCCAAGGCTGCGTTCCCCGGCGAGACTGGCGTGCTTGAATGGACCCCTGAGGGTTAAGCCTTGAGCCCAGGGTTCTCGGAGGCTTAGCTCTCTCGTGATTTACCTCGACCACAACGCCACCACTCCCGTCCTCCCCGAGGTGCGGGATGCGATGCTTCCTTACCTGTCCGAAGAATGGGGCAATCCGTCGAGCAGCTACCGTTTCGGCTCGAAGATGAAATCGGTGATCGAGCGAGCGCGAGAGGGCGTTGCCGGGTTGATAGGCGCTCATTCCCCGAGAGAAATCATTTTTACCAGCGGCGGAACCGAGTCAAACAACGCGGCCATTCATTCGGCCATTCTCTCGCGACCGGACAGACGCCACATCGTCACGTCACAGGTGGAACATTTGTCCGTTCTCACCTGCTGCCAGTTTTTGGAAAAACATCACGGCTATCGAGTGACTTACCTAGCATCCGCTTCTCGGTTGGCCCGGATACCAGCCTCAAGGACGTTCGTGAGACGATCGCCCTCGTCGGAAAATCCCTGCTCACCCTCAATTCCTAGCATCTCATGAGAACCATCTTTGCCGTTCTCAATGAAATGCAAGCCGCAGGAGTGATCGGCAGCTACGCGATCGGCGGCGCGGTCGGGGCGACATTCTATCTGGAGCCCGTTGCCACCCTCGATATTGATGTGTTCGTTCATCTCTCGGCCTCGGAGGGCAATCTCCTGCTCACGCTCTCTTCGGTTTACGAATACTTGCTGGCCAAGGGCTATCGGGCCGAGGGGGAATATATCGTCATCGGTGATTGGCCGGTGCAATTCCTTCCTCCTCCCGGACCACTTGAAGAAGAGGCCGTATCAGAGGCGACTCGAACCGATGTCGATGGCGTGCCTTTGCGGGTCATGAGCGCCGAACACCTCGTGGCCATCGCACTCGCGACCGGCAGGGCCAAGGACTTCAGCCGGATTCTCCAATTCATTGAAGCCGGTGTCCTGGATTCCAAGAAACTCGACGCTATCCTCGCCCGTCATCATTTGCTTGAGAAATGGGAGAGTTTCGGCAAACGTTTCCTCCAGGAGTAACGATGAGTGAATGGATGAAACAGATTCTCGAAAGCAAGCGGGCGATGCGGACACGTCTCGCGGCACTTCCGTTTACCGAAAAAATCAATCTCCTGGAAAAGCTTCGCGACCGTAGTCTTTCAATCGCGGCGTCCAAGATGAAGATATCCAGCATTCGGTCCGAATAGTTAATCGAAGCAATCCTCTCAATCAATCCCACCGCGTCGGCGAAAAACCTCAACAACCGGAGGACTTGCAAAGCCGGTTAGCACGCAGAGACCAATCACCCGACTCCATTCAACTGATAGAACTTGATTGGAGTCGTAAGTTACCTCTTGATTCGAAATCCGGAATGAATTCTGTGTTTCCGGCAGAGATCAATTGACGGCCGAAGTTTGGACGATGGATCAAACTGCAGATGACGCCCCCGATACGAAGTGAGTCGGAACGCATCCGGGCCATTCTCGGTAAACTTCGACTCCCTCACGATGATTCTAAGTTCATCGTCCACCGCCCAAAGACCTTCATCGAACATCCAGTGAGCGTTCTTGGAAAGTGCTAGCCCATTGGTCGGATCGTCGTTCTGCGAACTGGACCACGATTCAATGTGAGCTGCGTCTACGATTGAGGTGCTGTCATCAGTAATGCATCGATAACCAGTAAGCGCACAGGTAAAGAAGTATCCAGTGCATATCCGGCCGCTCAATCCGCCAGATCCTCGTTGAAGTAAATCTTGATGAATTTCATCTTCTTCACTTCATCGAAGCCGTGCTCTAACACCGCATCCGGCTTGGCGGCGAGGGCGGGCTTGAGGCGGATCTCCACGCCGGTGTCGAGCTTCATCGAGGTGCGGATCTTGTTCTTGGCCTTGGTCACGTCCTTCTTGGAAATCTCGAACGAGTCGTCAAGTTTGTGCCCCTGCTCCTGCTCGATCTTGTCGCGGTGCTCCGCGAATTTCGCCTTGGCTTCTGGGGTTTTGAGCACTTGCTCCTCGAACTCGTGGAGGCTGAAGTTGGACTTCTCCTCGAAGTAGGTGATCGCGTCGCGGGCGGCGTTGGAGGTGTCCCACGGCGGGGTGTCGTCGTCGGCCTTGGGCTTGTCCTTCTTTTCCTTTTCGAGGAACGCGACGGCCATGTTGGCATACTTGTTAGTCAGGAACGGGCTGTCGGTGATGGGCACGACGCCGAGGAAATCGCGGACCCAGAAGCGCGAGTCCGAGCCGGTGCGGTCGAAGGTGAGGACGTAGTAGCCCTTGGTCGCGAGGTGGTTGAGGACCAGGCAGCCCTTGTCGATTTTTTCCGGGTTGATCCCCTGCTCGGTGTGCAGTTCGAGGTCGCCGTCGCGGGTGGAAATACTGAGAAACGGCACCACGCTCTCCGACTTCAAAATGCACAGGCCCTGGGTGAGTTCGCCGTCGATGTCGATGTCCTTGACGAGCGAAATGCAGAGGTCGCCGGACTTGATGTTAGGGTGGTTCGACTTGGCGTAAAGGCGCTTGGCGATGTCGCAGCCTTTTTCCAACAGGCCGTCGTCGGAAGCGAAAATGGCGGCGGCGTAGGCGGTCATCTCGTGCTGGTCGAGCGACGAATGGTGGCTGAAGCGGTGGGCGGTTAGGTTTTTGAACGGCTTGAGGAAGATGGCGGCCAAGGTTTCCTGATCGCCGTCCCCTACCTTGAAAACCTCCTTGGAGGTCTGGAGCGGCTCATCGCGCTGGGGATGGCCGACTTTGGCAAGCACCAGCCCAGTGGCGGTGGCGGAGGTGAAACGGATCTTGGCGGACATGGGGGCGGGAAACTAGCCGGGCCGCGCGATTTGGGAACTCTGAAATGAAGAAGTTGAGAGTTCGGAGTTGAGAGT
Organism: Akkermansiaceae bacterium; assembly: GCA_031429315.1. Classification (GTDB taxonomy): domain Bacteria; phylum Verrucomicrobiota; class Verrucomicrobiia; order Verrucomicrobiales; family Akkermansiaceae; genus Luteolibacter. The sequence continues at coordinate 9,649 of JANOZJ010000137.1, forward strand.
TGAGAGCGAAGAGGAAGAGCGGGAAACAATGGACTTTGAAGAAAAGAATCAAGAATCAAGAATCACAGCCGTCCCACGGGAAAATGATTAGATTGGCTGGCGGCTGATCCCACTCAGGATCAGCCTTGATGAAAAACAAACAACCAGCCAAGAGCGATGCCATCGTATTGAGTCAGCTTTGCAAGCTCATTCCTCAAC
>JANOZJ010000138.1:0-2766 GCA_031429315.1 Akkermansiaceae bacterium
TTTTGCAGCGTGCTGTGCTCGAAATTCACGTCGCCGGTGTAGAAAATCTTCTTTCCTTCCGCCTCGATCGTCACCCCGACCGAGCCGAGGATGTGGCCGGCGTCATGGAACGTCGCGCGCATCGAGCCGGTCGGATCGAGATCGAACGGGCGCTCGATGTTGCGGGTTTCGAATTCGTTCTCGATGTCGTCCAGCTCGCGGTGTTCGAACAACGGATACTCGGCGATGCCGTGCTCGATGCGCTTCGACTGCATCACGTTGACCGAATTGTGGAGCATCGCGCTGGCAAGTTCCGCCGTTTCCGGCGACAGGAAAACCTTGGCCTGTGGCTGACCCTGGAGGAAAACCGGCAAGGTTCCCACATGGTCGAGGTGCGAGTGCGTGATGATGATCGAGTCCACGCTGCCCGATTGGAGGAACTCGTAGTGGGGAATGGCCTCGGAACCCTCGTGTTTCGGGTGCATCCCGGCGTCCAGCACGACTTTGGCAGCCTTGGTTTTGAGCAAATACGAATTGGCACCGATACCGGCGTGGCGACAGAGACTTTTAAAGATCATGATGGGCAGAACAGACGGAAAACGGGCGGACCATGGGTGCCAGGCGGGCCGCTGTCAACCCGCCTGCGGTGGAGGGGCGTGCGGATAGATTCCGCCGCAGCAGGAGTCGCCCCGATATGGACATGTCCCCGCAGTCCGAGTCCGAAAGAATGGAGTACGCCCATGCGGTTGGCGTAGCCGTTTTTCCCCGCGAGCTGTCACTATGCTGGCGGCGGCAGCCGTTCGGTGGTGATGTTGACTTTCAGCGAGCTGCCGACTCCGGAAAGGCCGTTGAAGCCGCCGCTCACCGGCATCACGCCGCGCGGGTGGTGGCTGACGCCGACCGCGATGTGACCCGGGCCGACGCGTTTGCCGATCGACGGATCGAAGCCGGTCCAGCCGCGGTCGGGCAGGTAAATTTCCGCCCAGGCGTGGGTCGAGCCGCAGCCGACCCGGGAATTCTGGCTATCGAGGTAACCGCTAACGAAGCGCGCCGGATAGCCGAGCGAGCGGCTGGTTTCGATCATCAGCACCGCCATGTCGCGGCACGATCCGGTGGCGCGGCGCAGGGTCTCGGCTGGCGACTGGACTCCCGCTTCTTCGCGCCGGTTGTAGCCGATCACGCGGTGGATCAGGATCGCCATGTCGTCGAAGATCGCACTGGTTTTGCCGGGGGCGGGGGCCAGCCCGGTGGCGGTGAACCAATTCCGCAACTGGGCGACTTCCGGCGGATAGATATACTGGAGATAGGGGGTGGCGGCGAGTTGCTCGATGCCGGCCACCAGCGACGGGTGGGGGACGAAAATCGGTGGCAGGCCATCCTTCGGTGCGGGCGGCACGCTGATGGTGAACTCGCTGTAAATCCTCAACTCGGCGGCGGGTTCCGCGAACTCGGCGTGGGCGATCGAGTTGTCCAGCAGGTCGCGGTGCCAGCGGATGGTCGAGGGTGGCGTGGTTGATAGATTCATCGAGTGCAGCAGCACGTCATGTCCTTCGCGCGGCCGCAGCACCAGCCGGTGAGGGAGAAACCGCACCGGTTGCGAATAGGTATAACAGGTCTCGTGAACCAGGTGGATTTGCTCCCAGGTTTCCGGGGGTGCGTCGAAGATTTTCATAAACGTCGCGGACTACAACAAGGCGATGACTTCACTCCCCCGGACCAGGCTGTCGCGGGTGACGGGAATGAATTTTTCGGAGTCGGAGCAATCGCATGAAACGCTGCTGCGGGTCAATTCCGGATTGCCGAAGATCGTACACACGGCGGCATCCGCCGCATCGCGGCCGGTGGCGATCCTCACCAGTCCGTTGAGCGGCGCCAGCCGCGTGGCGTCGAAGATATACCACCAGCCGTCGATGAAGACCTCGAAGCAGGCATGGAAATCCGGCGGATTCAACTGATAGGCATAACAGGTGGCGTAGCGCGCCGGCACGCTCATCGCCCGGCAAAAGGCGATCGCCAGGTGGGCGAAGTCGCGGCAGACGCCCTGGCGTCGCTCCAAGGTATCGATCGCGGAACAGGTTTCACCCGAACTCCCGCACACGTAGTTGACGTTTGCGAAAATCCAGTCGCTCACGGCCGAGGCGATCGCGTGCGACGTGTTCAAATGCCCGAACCAATTGAGCGCCTGTTGGCGGAGCCGATCGGACTGGCAATAGCGGCTGGGAAACAGGAACGGGATCGCCTCGGGGCTGAGAATGCCGGGGCCGTCGGCGGACAACGAGTCCACCCGCACGATCCGCATGGTGGTGCTGACGTCTGCCTGATAGTGAACTTTCAATTTCCCCGGATTGAGCGTTCTGACCCGCGTGAAGCGGTTCATCCCGCCGACCAGGGTGAACTCCTCGGTGGTGACGAAGGGGTCGATGACCAGCGATTCGCCAAGGATCTGCTGACCACCCGTTTCGATGCAGTGCAACGCGAACAGGAAGGTGGCGCTGCTTTGAAGCGTGTAATCGAGCTCGCAGGTGACGCGGAAATTCATCGGAGGTTCAGGCACAGATTGGCGGCATATCGGGGCTGCAACGAAGCAGGTAAACCCACCACGCGCAACCCCGGATCCGAATGAACCCATCCTCGCGGGGAATGGCTCCGGGCAGAATGCCCGGGCCACCGTGGCGGGGGGCTCCGGCGCCCGGGGGGGTGGGGGGGGTGGGGGGTACCCGGAGGTGTGGGGACAAAACCCAGGGGGACGCGCGGGGGCGAACCCGGGGGTTGGGGGGGTAGCAAATT
>JANOZJ010000139.1:0-3063 GCA_031429315.1 Akkermansiaceae bacterium
GATCACGATTTGGAACCCGAAGCCAAGCTCACCCCCTTTGGAATTCATCGCCCGGACAGCGCCGAGACCTGGCTGTTCTTCACCACCGGCAGCGTCACCGCCGATTTCATGGCCGACCGCCTGTCGGCGATCACCCAAAGTGCACCACCTGATAATCACTTGTTAGGTTTCAAAGTGCACCACTTGCGGATGTAAAACCGCTTCCCTCATGGCACGGCCAACGTGCTTGGATCGGGGAGCATGTCCAACATCCTCGAAGTGCCCCAACAACAAGCCATTCAAGCCCTGATCGCCAAAGGCTGGTCGGTCCGCCGCATTGCCCGCACGCTGGGCATCAACCGCCGCACGGTGAAGCGCTACGACGCCGCGCCAAAGTGCACCACCGAAGTGATCGCCGGCTCCGTGCCTCCCGAGGAGCCAAAGTGCGCCACCCAAGTGATCACCGGCTCGCGCAGCTTGTGCGGCGGGTTGCGGGAGGTCATTGCGCCGATGCTCGAACTCGGATTGAGCGCCCAGCGCATCTACCAGGATTTGGTCGCCGCTCACGGTTTCGGCGGCTCTTATCCCTCGGTATCGCGCTACGTTGCCAAGCTCAAGGCGAGCGAGCCGGAGCGGGTTTGGCGCATCGAGTGCCAGCCGGGCGAGGAGCTGCAGGTGGACTTCGGACTCGGGGCGCCCCTCGTCGAGCCTGGCGGCAAAACCCGGCGGACGTGGTTGTTCCGTGCGGTGTTAGGCTACTCCCGCAAGGGTTACAGCGAGGTGGTGCTGCGCCAGGATACCGAGACATTTCTGCGGGTGATCGAAAACGCCGTGCGCCATTTCGGAGGAGTGCCCCGTTTGCTCAATTTCGACAACCTCAAGGCCGCGGTGATCAAGGCGGACTGGTATGACCCGGCCATGAACCCGAAACTGGCGGATTTTTGCCGCCATTACGGCATGACGCCGATGCCCTGCCGCTCCTACACGCCCCAGCACAAGGGCAAGGTGGAGCGGGGCGTGGGCTACGCCAAAAACAACGCGCTCAAGGGCCGAAGCTTCGCCTCGCTCGGCGAGCAGAACGCCCATCTGATCCACTGGGAGGAGCAGGTCGCCGACAAGCGCGTGCACGGCACCACCCGGCGGCAGGTGGCCGCGATGTTCGAGGAGGAGCGCAAGTCGCTCGGGCCGCTGCCAGCGTCGGTTTACGAGAGCTATCAGGAAGGACGCCGCCGGGTGCAGCGCGACAGTTTCGTGGAGGTGGCCAAGGCCTATTACGAAGCTCCGCCGGAGTTCATCGGGCGGCAAATATGGGTGCGCTGGGACGGACGAATGGTGCGCCTGCTCAACGACCGCATGGAGCAGATCGGTTGTCACGCGCGGCTGGAACCGGGAAAATTCAGCCGCTGCCTCGGCGTGCGTGGCTTGCACGGTACCATCAAGGAAAGTGCCGACTACTGGCGCTCGCGGGCCGCCGCCTTGGGAGAGGCGGCCGGTCGCTGGGCGCAGCGGGCGCTCGATGCCCGCGGAGCCGAGGCGCTGCGCAGCATCATGGGACTGTGCCAGTTGGCCGAAAAACGCCGCGCCACCGACGTCAATGCCGCCTGCGCCAAAGCCATGGACACCGCCGCCAATCTGCCACCCTTCCGGACGATCAAACACCTGTTGGAAGCCGGAGAACATGCTCCCGGGCAAATCCAAATGGAGCTGCGCGAGAGCGATCCGATCATCCGTCCGCTCTCCGCCTACTCCGAGTTCATCCGCAGCCAGTCCCCCGGAAACGACGATTTTCATCACACCGAATCCACCCCGCTAACAGAACCGAAAACCACATCCAAAGCATCATGAGCCAAATCGCCACCCTCAAAACCCACGCCCGCAAACTCCGTCTCGGCGGCCTTGCCGAATCCCTCGAAATACGCCTGCTAGAGGCATCCTCCAACCGCCTCGGCCACGACGAATTCCTCGAACTGCTCTTCCAGGACGAACTCGCCGTGCGCGAAGGCCGCACCACCGCCCGCCGCTTCAAGAGTGCCGACTTCCGCGAATCACGCAGCCTCGACGGCTTCGACTTCAGCTTCAACCCCGGCATCCCGCGCGACCGCGTCCATCAACTCGCCACCTGCCGCTTCATCACCGAAGCCCGCGACGTCCTGTTAGTCGGCCCGCCCGGAGTCGGCAAAAGCCACCTTGCCCAAGCCCTCGGGCGCGAAGCCATCCGGCACAGCCACACCGTCTATTACCGCTCCATTTTCGACCTCGTGCGCGATCTAGCAGCCAGCGAAGGAGGCCCTGCGGAAGCCCGCCTGCTCGCCCGCTACCTCAAGCCCGACCTGCTCATCATCGACGACATGGGCCTCAAAACCCTGCCCGCCCGCAGCGGCGAACTGTTACTTGAAATCATCCTGCGCCGCCACGAAGTGCGCTCCACCATGATGACCTCCAACCGCCCGGTGGACGAATGGGGCAAGCTGTTAGGCGATGTTCCCGCCGCCGGAGCCATCCTCGACCGCCTGTTACACCGCGCCGAGGTCATCGCCATCAACGGTCGCAGCCACCGCCTGGCGCAAAGCATCGCCGACAAGCCTCCGGTCACCGCGACTGCCAACCCGGACCAACCGCCCAACCCGCAGGACCACGGCCAATGACCCCGCCGAAGCCCTTGGGGGCCAGCCCCCAAACCCCCGGAGTTTTCCGCATTGGGCCATTGGGCTATTGGGCCAGAGTCGGACGCAAGAGTGTCGTGGCGCGGGATTGGCCACACCACGACACGAGGCATCAGCCCCATTGGCACCGCCCGCCGCTCCGGTTGCCCTCCGGCAGAGCCGTATCCTGCGGGCGACGAACCATGCTCCATGCCAACCCGGCCAAGGCCAGAAATATCCGCCGAAACCTCGCCACCAAATCCATTAGTTCCTTGCCAAGCCCCCCCTCAATCCATCAGACAACACCCATCCGAAGTGGTGCACTTTGAAGTGATCACAGGTGGTGCATTTTGAAGTGATCGGTGACATCGCGATCTGCGAATTCATCCTGCTCGAACTCTACGTGCTGTTGCGGAACCCCGCCGTGCTTGCCAAGCCCCTC
>JANOZJ010000140.1:0-4416 GCA_031429315.1 Akkermansiaceae bacterium
TGCTAACAGCCTGGGCGTCCCGGTCAGCGGGTTCTGCGGCCAGGCCGACCGGGAAGCACGGGACAGCGGCATCTTCCATTCCCTCCATGCCCTCGCCGAGACGGGACTTCCGATTGAAACCCTGATTGCCGAAGCCGGCCCGCTACTCACCGAACTCGTCGCCCGATCCCACCCATGAACAAACCCCCATTCATCACCGAAGCCGAGGCCATGAAGGAAGACTTCAAGGGCCGCACCAACTACTGGATGTGCCGCCCGGAGATCACCAACGCCAAAGATATGCAAATCTGCCGCGCGGTTCTGCCTGCTGGCGAGGGCCATGGTTTTCACCATCACCCGGAGTTGGAGGAAGCCATCTATGTGCTTGAGGGCGAGGTCGAGCAATGGGTCGGCGGGGCGAAACAAGTCCTCAAGGTCGGCGAGGTCGCGCACATGCTGCCGGGAGTCGTGCATGCGACTTTCAACATATCTAACCAGGATGCCGTGATCCTCGCGATTCTATCACCCGGCTCGCAGATCGGGCCGTTCATGATCGACGTCAGCGGCGAGGAGCCATGGGCGTCACTGCGGGCCACGGATCGCTGACTTCCGTCCAGTGCCTTTAGGCATTGGACTTCAGTCGGCGTGGGACAACGACTGGCCGGCTGAAGCCAGCACTACAATGAAAGGGCCGCCTCCAGCGCATAAACCGCGTGGTCGATGTCACCAAGGCTGCTAGAGAGCGGCAGCATCAGCACCACGGTGTCCATGATCGGTCGGGTGAGCAACCCGTGGGCGCGGGCCGCGAGGCAGACGGCTTCGCCGAAGCGCTCGCCGGGCGGGAACTTTTCGCCATCCGGGCGGCGGAGTTCGATGCCGGCGATGAAGCCGCATTGGCGGATTTCGTGGACCAGCGGCTGGCGGGATTTCAACGCGGCGAGGCCGGCAGTTAGGCGAGCGATTTTTCCCGGCAGGTAGTCGAGCGTTTGTTCCGTTTCGAAAACATCGAGGCTGGCCAAGGCGGCGGCACAGCCTAACGGGTTCGCGGTGTAACTGTGGCCATAGTAGAACGCCCGCTCCGCCGCGCCGAGGAACGCGGCGTAGATTTTGCCGGTGGTGAGCGTGGCGGCGAGCGGCAGGTAGCCGCCGGTTAGACCTTTCGCGAGGCAGAGGAAATCCGGGATCACGTTTTCACGCTGGCAGGCGAACATCGTGCCGGTGCGGCCGAAGCCGGTCATCACTTCATCGAGGATCAGGTGGACGCCATTTTCATCACACCACTCCCGCAGATCTCCTAACATCCCGGCGGGCCACGGGCGCATTTCGTTGACGCCTTGGATCAGCGGCTCGATGACGACCGCCGCGATTTCACCGGTCGCCAAGGCGCGCAACTCATCCACCGAGCCGACGTGTCGCACCGGATAGCCGGCTCCCCGGAGCCGCTCGAAAAACCGGCCCACGCCGCCGAGCGAGGCCGCGCCGAGAGTGTCGCCGTGGTATCCGTTAGAGAAGGCGATGAAGCCGCTGCGTTGTGGCTCGCCGGTCTGCTGGCGGTATTGGACGGCCATTTTCAAGGCACACTCGATGGCAGTCGAGCCGTCGTCGGAGAAGAACACTCGCTCCAGGGTTTTTTCCGGGAAGAACCCGCACAACCGCCGCGCCAACTCCGCGGCAAGCGGATGGGTGAAGCCGAGAAACGAGGTGTGCGCCACTTTGCCGAGCTGGTCTTGGATCGCCGCGTTGATCGCCGGGTGGGCGTGGCCGTGGATGTTAGTCCAGATCGAGGAATTGCCGTCGAGGTATTTCCGGCCCTCGGAATCCCACAACCACGAGCCCTCGCCGCGGACCAGCACCAGCGGCTCGTGGCCGCGCGCGCACCACTCGGCCTGGCGGGTGAACGGGTGCCAGCAATGGGCTTGATCGGCCTCGATCGACCGGCGGCTATCGTCGCGCATGGCCCTAGAATGAGGATCGGCCCGCATTCTACAATCCCGCATCTGATGCTCCCCTTCTATCATGAAAATTGTGACGAGATTGTCATACAAATACCCTTCATGTTCATCCCTCACTACGCGATCACGGAATCGCGCGTGGCCGAAAATGGGATATGACTTGTGTGTCGCCGCAAGCACAGTCCCCCCAACGGTGCTTCGGACCACGACACACTTCCCCCCGAAGACCAGTCGGCGGATGTTGGAGGTTCCCCCTCCAACCTCCGCCGATTCCTTTTCCGGGTGTTAGCCGTCACCATTCCCAGAGCAGCTCCAAGGGGACCGCCAGGATTTTCGGCCCGTCGAGCTGGAGGACCGAGGAGCCGTCGTAGAAGACGATGCCGGATTGGAAATCGTTTCCTGCCTGAGCCGCCAGCCGGCGCAGCCCGTTGCCGTCCGAGTGATGGAGCGTGGCGGAGGCTTTTACCTCGACTCCCCAGACTTTGCTGCCGCGGGTGAGCACCACATCGACTTCCACCTGGTCCTTGTCCCGGTAGTGCCAGAAGCGCAGGTCGGGATCGGTCCAACCGGCTTGGGTGATGAGTTGCTGCAGGACGAACGACTCCAGCAGGTGGCCGAATTTGTCGCGCTTGGTCAGCCAGTCCTCGGTGGAAATCCCCGCAAGCGAGGATGCCAAGCCGCTGTCCACCAGATGGACTTTCGGCGTTTTGATCAGGCGCTTGGCGGAGTTCCGATGCCACGGTGCGAGGCGGCGGATCAGGAAAATCCGCTCAAGCACGGTGAGGTAGCGCTCCACGGTCTGGCGATCGAGTTTCAGGTCGTTGGCGAGTGACGCGGTGTTGAGCAGGTTGGCGGTCTGGTGGGACAGGATTCTAAGCAACCGTGCGACTTCCGCGCTGTCCCGGACGCGAGCCACGTCATGGACATCGCGATCAATCACGGAGCGGAGATACTGGCGGTGCCATTGGCGGGCGCGCACATAGCCACGGCCCTGCGGCTCCGGATAGCCGCCGGAAACGATGCGGCCGGGCAGGGTGGACGGAGCCATGCTGGTTTCACGAAGGCGGCTGTCCGTCAGACTGTTTTCTAGCAGGCGCGCCAGAAACAAGCCATTGCCACGGTTTTTTTCCGCTTCGCTCAGTGGGTGCAGATAAAGGCACTCCATCCGCCCGGCCAGCGAATCGGGCAAGTGGGGGAGTTGCAGGAGATTGGCCGAGCCGGTCAGCAGGAAACGCCCCGGACGGCGGTTTTCATCCACGGCGCGTTTGATCGCGAGCAGGAGTTCCGGAGCGCGCTGGACTTCATCGAGCGTGATGTTGTCGGGAAATTGGCTGATGAACCCTCCGGGGTCCTTGATGGCACCCGCGAGCAGGTTCGCGTCGTCCAGCGTGAGGTATTGACGGCCCGGATCGAGCGAGCGCGCGAGGGTGGATTTCCCGCACTGTCTCGGACCGAGCAGGCAGACCACGGGCGTGTCCGTCATCGCTTCGTCCAAAGCGTGCTTAATCCCCCGTGGCAGTATGGTTTCGAGACCGTCCATTTGTGGTATAGGATAGCGTCCAATTGTGGCATTGGCAAGCGTCCAATTGTGGTATTATGCACCGTCCAATTGTAGCATTAGGCACCGTCCAATTGTGGCATTAGGTGCCGTCCAATTGTGGTATTGGCGTCTCCTCAGGCTTGCCGGATGCATCCGGGCTTGATCGGGGAGGGCGTGGGGTTTAGTCCCTGCGGCCCGCTTTCATGTCTGTCTCTCCTTACGCCATTCCCTCGCCCGCGCTTCAGCGTGAGGTGAGGCGCCGCCGCTCGTTCGCGATCATATCCCATCCAGATGCCGGGAAAACCACGCTCACGGAAAAATTCCTGCTTAACGGCGGCGCACTCAACCTGGCCGGCAGCGTCACCGCGCGGAAGAACCAGCGCGCCACGACGTCCGACTGGATGGACTTAGAAAAGCAGCGGGGAATCTCCGTCAGCTCCACCGTCTTGCAGTTCGAATACAAGGACTGCGTCGTCAACATCCTCGACACGCCGGGGCACAAGGATTTCTCGGAAGACACCTATCGGGTACTAACCGCCGTGGACGCCGCCGTGATGGTGGTGGACGCCGGCAAGGGCATCGAGAGCCAGACGCGCAAACTCTTTGAAGTCTGCCGCCGCCGGGGCGTGCCGATTTTCACCTTCATGAACAAGCTCGACCGCCCGGCTCGGCCGTCGATGGACTTGCTCGACGAACTGGAGTCGGTGTTAGGAATTCACGCGTTTCCGGTCAACTGGCCGTTAGGTGATGGTCCGCGCTTCCGCGGTGTTTATGACCGCGAGCAGAAGCAGGTGCATCTGTTCCAACGCACCGTCCACGGCGCGTTTCGTGCGCCGGTGGCGGTGACCGGGATCGAGGACGAGAGTGTGAAGGGCGCGGTGGAGGAGGGGACTTACCGGCAAGTTTGCGAGGAGTTGGAGCTGCTCGAAGGCGCGGGTGCCGACT
>JANOZJ010000141.1:0-6655 GCA_031429315.1 Akkermansiaceae bacterium
CAAAGAAGGATCGGCCGTCGCATTGAAAGTGGAGCCTGCCGGCGGACCACCCGGGGAAACCAAGATCGTGGTGATCCAGCGCGACAAGGTGGAGATGAAGGACGAACAGGCAAGTGGCGATCTGATCGAAGTGAAATCTGAAAAAGGCGCGCCCCGGCGGCTGGGAATTATCACCTTGCCTTCCTTCTATGCTGACTTCGAGGAAGGAAAAGTTCGCTGCTCTGTTGATGTCGAAAGAATCCTCAAGCGTTTGACCGATGAGAAGATCGACGGGCTCGTTCTCGATCTCCGCGGCAACGGCGGCGGTTCGCTTGAGGAAGTCCGGCGCATGACCGGGTTTTTTATTGATAGTGGACCTACCGTCCAGGTGAAGAACACCCTGGGCCAGGTTCAGGTGAAAGACTCGGATAGTGGCAAGCCGATTTACACCGGGCCAATGGTCATCATGACTGACAAGAGCAGTGCTTCCGCGAGCGAGATTCTTGCGGGTGCGCTGCAGGATTTCAACCGGGCGGTGATTGTCGGCGACTCATCCACGTTCGGAAAGGGCACGGTTCAACAACCGATGGATATCGGCCGGATGCTCCCTCTTTTTGCCGCGCGCAACCGGGCCGGCTTCTTGAAAGTGACCATTCAGAAGTTCTACCGTCCATCCGGTTCATCGACCCAGATGGATGGGGTTGCCGCCAATGTGGTGATTCCGAGTCTGGCCGACGCCTTGGATATGGGTGAGGAGTTTCTCGATCACCCGTTGCCATATGATCGCATCCGTCCCGCAGGCGATTTCAAACCTCTCGATCCGCAAGTGCTGTTCATTCCCCGGTTGAAGGAACTGAGCCAGGAACGCCTGAATGCCGACAAGGATTTCTCGTACGTCATCCAGGATGTGATGAAAGCAAAGGAGCGGTTGAAAGCAAATCGAGTATCGCTTAACAAGGCCACCCGCGAGAGGGAACTCGGCGAGTCCGATGTCCTGCAAAAGGAGCGTAATGCGGAGCGCCGCGCACGATTCGCAAAGATGTCCGAAGATGATAAAAAGGCATTGAGTTTCTTTAAGATCACCCTCGAAGACCTTGAAAAAGGCGCGGAACTGAAGCCATACAATCCGGCGGATGAAGGAGGCGAATACATGCGGCGCGCTAAAGACGAAACGGCCGATCTCGACCAAACGCCGAAGTGGCCAACCGGCCTCGACCCGGTAAAGCGCGAGTCGATTTCGGTCGTCAAAGATCTCGTCTATCTAACTGAGAATGCCCGGCTGGCGGGTATTTTGAAGGGTTCCGCCGAAGTTCGTTGATGTCGGAGGTGGCGGAAAATCTTTCGGCGGTTGCCGGAAAAATCGCGGCGGCCTGTTCGCGGGTGGGGCGGGATGTGAAATCCGTTGAGCTCATCGCCGTGTCCAAGACATTTCCGGCGGATTCCGTTAGAGATGCGTCCGAAGCCGGCCAACTCGTTTTCGGCGAGAGCAAGATCCAAGAGGCTGAACCCAAGATCGATGCCCTGCCAAGTTCCTTGCATTGGCATTTCATCGGCAGGGTCCAACGCAACAAGGTGCGCCGGCTGCTCCAAAGATTCGAGGTGATCCATGCGATCGATTCTCTCAGGCTTGCTTCGTATGCCGATGAGATCGCCCGCGAACTAGGACTCTTCCCCAGGGTGTTGCTGCAGGTCAATATCGGCAAAGAGGCTTCCAAAGGGGGATTTGAACCGGACGTGTTGCATTCCGAAATGGAGGGACTTCTAACATTGGGTCGGCTTGAGATCATCGGCTTGATGTGCATTCCTCCTGTCGGTCCGGATGCCGAGTCCGCGCGGCCATGGTTTGCCGCGCTCAGGGAAATGCGCGACGCCTGGGAAATTGAATTTGGCGTGAAGTTTCCGGCATTGAGCATGGGGATGAGCGGCGACTTCGAGGTCGCCATTGAGGAAGGGGCCACCCATGTCCGCGTGGGATCCGCGATTTTCGGCAAACGAGCCTATCGGGTGGACGGCGAACTCGGATAAGGACAATGCTTCCCCATGACTTTGATTCTGGAAAACGCCACCGTCATCGGGAACGAGCTCGCGCTGTCGTTTGCCGATGGCTTTGAAGCCTATCTGGCTCTTCCGATGCTTCGTCGTGCCTGCCCCTGCGCGGCCTGCCAGGGAGAACCGGATGCCATGGGCCGGGTGATTCGGCCCCGCGTCGAGCATGGGCCGATGGCCTACGAACTTCAAAGGTTCGAGACGGTGGGCGGCTACGCCATCCAGCTATATTGGGGAGATGGACATTCCACGGGAATCTACAGTTATACCTATTTGCAAAAGCTCGCTGGATTGCCACCGGTGTAGTTCCTGTTAATCCGATAGAATTTCCGAAGTGTTTTCCGCCCGAAACGATTTGGCGTCCTTGCCCCTGCTTCCTGCCAGGGAGGTGGCGGCATTGGCGGTTGCCGGTTTCCACACGGCGGAGGAAGTGTTGGAACATTTCCCCAAGAGGTACGAAGACCGGCGGCGTTTCGATGCCTTCCCCAATCAGCCATCACCGGATGCGGTGTGCCTCCGCGGCACGGTGATCGATGCATCACTCAAGCATTTCGGCCCCGGTCGGGGCTTTTATGAAGCGATCATCATGGATGGGGCTGGTGGCGTTTTCGGTTCCGGGAAAATCACCTGCCGCTGGTTCAACATGCCGTTCATTCAGAAGCTCGTCGCCGTCGGGCATGAGGTGAGTGTCTATGGCAAGGTCAAGGATTCCAATGGACGGCTGATCATCGACCATCCCGAATTCGAGATTTTGCGCGATGATGATAAAGCATCCATCCACCTTGAGCGGATCGTTCCCATTTTCAGAAACATCTCCGGCATCGCCCAGCGCCGTTTGAGGGAAATCATCCATCTGTTATTGCTGCAAACCGATCCCATAACTCTTTCCGCCGCTTACGACGTGGATGGCGGCTCGACGCGAGCGCAGGCCTTCAAGGACGTGCATTTCCCGGGGGCCATGGAGCAGGCGAACGCCGCGCGCCGGCGGTTCGCGCTCGAGGAGTTTTTCGCCTTGCAGCTCAATGTGGTCTGGAGACGATCCCGCCATGGCGAGCAAGCTGGGCGGGTGTTGGGAATGCGCACTTCTTATCTCAAGCGTTTTTACACCAGCCTGCCCTTCGATCTAACTGGTGCGCAGAAGCGTTCCATCAAGGAAGTCCTCGCCGACATGAGGATCGCCCGCCCGATGAACCGCCTGTTGCAAGGCGACGTCGGCTCGGGTAAAACCTTTGTCGCCATGGCGGCCATGTTGTTGGCCATCGACTCCGGTTGCCAAGCCGCGTTGATGGCACCCACACAGATCCTGGCGGAGCAGCACTATCTCACATTCCAGCGGTGGCTCGAGCCGTTGGGAATCCGCATTGCCTTGCGCACCGGCAATCGTGATGAAACCAACCACCTCGAGAACGATGGCACCCCCCAAATCATCATCGGCACCCACGCCTTGCTTTATGATTCAGTTGCCTTCCGCGATCTCGGCCTGGTGGTGATTGATGAACAGCACAAGTTCGGCGTTGCGCAGCGTGCGTCGCTCATCCGCCAAGGGGTGGTGCCGGACGTGCTGGTCATGACCGCCACCCCGATCCCGCGGACCTTGACCCTGACGATTTACGGCGATCTGGATGTGTCCCTGTTGGATGAAAAGCCTCCCGGACGTGGCAGGATCATCACTGCCGTTAGAGTCGCGGCGAAGCAAACCGACGTCACCAAATTCGTCAAGGACCAGCTCGCCCAAGGTCGCCAAGCCTACCTTGTTTATCCCTTGGTCGAGGAGAGCGAAACCCTCAAGGCCGAGTCCGCCACCGAGGCTTTTGAAAAGTGGAAGAAGCGCCTAACCGCCCACGAGGTCGGGCTGATCCACGGCAAGCTCCGGCCTGAGGAAAAGGAAGCCGTGATGCGCCGCTTCCGCGAAGGGGAAATCGCCGCGCTGGTTTCCACCACGGTCATCGAAGTGGGAGTGGATGTCCCAAACGCGAGCGTCATGATCCTCCATCACGCCGAGCGCTTCGGACTCGCCCAGCTTCACCAACTCCGCGGGCGCATCGGTCGCGGCGGGTACAAGGGCTATTGCATCCTTCTAACCGACGGCAGGAATCCCGAAGCCATGGAAAAACTCAAAGTCCTCGAGCAAACCTCCGACGGTTTCGAAATCGCCGAGGCCGACCTCCGGTTGCGTGGTCCCGGCGACGTGTTAGGCACCGTGCAGAGCGGCTTGTCGGAGCTGCGCTTCACCGATTTCCTGGCGGATACCGTCTTGCTTCGGGAGGCGCGGGCACTGGCGGATCAGGTGTTCGCGGAAGACCCACATCTCGACGGCCGCCATCGGAGCCTGCGGCTCATGATCCAGGATTCTAACGGAGAGTCAGCCTTGTCGGGCACCGCCTGATTCCAAATCAACGGCCAACGATTCGATAGACCGGTCCGGTCATGTCGACGATGAACAGGTTGCCATCGTTGTCCTCGGCGAACGAGGGAATCAGATTGATCCGACCGCCTTGCGGTTGGAGTTCCTTGGTATGGTCCTTGAAATCGGTGACCTTTCCGGCCTTCAACACAAACGACCAGATCCGCGGATTCTGGTAGTCCGCGAAAATATAGCGGCCTTGGAGTTCCTTGACCGGGCCGCGATAGACGTAGCCACCCGTCACCGACACGCCTTCCCTTTCACCGGCGCCGTGGTTGTAGAGATAGACCGGCTCGATGACATTGTCAGGAGGTGGTCCGCCGGTTCCTTTGGCCGGCGTTTCCTTATCTCCTTCACGCAAACTCCAGCCGAAGTTCGCACCGGAGGCCTTGCCCTTGGGCATGTGGTTGATTTCTTCCCAGTGGTTTTGGCCGACATCACCGATCCAGAAATCCCCGGTCTCGCGGTCGAACGAGCAACGCCACGGGTTGCGGACCCCATAGGCCCAGATCTCGGGCTTGGCATCCTTCTCCTTCAAAAAGGGATTGTCCGCGGGAACCCCGTATCCGGTCTTGGGCGAAACATCAATGCGGAGGATCTTCGCGAGTAAGGTATCAAGTGCCTGGCCATGTTTGTTAGGATCGTTGCCGGATCCGCCGTCGCCGTTAGCGATGTAAAGCATGTCGTCCGGCCCGAATCCAAGCCAGCCGCCATTGTGGTTGTTAGACTCGGACGGGTATTTCAGGATGATTTCCCCGGTGGAATGACTGGTGGTTTTCCGGTCCTCCGAGGTGAATCTAACGATCCGTGTCTGCTTGTCGTTGTCCGTGTAGTTCACATAGAAGCGCCCGCTATTCAGGAAATCCGGTGCGAATGCCAGTCCCAACAGCCCTTCCTCATTGCCCTTGCGCGTCACATCCTGGCGGACGTCGAGAAACGGCTCCTTTTCACGCCCGCCGGTTTTCTCGTCCACGATCCAGACCTGGCCGCCTTGTTCCATCACCCAGAGTTTTCCCTTGATCCCTTTCGGGACTCCAGCCCACACCGGGCGGTCGAACCCTTTGGCGACTTGCTCTACTCCGATTTCCGCATGGGAAACGGTCAAGGTTGCGAGAATAGTGGCGGCGACTGTGGCTTTCCGAAGCATGGCGGGAAAATAGGGATGATCCGGACCCGCGCAAGGAGTAACGGCGCGCATCGTTCAGAAAGACATCACAATCCGGCGGCCATCCTGGCGATGGCGGCTTCGGCCTGGTCTCATTCCCGTCTCGAGTGAATCCGGCGCGAGGCCAATCGAAATTCATCGTGCGGTCGAGTAAGAATCAGGGCGGGAATCGCGTCATCACAACATGGACTTGGCGGATGCGATCGCCCTTTTTCTAGCCAAACCCGGAGCCGAAGAGACGACGCCATTCGGACCCGATGTGCTCGTTTACAAGGTGGGAGGAAAAATGTTCGCGCTCGCCGTGCCCGATGAGTTTCCCGTGCGGCTCAATCTCAAGTGCGATCCGGAGCGTGCCCTCACCTTGCGCGATGAATATCAATCCATCATCCTTGGCTATTATGCCGTAAGGTTGATTTTGGCGGATGAAGCGCTGAGCGTGGCTGCTGCGTCTCGCAGCAATTTTTTCGTTCCTTTCGGCGAGACGCCCACCCTCCTTGGGCTTGGCATCCCCGCTGTTCAAAAACGCCAAATCCGACGTGCCCGTTTCCTTCAAAAAAAGAGGCTTGCCCGATCCATGCTCGTTCCCTATTACCTCGGTCCAGACGTCCCCGGAAGGATTGGTAAAGAGATTTCTCCCCACCCTTGCATGTGACGATCCACGGCACCCGCCGCGCTATGATTTCCCTGGAACAATCCACCTCGACTCTTACAACCGATCACTTTGATCGGTTAGGCCCCGCTGTCTCCGATCCATGATCCGGCGTTTGGTCCATCGTTCCGCACACCTCTTCGTACCTATATCGTGCGGCGGCTTTGTCCGTCCGTGCTGCGGCGCGTCGCACCCACTCACTGGAGGACAACACCATCGCTAAGCCACAAAGAGATCCAAATAGGGGTCGTTACCGCGACATGACGCGGATCAACGACCGAATCCGCGCCCCGAAAGTCCGTGTCGTCATGGCAAATGGCGACCAGCTCGGGGTCATGAGTTCCCGCGAGGCACTCGCCAAAGCCCAATCGCTCGGACTCGACCTCGTCGAGATCGCCGGCCAAGTGGACCC
>JANOZJ010000142.1:0-8557 GCA_031429315.1 Akkermansiaceae bacterium
AAGCGGACTAAATGCGTGGCGGGGAGTTTTTTCGAAGATTCTCTTGCCAACCCGCGATGCGAACCGTAACAAGTGCGCCCACCCAACCGGATGCTCGGATGGCGGAATTGGTAGACGCGCTAGACTAAGGATCTAGTAGGGAAACCTGTGGAGGTTCGAGTCCTCTTTCGAGCACTTTCCGTTGGAAATCAATGAGTCCCGACTTCAAGAAAGTCGGGATTTTTTGTTAGTAATCCGACACTGTGTATTTATTGCGCACTTATTCTCCGGGCCTATTAGAGTCGGGCGGCCGCCTTCCGCTGAAACCAGCAAGTTTCGTGTGCCTGGCATTACCCGGACTCAGCAGGACTTCACTCGGATCCGTGGCTGTATCCCCGCCGCAGGCACTTCCCGCTTCGGCACCTTTACCTGATGCCGATTTGCAAAGAGTCTTTGTCGAAGCCCGGCTGACAAGTTGCGGTGTTTTGGTTCTCTCTTCTCTGGCGCACGTTACCTCCACCACCTCGCGCACGAATCCGCCAGGCGCAGCGCCGCAGGTGTCGGCTGGAATGGCTTCCTCGTCCGATCCAGCAGCTTGATGCCCAGAGCTTCCTCCAGTTCCGTCATCTGCCGGCTGATCAGCGTCGCCCGGTTCGTATCCCCCCTCGCGGCGAGGGCAAAGCTCCCCGCCTGCAACACCTCTGCGAGCGTTTGCAAACGCCCCAACGAAACACCGTTTTTCGAGAAGATTCCTGTCATGACTTCGGAGTCATGTGACATGTGATCCCCGCTCTGGCAAGCCTCATCATTTCATGGCAGTCTTCCCTAGTCGCCACCGCCATGACCACCACATTCCCAACCTCAGCCCCTTCTACCACCGCCCGGCCACCCACCTTCGCCGTTGGCACCGTGGTGCGCATCCAGCACAACGAAGGCCTCTTCCAAATCCATTCGCACGCCGCATGGAGCGATGACGATCACCGGACACCCACTTTCTACAACCTCACCGGGCCAAGCGGCCAACTCCACCGGATGGTGCCCGTCGAGCGCCTGATCCTCCGCGCGGACACTATGGGCGTGGCGGCGTATGCGGGTCGGGAGTTTTACGCCATCACCGGAAATCCCGAACCCCGGGTGAAGCACACGCACTGCTGGCGGTGCGCGATGGAGATCAGCCTGTTCACAAACAAAGTCTGCCCGAAATGCGAAGGGCTGAAGTGCAAATGCGGCGGCTGCCGCTGCAACTGGCCATACGCCTCACGCTCCATCAACATCATATTTTAACCACTGATTTCACTGATGGCACTGATTGAAGACAAAACGGATTGGCCCCTCTTAAAATCAGTAAATCAGTGAAATCAGTGGTCAAATTTCCTCACTGTACCCTTGATGAAACCCAAGCCCAACAAGCGCATCGACAAACTGCTCGGCGAGCTCGGCCTGCACCCGCATTCCCTCGATCCCGACGAAGCCGCCGCCGACTTGGAAAATTCCACCCCACCCCCGCCCATCCGCCTCACCGGCCCCTGCGGGAAATCCTGTTACAGCAGCGATGCCAACGCCCGCAAGTCCGGCAACCGCATCAAGAGCCACGGCGCGAATACCTCATTCCTCCGTTCCTACTTCTGCCCCGAGTGCAAAGCCTGGCACCTCACCTCCGCCAAAAACGTCGGCTCCAGCAAATCCTCCGGCACCACCCGCAACGCCGGCCGCAATCGCCGCAACCACCACCAAACCCCATCCACCGATGAATCCTAACAACCTACAAAGTGGCTGTGGCGTCTCGCCGCAGACCGTGCCAGGAGCTACCTTGGCCCGGCATAGCGAGAGCGACGACGGCCGCTCCGAGTCGTCCGCCCAAGATACCGAGAAATCTTCCCCCAATCTTCTCCCCCCACAATGGAGCGAAGCGACATGGAGCCACAAACAGGTTCCTCAAGATCTGGCTCAAATCACTGAACACTGCTCACTCGGCACTTCTTCCCCCCACCCCTACGACGACATGGGCTTCGTCGATCCGCCCGAAATGTCCGCCGAACCCGATTACGACGGCGATTATGACTACGAAGAGTCAGCCCGGGAACGCGAACTCATGCTCGACGATCTCGCCGACTACAACGAGGATTTCTCTCGCTCCAAATCTTCTTCTAAAACGGCGAGCTTCCCACCAACTCCTCGATTTCCTGCTCCGCCTCAAGGGACTCCGCTTTCAACTCCTCGATCTCTTTCTCCAGCTCCTCCCGCTGCGCGGCGGCGATCCGGTCGATGACCTTCTCGTCCTCTTCCACCTCGCGGAAAATTTCCATCTCAGGGCTGGCACGGAGGGTGTCGAGGGATTCGATGATTTCCAGAATCCGTGCCTGCAAGTGCTCGTAGAGCGCACGCAACTCTTTGAGGCCGCGCTCGGAATCGAGGGAAACGCTGCCCCAGCCTTGTTTGAGGATGAACGCCTGCGGGTCTTGCTCGTGGAGGTCCGGGTGAAACATACGCACCAGCTTTTTCCAAGGTGGATCTATCGAAATTCACGGCTTCTCCTTGATGTCAATCCGAGAGCAATGACCCCATTTAATTCATCTGCTATATTGACCATGTTGTTTGGAGTGTTTGTGGTTCTTGCGCCGTTGGCAATGAATCCCTCGACCGGCCCTTCAAGCCGGGAGGGTGAAGGTCATGGCGCTGATTCCTTCATTTCCTTATGACAATGTCGAACGAGGGATTGCAGGGGGCACGGCTGCTTCCTCAGCGAGAAAGGATATTCTCAAACCGTCTCAAGCCACGCGGCAGAAACCTGGCGGATCGGGCGGATGTCGTCAGCGAAGGCAACCCAGACCATGTCCAATTCGTGGGAATCCGGGTAACACCACACGTCTTCGCTCGGACCCATGACGATCTGACCGACGCAATCGGTGAGCAGGTGTTGGGACGGTTCGGCAGTCAGCGGTGCCGGGCCGCCAGCACCGACAAACTTGACCTTCCTGCCCTTGGTGACTTGTTTCCTGTCCACAGGTTCGATGCTCGGCCCCTCCGCGCGTTTTGCAATACGAAAGCCCCCCAAGCCGCTCCGCGACCTTCAAAGCAGCCTCAGAGCGGATTTGGCGTTGGCATCCGGGATTGTCCGGTTGTTGATTTGTCTCATGGCCGACGTCTTCACTCCCGAAAAGCGTTCCGAGGTCATGTCCCGCATCCGGGGACGCGACACGAAACCTGAGTTGACCGTGCGCTCGATGCTCCACCGCCTCGGCTACCGTTTCACGGTCAACGGGCCCCTCAACCGGACACTTCCCGGCAAACCCGATCTCGTCCTGCCGAAATACCGCACGGTCATCTTCGTCCACGGCTGCTTCTGGCACGGGCATGAGAATTGCCCGGCGTTCCGCATCCCACGCTCCCGGACGGGTTGGTGGGACGCCAAGATCTCCGGCAATCGCGCGCGCGACGCACGGAATGAAAAGGCCCTGCTCAAGATGGGCTGGCACGTGCTCACGATCTGGGAATGCGCATTGAAAACAGCATCTGCCCGGGAATGGCTGCAGAAACACCTGCCCAGCCTGCTTGGCGGCTCATGACTGCGACAACGCTTTTTCATGCGCCATCCGCTCCAGAAAACCCCGGCCCCAGCTCTCTGCATACGGTATTTTGCAACCACTCTCGACAATTCGCCCACCTCGCCGTTTCCTTGGTAGAGAATCACTTCGATGCCCGCAAAGAAAAATACACGTTCAGCCGACCGCAAGCCACTGCCGGGGAAAACCTCCGTTCGAAGAACCGCTACCCCCATTCTCAGGGAAGATCCGCCGATCTACGGGAAAAAACAGCTTCGCTTCATTGATCTTTTTTGCGGCATAGGCGGCTTCCGCATCGCATTTGAAAAACAGGGTGCGAAGTGCGTTTTTTCCTCGGATTACGACAAATTCAGCCAGCAATCGTATGAGGCGAACTACGGCGAGAAACCCCACGGAGACATCCATAGCGTCGCCGTTGCCGACATCCCTGCACATGACATTCTCTGTGGCGGATTTCCCTGTCAGCCCTTCAGCATCGCCGGAGTCTCGAAGAAAAACAGTCTGGGGCGCGCACATGGTTTCGATGACGCGAAACAAGGGAACCTCTTTTTCGCGATCGCGGAGATCATCGACTACCACCGGCCAGCCGCTTTCGTGTTGGAAAACGTCAAGAACCTTCAGAGCCACGACAAGGGGAACACATTTCGGGTGATTTATGAAACGCTCACCAAGCATCTCCGGTATACGGTTCAGACGAGGATCATCAACGGCAAGAGTGTCGTGCCGCAGAACAGGGAACGCATCTTTCTCGTTGGCTTTCGCGAACCGCGCAGCTTCGAGTTCCCGGTCTTTCCTAATGAGGGCCCCAAGCTTGAAGCTATTCTCGAAAAGAACCCGGATCCCAAATACACTCTCACCGATCACCTTTGGAACTATCTTCAGAACTATGCTGCCAAACACAAGGCTGCGGGCAACGGCTTTGGTTTTGGTCTTGTTTCAGGCAAAGATACGGCTCGAACCCTAAGCGCCCGCTATCACAAGGACGGCTCCGAAATCCTCATCGATCAAGGTAGAGGAAAAAATCCGCGAAGACTAACGCCTAGAGAATGCGCGCGCCTGATGGGATACCCTGACTCCTACAAAATCACCGTTTCCGACACACAGGCATACCGCCAGTTCGGGAATTCGGTGGTCGTTCCGGTAGTGGAGCGTATTGCGGAGGCTGTCATTGAAACTCTAAACCGGCCAGTGGAGTCTCCGGCGGATCTGGTTCTTTACGAAGAACATGAAACAGAAGAGCGGCCCGCTGCCCTCCAAATGAAAAAGGTTAGATATCCAGCTGGCAAACGAAAATTATCAACTTAAAAATCCATGAGCTTCGGTCAACTTTCGAATTTATTTTCCTGCTATGCGTGGAAGCAACTCACGGCGGTAGAGGTCGATCCCAACGCGTCGAATGGTCACGAGTTTAACTCCTCCCCATTACTCCGTAAAATCCTTGGCGAAACTTCACGCAAAGGTAACGAGGCAAATGGCATTCCCACTCGATTCATCTATCTTTCTGATGAGGACGAGCAAGTAATCGAGGACGAGGGAAATATGAGTTGGTATGATTCCCGTGCGAATCACAAAACCCGGACGGAATGGCGCCTCTATTACTCCGACAATGCTGTTATAGGCAGGGAAGGACGAGCGCGCGCGGGTGATTCTCTGATCATCGCGTTCAAAGGTGATATAAGTTCGGCCACCGTCTTCGCCGCGCCGGCGGGATCAACAAGTGAGAACCAGTTAAGATGGCTGTTCGGTATTACCGCCGAACGTGAACCCCTTTTCGGGACGGCGGTAGTCGACGATTTGCAGTTTGTCGACATGACACGGGCGCGCATTTTGGAAGCCGCGGGGGTCGAAATAGCTGTAAAAGATGATTCGCTGCTCAATAGGATGCTTGAACTTTTCGGTGAAAAATTCCCAACCACTGCAAAATTCGGAAACTTCATTCGCAAGGAAGTATCGGACGTTGCCGCATTGGACGGCTCGGACAAGGCCATTATGTCGTGGATGGAAAAAGAGGAATACGCATTCCGCGTGCTTGAACGCCACATCGTGAACAAGCGGCTTGAAGAAAAGTTTCAGGATGTTGATGACTTCGTCAGCTATTCTCTATCCGTGCATAACCGACGTAAATCCCGTGCAGGCCTCGCGTTCGAGAACCATTTGGCTGAAGTTTTCCGCCAGCATGGCCTTGCGTTCGAGAAGGGGGTGACACTTGAGGCCAAGGCAAAGCCTGATTTCCTTTTTCCCGGTCAAGAAAGCTATTTTGATGAGGAATTTCCAGTGGAACTCCTTACCCTGCTGGGCGCAAAAACTTCATGCAAGGATCGATGGAGGCAGGTTCTGGCAGAAAGCGCCCGTGTGCGGGAAAAGCACCTTGTCACCCTGCAACCGGCGATATCAACGGATCAGCTGCAGCAAATGAGGTCCCATCACCTTCAGCTTGTAGTCCCGGAGGCGGTTCATGTTTCCTATCCCCTCAGCGAGCGAACGCACCTTTGGAGTCTTGAAACCTTCATAGCCATGGTGCGGGACAAGCAGGAAAAAGCAACACTCCGGTAGTCAGCTCATGACCAGGCACCTCCAAAGGCGCTTCACCGAATCGCCGATCGCTCTGGAGTCCTCGCATTCATGGTTTCCGTTCGCCACCTCGATGAAGACCCCTCAACCGAGTAAATGGGGTCATTGCTCACGGATTCACATGCGGTAGTTTGTATTTGAAGGATCTATCCTGATGTTCGTCGCACCAGATGAACTGAGTCAGAGTAATCGGGTTCACTTTGGGGGCGGATTTCTTCATTCGACATTTCTGTAGCCTCACGCCGCATGTGGCTGGAGTTCACGTTGGATTCATTTGCCATTCTCGCGGGCGACTGCATTTTCATAGGTCAACTTCCAGCAAGCGGATTCCAGACTCGCTGGAAGCCGCAGTCGCGGAAGTCCTTTTCGTTGACGGTGGCGAAGTCGGTGACGCCTTGTTGGATGAGGAGGAGTGCGGCCCGCCAATCGTAGGCGCGGCGGCGGGCGTGGCGAGTTGCTGCAGTCGTTTTGGGAGACGTTTTCGGCGTTTGCCAACAGTCAGGGCGGCACGGTGTATCCATCTCATATCCCCAGCGTCTTCTGGCCCGGATCGACCAATTCATCCGGCCGAAAGCCGTTCTTGAGGAGCAAGGATGATACGCCGCATAGATTGGCTTTCCCGAGTTGATCCGCCCATCGCGTGAGTGTATTGGCATCCTCGGTGAGAATTACCGGGCATTGCTCGATATCCGCCTGGGCGAGGATTTTGAGGTCGTTGCGGACGATATGTCGGTCTGCCGCATCGGGGGCGGGGAAGCCTTTGATCACTTTGTGATAGTCCGCCGAGCGGACCGCGTGACGGTAATTGAAAGGGACGATGTGGAAATGCTCCAGCGGAAGATCGCTTGCCGGTTGTCCCACCTCGAACTCCGATACGACCAGGGTGGAGAGACAAAGAAGATGCCCGTTGGCCACACAGTGCCGGAAGTAATCCACGGCAGTTGAATGATTGGGGCGGGAATCGTCCGCGAAGGTGATCAGAAAGGAGGTATCGACGCAGATTTTCAGCATGGATCAGGATTCCCGCAAACGTTCCACCCATTCCGTGGGGCTGGTGATCTCCGCCCAAGCATTCCGGCCCTTTCGCCAGAGCGACTTGAGCTTGTCCTCGTCGATTTCTTTCAAGGGCCTCACCACATCGATGAGCCGGAGATCGCGCAATTGCCCGCTGCGGATGTGTTCCATGGCATGGACATTCAAGGTGATCGCCTTGTAGAGGTAGTCGGCGCCTTCAAGCTGGCTTTCGCTGGCTTCCACCTTGATCGATTCGCCGGAAGGAAGGACGAGATGCACGTTGGGTTTCGTTTTTCCGCCCAGGTCCACGACCCGGCCGGTGATGTATTTTTCCGCCCGGACCCAGTTGTCGAGTTGGCGGTGTCTGAAAGCGCTTTCCCGATCAATCCGCACGATCATGCCGTCCGGCCTGTCCGCATCCGGGGCTATGCTGTAGCGGCGTTTCGATTCTGCCTTGGTCGTCCGGCCCTGCCACATTTCAATAACCTGCGCCCTTTTGGGAGAAATCGAGTCGAGGTCCGCCGAGGCGGCGAGTGTTTGCATGTCCGCTTGAAATGCTGCCGCCAACAAAGGCGTCACGATGGAGACCAATTTCACCGAACCATCTTCAATGGCTACCGTGGGCTGCCCCATTTCGGGCCGTTTGGCATCACCCTGAAGCAGATCGATCACCTCACCCATGAACTGGTGAAGCGTCAGTAGGTCCACATTTTTTGGTGTGAGCGGCTGTCCTTCCACCACATCATGGAGGGAAAACGCAAGGGGATGACCAAGACTTGGCACATCGGCAGGATACCTCAGAAATCGGATTGGTTAAGCGAATTTCCTGAACTCGATCAGATTTCCGCGCCGTTTCAGGGATCACCACCCGAATGGTCGGGTGTCGGGTCAGGTCACGCATTTCAACATTCCCGCCATCTCACGCCGCGTGTGGCTGGACCTCGCGTTGGATTCGTTCGCCGTTCTCGCGCTCGGCGCGCATCAGGTCGTAGTCGAGCTGAGGCGGAGCCAGAAGCCGGGAGAGGTGCCGAAGTAGCGGCTGAAGCGGAGGTCGTATTGACTCGGGCACGCCTCCCGCGCCCTCGCTCCTACGGAGCACGTCGCGTTCGCTCCTGTCCAAAACGGCTACAAGCCTTCGCCGTTTTTCCGGCGTGCAGCGGCGGCGGGATTTTTTCATGTCGGTGAGGTGCGGTGAGGGAATGCCGGTCATGCGCGAGACTTCGGCTTGGGAGACATCCCACTCATCGGGGGTTTCACGGAGAGTTTCTGCGAAGAAGTTGGGCAGGTTGATCACCACACCCGCCTGACTTGATAGGCGTCGATGATTTTGTCCACGGAGATGATTCCCAATCCAAGGCGCTTGGCCTGGCAAACGAGCATGCGGTCGAAGGGATCGCCATGATGCTTTGGGAGTTCTTGCAAGAGGCGGC
>JANOZJ010000143.1:0-3201 GCA_031429315.1 Akkermansiaceae bacterium
TCGCCCGTTTCCCGATGGAAGACTGGGTCGGCGGCCGCACCTCGGTGCTCTCCACCGTCGGCCTCGTTCCCGCCGCGCTCCAGGGTCTCGACATCGACGCCATGCTCGCCGGAGCCGCCGCCATGGATGTGGAAACCCGTAACCAGGACGTCGCGAAGAATGCCGCCATGAAGCTTGCCATCGCCTGGCACAGCGCCACCAACGGCAAGGGCGAAAAGGACATGGTCGTCTTGCCCTACAAGGACTCGCTCGTCCTGTTCTCGAAATATCTCCAACAACTCGTCATGGAGTCGCTCGGCAAGGCGCATGACCTCGACGGCAAGCTCGTCAACCAGGGCATCGCCGTCTATGGCAACAAGGGCTCCACCGACCAGCACGCCTACATCCAACAACTCCGCGATGGAGTGAACAACTTCTTCGCCACCTTCATCGAAGTGAGAAAAGGCCGCCGCGGCCACAGCATCGAGGTCGATCCCGGCACCACCAGCGCCGATTACCTCCAGGGCTTCTTCCGCGGCACCCGCAAGGCGCTGCATCAATCGGGCCGCAAGTCGCTGACCATTTCCATCCCCGAGGTCACCCCCTTCCAGCTCGGCCTGCTCATCGCCCTCTTCGAGCGTGCTGTTAGCTTTTATGCGTCGCTGGTGAACGTCAACGCCTACCACCAGCCCGGCGTCGAGGCCGGCAAGAAAGCCGCCGGCGCTTTCTTGGAAACCCTCAACAACGTCCGCGGCCATCTCACCGCCTACGCCAAGACCGCCGGCGACATCGCCACCGAGGTCGATGCCGATCCCGAGGACGTTTACCATTGTCTCACCCATCTATCCGCCAACGGCGAGGTCCAGATCTCAATTGGTGCGACTCCTGCTGAAGACAGCTTCCAACTTTGAGCCGAACGCCCACCAACCCGCCGTTTCCGGAGAAACCCATCCGGACACCCGGCACCGTGATCCGCAGCACCGCCAATCTTCCTCAGCAGTTGCGGCGTAATTCTCGTGATCGGCGGCTTCCCCATGTGGCCGGTATCCGGATCAGCGATCACTGATCCCGCACGGTATCGCAATTTATCAGCAAAACAGAATCGTCCACGAATCCAGGATCCAGACCCGCCCTGCGGTGGCTCAGGAAATGGCACCGCTCACAAGGATGAAGCACCGCGCTTGGAGATGCGAATCTCGCCATGACATAACGTCAACGCGTAGTTAGATTAAAACCACTTGGCACGAAGGTTTGCTGGTTATACGGTGTGGGGTGGAAGTTGATTCTGGCCGCCGCGAACACCTGTAAGACCCAGCAAATGAAATTAGCATCAAAACTCGAGTCTGCGTTGGCAGCCGTCGTTCTTAGTTCTGCATCCCAGGCTGCGTCCATTGATGGCTCGATTAATTTTTCATCCGGTGCCGGCGGAGGAATTATTCTTCAGGACTCGTTTGGCAACATCACCGCCAATCTAGCTGCCGCAGCGGGCATTCAGTCGTGGCTTTTTCCCGAGGTGGATACGAGAACCGGCTCGTTTATCAGTGTCCCCGAGGGGCAAGCGGTTTCGTTCTCACAACCTTGGGTTTTCGCCCCTTCAACCCCGATGACCCCGCTCTGGACGATTGTCGGCTTCGGAGACTTCACCTTCAACCTTTCCTCCTCCACCATCGCGTTCCAGGACGAGAGCATCCTGTTGATTGAAGGAACCGGAATCCTTACCGGCACGAACTACGATGCCACCCCGGGAACTTGGTATTTCTCGACCCAATGGGTCGCAACGGAAAGTAAGTTCAGTTGGTCCTCGTCCACTACCGCAGTGCCAGAGACCGGAACACCGGCGCTCCTCAGTGGAGTTCTGCTATGGATTTGCTTCCTGCGGCGCAGGGATTAGCCCTTAAATTCACAATTCACAAACCAAAACCATGAAACCAGCATTCCCCCCCCGGATGGCCCTCGTTGCCTTGATTGCTTTCACTTCGGCTGCCCAAGCCGATTTCATCACCGGCTCGATTAACTTTTCCTCCGGTGCCGGCGGAGGAATCATCCTTCAGGACTCGGCCGGAAACGTGACCACGAACCTCGCCGCCGCCACGCGAATCCAATCGTGGGTGTTTTCAGAGGTCGAAGAAGGAACCGGCTCATTTGACACTGTCCTCGACGGGGCATCGGTCTTGTTCGCACAACCTTGGGTTTTCAATTCCTCCTCCCCGAAGTCGCCGCTGTGGACGATTGCAGGTCCGGAGAACTTTTCCTTCAATCTGGCGTCCTCCACGATTGCGTTCCAAAGTCGATCCTTCCTGGCAGTCAAGGGAACCGGGACGTTCACTGGCACGGGCTTCGATGACACACCTGGAACATGGATATTCACGACCCAAGGAGTCGCGGCGGATAGCAAATTCAGTTGGTCGTCTTCAAGTGTGGCGGTGGCGGTGGCCGATGGCGGCACCACCCTCGCCCTTCTCGGCGGATCACTGCTGGGACTTTACGGTCTCCGTCGCAGGTTCTGCCGACGTTCACCAGGAGGAGTTCCCACGCGTCGGTTGCGGACAACCGTGGCATCCACTCCGTAAGCGTGGGCGGTGGTATCGCGTGGAATGATAGAAGCACGAAAAAGCCGGACAGGTTTCCCTGCCCGGCTTCTTTGTTAGCTGTAGTGGCGGTCTGCGACCGTCGCTGGATGATTTACATCATGCCGCCCATTCCGCCCATGCCGTGGTCGTGACCGCCGCCGCCGCCGCCAGCCGGTTCCTTGGCAGGAAGGTCGGTGATGAGGCACTCGGTGGTGAGCAGTAGTCCGGAGATGGACGCTGCGTTTTGCAGCGCTGTGCGGGTGACCTTGGTTGGATCGACCACACCGGAAGCGATGAGGTCTTCGAACTTGTCGGTCGCGACATTGTAGCCGTCGCCGCCTTTACCTTTTTTGACCTGCTCGACGATCAACGCTGCCTCGCGGCCGGCGTTGGCGACGAGTTGGCGGAGCGGCGACTCGACAGCGCGGGCAACGATGCCTGCTCCAGTCGCTTCATCACCTGTTAGTCCAAGGTCGCCGATTGCGGCTTGGGCGCGGATGAGGGCGGTGCCCCCACCGGCGACAATGCCTTCTTCAACGGCCGCACGGGTCGCGTGGAGGGCGTCTTCGACGCGGGCTTTCTTTTCCTTCATCTCGGTTTCGGTGGCTGCACCGACGTTGATGACGGCGACGCCGCCTGCGAGCTTGGCAAG
>JANOZJ010000144.1:0-31973 GCA_031429315.1 Akkermansiaceae bacterium
ACCAAACACTCAATTCCGATGTTGCCGAACAGTCCTGTTGCCTTGGTGTTTCGATAGTGTCGATTCTGACGTGCCAGTAGCTGTGTCATAAGTCGCTCGTATAGTGAAACTTGCTTAAGTTAGTGCCATTCGGGTCAGTCCCAAATAACAGACATTTGCGGCGCGGTAGTGTCTGGATTTTGAGATTCTTTCTCCCCTTTCCATGGGCAATGTCTGTTATTTGGGACTGGTAACGGCGCAGACCCCAACGCACCTAGTTCAAAGAAATGGTGTTATTGTGGGCTGCGTACGTTAACTTGTCTGGCCCCGGTGACGGTCGCTCACAAATATCTCCTCGCCCAGCGGCAGGCTCTCAGCATGACACAACTCGCAGGTAAGAAAGTAGCGGCAAGGCGTCTTCTAGCAGTTCTGGCAGAATACTGAACCTGAAGGTTTGTTCGGTAGAGGTTTGGTCACAGCTGATGCGGAGTTTTATTCGATAGGTGCCAGTGAGCAGAAAGAACCCTTCGGAAGGGGAAACCTCGGAAGCAAAGAGGAGCCTGATCGGATTCGTGTCTCCTAATCGCGCTCCGATGCGATCGGACATTCCATGTTCTTGACGGATGGTGGACTCCAACCGCCCGAGATCGAGCAGCTTGGTGGAACCTTTGGAGATCCTGTCACAGACAGGCCCCAGGCCGTGGCACCAGTTCAGGCGGATAGGTAAGAATGCCGATCTTTGGAA
This sequence comes from Akkermansiaceae bacterium, assembly GCA_031429315.1. Classification (GTDB taxonomy): domain Bacteria; phylum Verrucomicrobiota; class Verrucomicrobiia; order Verrucomicrobiales; family Akkermansiaceae; genus Luteolibacter. The sequence continues at coordinate 725 of JANOZJ010000144.1, forward strand.
ATCGAATTCGCCGCTCTCCTTAACAACGGAAATTACCTGAACCTCGACCTCCGTTGCTGCGTCGCGGGGACGCAGCGCGTCTAAGTTTGTTATCGGTATTCGTAGATGAAAGACTCCCTCGTGAAGGGAGCTGTGAACCGCAATTTCATTCACTCCCAAGTTGAATTCCGGTTTGAGGTAACTGGAAGAAATCCACTTGCCGAGAACATTCCATGTCGAAAACAATATCGTGAAGATCATCGCGACAAACGCCACCGTGGCAGACACGGCCGGCCAAACAATCTCGGCCGCATAGATTGGGAAAATCAAAATCATTGGATTGAGATTCAATACGACGATGTGAGCGTGACAACTTAATTCCGAAGCCACATCGGCGGGGGGCAGCCCCGACTAACAAGCACTGATGGCAGTTTTCATTTCGTTGAGATGAGGAAGGAGGAGGGTTTCCTTGGGGCATTCACGGGTCGGTTGCTGCCGTTCTCGTCTCAGCGGCATCAACGACCGCAAACCGCCGCTACAAGGCGTTTCCGCAGCCGCACCTGCAAATTTCCAGCGGTGTTTCAAAAATTTACAATGCGCTCAAACCCGCTACCCTCCCGGCATGAACACGATTTCCGCAATCATTGAGCCTCACGAGGATGGCACGCTTCATTTACCATTGCCCGAGGCTTGGCGACATCGGGCGATCCGCGTGAAGGCGGAATTGGAACCGGTGGAAGGAACAACGGATCAGGCGGGGCCTGGGGAAGCGAACCCGTTGAAGGGGTTTGGCAGCTTGCGTGGGAAGATTTCGATTTCACCGGACTTCGATGAACCGCTGGAAGATTTCAAGGACCTTTGATCGCGTTGCCGAGGCATCACGGTGATCCATTCGACCGGTTGATCATCGCCCAGGCGAAGGTGGATGGACTCACGATCATCACTTGCGATGACGATTTTCCCGCCTACGGGCTGCCGCTTCTCTGGTAAATCGGCGGGTCTCGGCGAGATACCAGTCCCGACTAACAAGCATCGGCGGAGCTGATTCCAGATAACATCGTTTGAAGGAATCCGCTATGACGGCCAGATTCCGGCGGAAGAATGGGCGTGACAGCGGGTTGGATGGTTCCATGTTTGCGACTACCTGAAAAATCCATGAAATGTATCGCTGCATTGGAAATCGCCCTTGGGGTTGCCAAGTTCACCTGTTGCCTGATGGGAGCTGCGGTCGGGGGGCTGCGTGCGGAGAGCGAGTCGCTTCCCTACCACTTGATTCGCTTTGAGGAAAACGAGGGCTATCAGGCGGGGGCTTTCAAGGGTGCCGGAGGTGGATTGCAATTGCTCCAGGGGGATGCCCGGATCGTTCGTGATGATGGAAATGAGGCCGGCCAGTGTTTGGAAACGGTGGCCGGGAATCCATTCGCTTCGATTCACTTTCACGGCGAGAGGGTCTCCCGGAACCACAAGACGTATTACGAAATCTGGGTGAGGCCTTCCGCCAGCCCGCTGGCGAAGAGCGAGGAATTCATGGATCTGGATGGAGCCGTTCTTGGCTTTTTCGCCGACGCACCGGATGGGCCAGCGACCTTCCATGCCTACCACGCGCTGCCGGAGGATGCGGGATATTGGGTTTCCACCGGAGTGTCTGCGGCGGTCGGGCCTTCCGGGATGACGCAGGAGTGGGTCCGAATCGGGATTTGTCAGAATCTGGCGACTGGAACCTGGGATCTTGAAATCGGTGGCGAGGTGGCTTTGACGGAGATCCGCCCTACCGAGACTCCGCGGAAGGACGGGATCCAACTGTGGCTGCTGGGCCATGATACGCGTGCGAACCGCTTTGACGATCTCCTGGTTTCCCCGGTGGAACCGGATTCATTGCGCCTGGGCGAAACGAAACACCTGCCGCAAGGCCGCTCCGCCAGGAACGGTCACGCCGGGAATCTCGACCGGACCGGTGAGCGGAAAGTCGGCCGCAAACAGAGCGACGAGGACCGCAGGCGACATGATGCCCGGATTCCCGCCGGAATGGCGAAAGCCGCACCCAAGAGTCTCGAATTTGAAATGGACATCGTCGGAGGTGGTACCCAGCACGGCAAGTTCGATGGGAAGGGTTCCGACTCGAAGAACCAGAGTTTCCTGCTCTACTCACCGCAATACGACGATGCCGGCAAGCCGCTGCCGCTTAAAGTGAGAATTCAATGTGATGCGGAACTCGCCGAAGGGGTGGATCTATGCAAAATTGCTTGGGTGGTCACTGAACTGGCTAAAAAGGAAGACAAGGAGGCGCTGAAGGTCATCGCCCATGGAACCTTCACCACCGGATTCACCCAGATCGCCGAGATCCCGTCGGGATGGGCAAACAAGGGAACTCAAATCCGCGTGGGGACGAATCTCGTGGTCAGGGCGTCGCCGTAGGGGCGAGTGGGGCGAGTCAAGTGAGGGTGGCCAGCGCCATGCGCTCGGCAGCGAGACGGTCTAGCAGGTTGTCCTTCTGGCGGGTGAGGGAGCGGAGGGAAAGCAAGATCCAGGGATGCCAATCGGGTTGCGGCTTTCCTCCCACTCAAGCCAGCGCCAGCAGCGATTCATCCCAGTCCTTCCACACCGGATCGAGATTGAGTCCGCGCAGCATCGCCGCCACTTCCGCCGGGCTGCGGGTGTCGTGGATTTGAAATTGCTCGGTCGCCTTCTCGCCGCCGGATTTTCCCTGAAGCTCCACCCGCCGGCCTCTGACCGTGAGATGCAGATCATCGCTGCCCGCGCCGGTGTAGCCACCTGGCTCGGTCTTGGCCCCGGCGGACATGTGGGTCACGCCGAGCGTGGCGATCGCGTCCCGCAACGGCGCCGGCTCGCGGGTGGAAACGACGATGCCCACTTGCGGGAACAACAACCGGAAAACCGCGATCAGCCGCACGAACTCCTTGTCCGGCAGATAGAGCTCCGGGTCCGGCTGGTATTCGTAATTTCCCGCATACGGCCGCATCCGTGGGAAGGCCACGGTGAACTGCGCTTTCCAGCAATTCCGATAGAGATATTCCAAATGGGCGCACAGCGCGAGCGCCTCGAATTTCCAATTCGCCAGCCCGAACAACGCGCCGATCCCGATCCGCCGGAAACCACCGGCATACGCCCGCTCCGGGCAATCCAGCCGCCAGTCGAAATTTTTCTTCGGCCCCGCCGTGTGGAGCCGCGTGTAAGTCTCGCGGTGGTAGGTTTCCTGATAGACCACCAGCCCTTCCGCGCCGTGGCCGACGATCTCCGCGTATTGCCCGTCCTCCAACGGCCCGACTTCCAGCGCCAGCGTCGGGACGAACGGCTTGAGCGCGTCCAGGCAGTTTTGCAAATACCCCTCGGAAACAAACTTCGGGTGCTCGCCGGCGACGAGCAGGATATTTCTAAATCCCAGTCCGTGCAAATGCCGCGCCTCGGTCACCACCTGGTCCACCGTCAGGGTCGTCCGGAAAATCCCCGCATCGCGCGAGAACCCGCAGTAGCTGCAGTTGTTCACGCACTCGTTGGACACATACAGCGGCGCGAACAAGCGCATCGTCTTGCCGAAATGCCGCCGCGTCAGTTGCTGGCTCTGCCGCGCCAACGCCTCCAGCGGCCCGCCCGTTTCCTCGGACACAAGCCGTGAAAACCGCCGCATCAACGGCGTCGGGTGCTTCAAGAGATCAGGGAAAACGTCGGCAAAAGCCATGGCGGGCGGAATGTGCGACCTCAAGCCGCCCACGTCAAAGGTGGTTTGCGGCGTTTTAAGGGGAAGGGCCGTCTAATGCGCCCTGGCTTTTTGAAGCTCGCGTGAAATCTCCGTGAAGGAGCATTTCCAAGTCGTAAAGCGCTCCATGGGGTGAGATGACACGGAGATGACACGCAAATTCCACCGGCTGGTATTCGTCACCGGGGTGGCCGGGCTGATCGCCTTGGCGCTTTGGCCGTTTCACAACGGCGTCCTGCGCTACGGGCTGCCGTGCTTCTTCCTCGTGACTTGGGCGGCGGGACTGGGTTTCATCTGGCATCGCAAAATCGCCCGGGCCGCCGTGCTCACGCTGCCGTTTCTGCTAGCCGCTCCGTTTCTGCTGCCCCAAAAACCGCTCGACCCGGACAACCTGCGCGACCGCTACGTCGCCGCCATGCAGCGGATGGAAGGCACGCCCTACTTGTGGGGCGGCGAAAGCCGTTGGGGGATCGACTGCTCGGGCCTGCCGCGCCGGGGGCTTCGCGATGCCTTGTGGGACATCGGTTGGGAAACGGGAAATGGGGCCGCGTTCCGCGAGTGGGCGCGGCAGTGGTGGTTCGACACCAGTGCGAAGGCTCTCGGCGAAAACTACCGCGGCTTCACCCGCCCGCTCGGAGTGAGCGGGAAACTGCGCGATCTGGATTTCAGCCGCCTATCACCCGGCGATCTCGCGGTTACCGCGGATGGCCGGCACGTGATGGTTTACCTTCGCGACGGGAAATGGATCCAGTCCGATCCGGGGCCGTTCAAAGTCACCATTGGCCATGCGCGGCGGGATCAGATTGTCTGGTTCAATTCGCTAGTGACGATGCACCGGTGGATGGTTTTGGAGTGATCTGTCGCCTCTTCAGGGCCAACGGCCCGGCAATATCCCAGCCCAGCCCAACGGGCTGGGTTTGCCGATCCGCGATGATTTTGAGGGCTGTAGGGATCAGGAAGTCTGAAAACTGGGTGGATTCGCGTGGAAAGGCTCCGGGCAGGATGCCCGGGCCACCGTGGCGCGGGCATCCTGCCCGACGCCTCTTGTCCGTTTTCACGGGTGATCCCCCTCAGAATCCCTCAAAGGTGGCCGATGAACGAACAGGATCACCACACTCAAAAAAATGCCCAGTGCCTATTTCACCTCACTTCGGGATCTCGTTGAGGGTGTAGTAGGCGTCGGGGTGCCAGAGGGCTTGACCGCTGGCGGATTTGACGGCTTTGGAATCGAGATGATGGACGAGGCTGCGGACGAGGCCGTCGATTTTGAGGCGCACGGATTTTTTGTCGGACGAGACGGTGGCGGTGGTGATTTTGGGGGTGGCTTGATCGACTTCCGGGCTGCCGTAGTCGGATTGGTAGATGTAGGTCCAGGCGGCCATGGAATAACTGGCAGGATCTCCGGCGGTGGCGGGATCGACCGGTTCGGTGAAGTTGAGGGTGAAGCCATCTGAGTTGGCGGTCATGGTTTGGATTTCAAAGGGGGTTTTGCCGGTCCATTTGACGCGCTCGAAGGTGAAGGGCTTGCTGCCGCGCGAGGCCCAGCCGCGGTTGGAGCCGCCGGTGAAGATGATGCCGGCTTCCTGGTCGCAGCGAATCGGGATGATGCCGGCTTCGAAGCCGTCGAGGAATTTGAAAACGGCACCCTGATAGAGGCCGTTGACTTTTTCTAGGCAGACGCGCTGGACTTCGGAGTGGGTTTGCTCGCCGACGTAGAGTTGGTTTTTCCAGGGGCCGAGTTTTCCACCGCTCATGTCGCAGGCGATGCCGGTCGGGGATTGGCCGACTTTGGCGTGGGGGAAAACGACGGCGGGGGGGATGAACTCGGGGAACTTCGTCCTCTCGGCGAGGATGCGGGATTTATCGGCGACATCCGGCGGGGCGGGGAGACGGGCGTTTTTAGCGAATTTATTGCCGGAGGGGTTGCCTTGGAAGGAGCCGGGTTTGAGCCATTTGAGGGAGGATGAGCCGTTCCAGGGGCCTTGGTTGTCGGTGTAGAACATGTCGCCGGTGGCGTTGGCACCGATGCCGCCGGGGGAGCGGATGCCGGAGCAGGTGGGGATCATTTTCCCGTCCGGGGTGACCCGGAGGCACCAGCCGCGCCAATCGGATTCGGCGGTGAAAGAGCCGGTGAGGCAGAGGACGATCCAGATGTCGCCGTTTTTGTCGGGTTCGCTGCCGAAGGCGTATTCGTGGTAGTCGCCGTTGATGCCCCATTCGGAGCTGATGGTTTGGAAGGTGTCGGCGAGGCCGCTGCCGGTGGAGCTTTTGAGGCGGGTGACTTCCGGGCGCTGGGTGAGGTAGAGCCAGCCGGCTTTCCAAAACATGCCGAGGGGTTCGTGCAGGCCTTGGGCGAATTTTTTCCAGGTAACTTTGCTGAGGTCGTCGCCGTAGGCACCGGTGCAGATCCAGAGGTCGCCACGGCGGGTGGTGACGGCGATATGCTGGTCGGGCATGAGCGCGATGGAGCCGATTTCCATGACCTCGCCGGGAGGAAGAGGGATTTCCTCGCGGAGGTAGAAGTCGGATTGGGTGGCGGCGCTGGCGAGGGCGGCGGTGAGGAGCAGGGTGGAGAGGAGTCGCATGATGGAGAAGGAGTTGATTTTTTGCAGGTAGTCCCGGCTTCAGCCGGTCTTTGGGGAAGAGAAGACCGGCTAAAGCCGGGACTACTTACGAAGATGGGTTAGTTCCAGCGGTAGGTGAGGGTGACGGGCTGGCCGGGGGGAAGGGTGAGGGTGGGTTTCCCTGACGCGCCTGTGATGGTGATGCCGGCTGGCTGGGGGATTTGGATTTCGAGCGGTGAGCCGCTGACGGTCAGCTTGCGGATGAGCGTTCCGGATTCGGCGCGCCAGGAATCGAGGAGGATTTGCTCGCCGAGCTGGACGGAGAAGGTTGGGTTTCCGGAAGAGTCGAGTTTGTAGCCCCGGAAGCGGGCGGCGGTGGGAAGGGTGCGGGCGGTGGCGAGGGTGATGACTTTTTCTCCGGCGGGGGAGGATTTGTCGGTGCCGCGGGCGAGCCATTTTTGGGCACCGTCCATGAATGTCCCGGTCCAGATGAGGGCGGGGGCGAGGTGGTCGGCGGAGTAGGCGAGATTGAGGCCGCCGGGGAAGCCGACGCCGATGGCGCGGGAGGTGGCACCTTCGATGAAGTTGCGGTAGATGACGGGGCGACCGTCGTTGGGCGCGATGATGAGGGATTCTCGCTCTTTGGTGGCTGGGCCGCTGGATTCGGTGAGCCAGTTCCAGTGGTTCTGGCTTTTGGGTCGCCAGCCGATGGCGATGCCTTGGTTGCCTCCGTTCTGGACGTATTCGGCGCGGAAGGGGTGGGGGCCTTTTTTGAGTTCGTTGATGGAGCGCTGGACGCGAGAGCCGTCGAGGGGGCCGATGCCGTGGACTTCGGTGTAGATTTCGTCGTCGATGATGAGTCGGCCTGCGTCGTCGCAGTCGAGGGAGAAGTAGTATTCGCCGTCGGCTGGGATGTTGAGGGTGGCTTCCCAGACCATGGCGAAGCTTTCTTTGTGGGGGGAATCGGTGAGGGAGATGATGCCGTCGTGTTCCTCTTCGATGTTTTCGGCTTTGAGGGTTTTGAAGTCGGGGAGGTGTTTCCAGTCGCCTTTATAGACTTGGGAAGTGAGGTGGGTGAGGGCGGTTTTTTCGAGGGGAAGTGGGTGGAGATTGAGGATTTCTGGGGTGGTCCAGGCGGTTTTGCGGTCGGCGGTGGCGGCGCGGATGGATTTGACGGCGTCTGCAGTGACGGGGCTGGCGGCATTTCCCCAAGAGGCGCGGACGTGGGTGAGGATGGCGGCGATTTGGTCGTCGGGGAGCATGGCTCCTTGGGGCGGCATTTCGAGGTTGTAGGTTTTCCCGAGGACATCGACGGGGCCGTGGAGGCCGTGGAGGACGACTTTAACGGCGCGGTCGGGATCGCCAGCGAGCCACGGGCTGGCGGCGAGTGGAGGGAAAGTGCCGCCGGTGGCACCTTTGCCGTCGGGAGCGTGGCAGGCGGAGCAATAGAGAGTGTAGAGTTGGCCGCCGTCTTGGGCGAAAATGGGAATGGTGAGGGTGAGGAGCAGGAAGATGCGGTGGAACATGAGAAAATGGGAATGGATGGAATTTTTTAAGTTTTACGCGCAGTCAGCGAGGATCATTACCGCAAATTGCGGTAGCTTCTTGCTGAAATGCGACAATGGAAGCCACATGGAAAAGTCACCGCTGGTCCGTGGGCGGCGCGGGTTCTTCGATTTCCCGTGAAAGTGAGTAGTGCTTTCTCAAGCCTTCGGCGACGGCGTCGGCATACTCGCGGAAGATCGATGCTTGGTTTTTCCCGTTGATTTCGCGGAGGCCATCGTAGTCGCCGGCTTGGATGCGGGCGTAGTCGATGGTGGAGTTCATGACGTAGGGTTCCATGAAAATGACGGGGCAGTCATAGAGGCGGTTGGCGAGAAGGTTGCGCGCCCAGAGGAACGGGTGGCCGGCGACGGGGCGAACGGATTTGGATGCCTGCGGATAGATGTAGGGTGGCAGGCCGCTGATTTCGGCAAATGTGTCGGCGACGGTGGCTCCGACGAGTGCCTCTTCCTGGTGGGTGCGCTGGAGGAGTTTCTGAAGCAGGGCGAAACGTTGGTCGGCGAGTCCGACTTCCTCGTCGGTGTAAGCGCCGTTGAGCAGGAGGTGGAGGTGGGTGCGGTCGATGAGGGTGGGGTTGTTAGGGTCGCCCCAGCCTTCGGCATTGAAGTGGAGGCAGAGCACGAGGTCGGGTTTGATGACTTGGTTGACGAGGTCGGCACGGGCGCGGATCTCGGCGGTGCGGTAGAAGAGACGCTCGGCAAGTTTCTGCGGAGTCCCGTCGGTGGAGGATTCCCGGGCGAGGGTGAGCAGGGCTTCCGGGCGGAGGGATGTGACGGGTTCGGTTTTCTCCCGCACCAGGGAAACGCTCGCGCCGAGAGCTTCGAGGCGGGGTTTGAGGAGCTTGGCGACTTGGAGGGTCATGTCTCCTTCCAGCACGGGCATGCCATCGCCGACGACGAACCAGCGCTCTTCCATCGTCGCCCACGCGCCGCCGATGTGACCTGCGTCGATGGCGATCTTGAGGCTGGCGAGAGGTTCTTTTAAAGTGGCGGGAGGAAGTTGGGAAGCCGTGCGCCACTGGCGGGGCGCGGAGGTTTCGGTCTCGGCGAAGCGAAGGTGGAAGACGGGATCGACCGGGGACTTGCCGGTTTGGATGCGGGCTTCCGTTTCGCTGATTTCGATGTAGCTCTTCCAAGCGTCTCCGGTGGTGAAGACCGCGGTGAGGAGTCGCTCGAAATCCTCGCGGCGGATTGTTTTCTGGTAGATTTCAAGCGCGCTCCAATCCGGCGGTGCCGCAAGCATCGAAAGGGCGGGGCGTGGTGGCGCGGGCGGACGCGTTGCCGGCGGGGGGGCCGGACGCGAAAAAAAGAACACGCCGGCACCTAGCAAAATGCCGGCAGTCAACAGGAGAGGCAAATAACGCTTCGGGAAGAGGCTCATGCGTGACGTAGCATTACCGGGGGCGCTGCGTATGGGAAGAGCATCTTCGCGGCAGACTCTCCCGGCGGGCACCGCCATTTTCCTCTTGCTGTGACCGGGAGCGATCCGCACTCTAACGAGTGAAGCGCCTGACACCGCCATTTTCTATCATGCAAATCTTCATCCAACACCAGGGCCGGCAATGCGGCCCGTTCGCCGTGCACCAAGTTCAGGCCGATCTGGCCAGCGGAATCTATCAGCCGTCGGATCTCGCCTGGTACGAAGGTGCCGCCGGGTGGCTGCCACTGGCCACGATTCCGGGAATCGGCGACAACCTGCCCGGCTCCACCGTCACCAAGCCAGCGGACGTCCGGACGTCCGGGCTCGCGATCTGGAGCCTCGTCCTCGGGATTCTGGCTCTTCTCACTGCCGGCCTGACGGCCATTCCCGCAGTCATTTGTGGCCACCTCTCGTTGGGGAAAATCAAACGCTCGGCAGGCACGCAATCCGGCGGCGGACTTGCCATCGCGGGCCTGGTGACCGGGTATCTCGGGTTTTGCATCCTCGGGATCGCGGTGCTTGCCGGGCTATCAGCTCCGCTGGTCATCCGCCAACGCAAGAAGGCCGATCAAACGGAAGCAATCAGCAATGCCCGCCAGATCGGCTTGGCGCTTTTCGAGTTCAAGGAGGAATATGGCAACTACCCGGATGACGCCACCGCGAAGGCCGTCGCCGCTGCGACCCAAACCGAAGAGATTGTCGGAAATACGGCCAATGACCGCTTCCGCCAACTGATCCGGGCCGGGATCGTCCAATCCGAACGACCATTCTACGCCCACACTCCAGGTGTCCACCATCCGGATGAACTGATAGATGGCGACAATGCCTTGGCTCAGGGCGAGTGCGGATTCGCCTACATCGGCAATTTGATCACCACGGATCAAGCGGCCCGCCCGCTCGCCATCACCCCGCTGATCCCCGGAACCACCCGTTTCGACCCGCAGCCTTTCGATGGCAAGGCGGTGATCCTGTGGACGGACAACAGCGTCCGATCATTGCCGATCGACCGCAAATCCGGGCAGGTGATGTTGGATGGCAAAAACCTGCTAGAGCCGTCCCATCCGGTCTGGGGCGGCCAGCCACCGGTGATCGTGCTGCCGGAGTGACGCGCGATACGGAGGGTGGACCTCCGGTCCACCCGGTCCGACCAAAAGTCGACCCTCCTTGTGCCAAGGCATTTACCGCTCCCCCATATGGCCTCGATCATCCTCACGATGACTCCCGGGAAAGCGGCTTTGACGCGAGCACAATCTATCGACAGGCTTCGATTCACATGACCGCCCAGGAAGCCCTCGTCGCCCTCAACATGCTGCCGAAAATCGGGCCGGTGCGCGTCCGGCGCTTGCTCGAAGCCTTCGGCGGCGAACCCGCCTCCATCCTCGGCGCGGCCAAGGACCGGCTCATGCGGGTGGACAGCATCGGCGAGGAAACCGCGAAAATCCTCCACGCCTGGCAAGACCACGCGGACCCTATCACCGAAATCCGCGACGCCGCCGAGCGCGGGATATCCATCGTCACCCAGGACGACGAAGACTACCCCGCCCCGCTGCGGGAAGCCTACGATCCGCCGCTGCTGCTTTACGTGTGGGGAAAATTGGCGGCGCGCGACAAACATGCCATCAGCGTCGTCGGCTCGCGGCGGGCGACGCACTACGGCACGCAGGCGACCAGGAAGCTGTCCTATCAGATCGCGCAGGCCGGCTTCACCATCATTTCCGGCCTCGCCCGCGGCATCGACACCGCCGCCCACGAAGCCGCCGTCGCGGCCAACGGTCGGACGATCGCGGTGCTGGGTTCGGGCCTGGCGAAACTCTATCCGCCGGAAAACCTCGCGCTCGCGGAGAAAATTGCCTCCGGCTTCGGCGCGGTGGTTTCCGAGTTTCCACTCAACACCTCGCCGGACCCACAGACCTTTCCGATGCGCAATCGCATCGTCGCCGCTTGGGCGCGGGCGGTGCTCGTCGTTGAGTGCCCGGCGTGGTCGGGCTCCTTGATCACCGCAAACCTGGCCTCGGAGTATGGCAAACCGATATTCGCCGTCCCCGGCCCGATCGACAAGCCGACGTCCGCCGGTTGCAACCAACTCATCCGCGACGGTGCCACGCTCGTCGCCGATGCCAGTCACCTGCTAGACGACCTCGGAGAACTCCCTTTCGCCCGCCAAGCCACCCTCGCGGAACCTGCCGCAGAAATCCCCGAGCTGCCGGAAGAAGAAGCCGCCGTTTTCGCCGCAGTAACGGTGGACGAATCGTCGGTGGATCTCATCATCGAGCGCAGCGGCCTGCCCGCGCATGTGGTGACGGCGACTTTGATGAAGCTGGAAATGCGTCGGCTGGTGAGGGCGTTTCCGGGGTTCCGCTATGCGCGGAGGTGAAGAAGATCACCGGGAATCGGGCTTCCATGGACTGCGGTGGGAAGCAAAGCGCCACACCGCTTCCATGAACCGGTGTGAGTCTTCATGATGCCCCGAAAAATCCAAAGAAGCGGTGTCGCCGTTTCACTCTGCCACCGCACTCCTCACGCCACCGCGATTCCGCCGCTTGCGATAGGCCACCATCGCGGCCAGCGCCGTGGCGAACCCAAGAACCTGATAGCCGGACAGTCCGCAAAACGGCTTCGGCGTGGCCCGCAGGAATTCGTGGCCGAAGCGGAACAAGCCGTAGCCGATCAGATAGACATGGAAGTGCTGGCCCGTCAGCCAGTGTCGCCGCCGCATCTGCCACAGGCAAATCATCGCCACCACTTGGAAGCCGATCTCCACCCACACCGACGGCCACGGCCCGAACGAGTACACGATTCCGCCGCAACACCCGGCTGATAGACAGCCGATCCGCCCGAGGATCAACGGCACCGGCAGCAGCATCGCGAAGCGGTCGCCCGTCGCTTCCCGGTAGCCGAGCACCTTCTTCGCGACCTCCACGCCGAGCCAACCGCCGGGCAGCGCGCCCATGATGGATTTGCCGGACAGCCAGACCACCCAGCGGTTAGGATCGTGGAAATGCAGCCAGCCTTCCGCGAACAGGAACGCCAGCTTCGCCCCGGCGAACGCACCCGCCAGACCCGCCGCATAGATCAACGCGACCCGCCCGTCCTTCTTCGACTCGCGGAACCAATACACCGCGCCCCACGCGATGCCGAGGAGGAGCATCCAGGCGTAGATCGGCGAGCCGGTGGGGGTGAAGGGGAAGTTCAAGGCCAGCCGAATTTCGTGGGGTCGATGACGTTTGCCAGATAGAGCAAAAGCCACAGAAAGAGCGGGATCAGGAACATTTGAAAGAACCAGAACTGAACGGCTCGATAGAGCACGTCCGACTCACCTCGTGCGGAGCAGGAAAGCATTCCATAGAACCAGCCTGCACCTGCAACAAACGCAACGTTGAGAATCAACCAGAAAATTATGGGTCCCCAATGTGACAGCACGATTGCAAGTGATGTCAGCAAAACGATACCCGCAGCACTTAGCATTACGAACCCGAATGGAAGTAACCACAATAGCAACCGAACCGTAACTTGGGCCCGATTGACAGGTGGCACGTGATTCAGGTTGTTCGATCGCCCGGTCATCATTTCATTTGAATGTAATGCTCCCGCTGGCCGCGCAGAATCCCCAAAAGATTGCTGTCCAGAACAACGGGATCCAAACCAGTTGTAGGACGACATAAAGCACGACACGTCCGGTTTGGGGTTTCGAATCGCTGCCAGGTCTCCCGCTGGAATCACTTGCTGAAATCCTGCCCATCCACACGAGAAATCCGATCCCCAATAACGCGCCAAGTGGCCATGCCCCGCCACAGATTGCGACGAGCAGGGGCACTGCAAATAACGGCGCTACCCAGATGAGTAGGATCTTGACGCATGAACCGGCGTGGGCCATGTCGGGATCTCCCTGTTTCTGGGGAGGTAGGTAGGGATTGTTCGGCTCATTCACTTCCCACCTCCCGTCGCGTAGTATCTGCAGAACGAATCCAGCATCCCGTCCGGCCGGATGACGTGGGTGCAGCAGCGATCGATGCGGTCCTGGTCCCAGGTCCACGCGTCCATGAATGGCTTGATAAACAGGCGGAAGGCGTCCTTTTCCTTCATCTCGAAGCGATGCAAAATCTCTCCCAGTTCGGTGTTCTCGCAGCCGCACTGGATCAGATCGGATAGATCGTAGCGGACCTTGTCGCGCAGGAACCCCTGCACGCTGGCGAAGTCGATGAACTCGGAAATACTGCGCACGCCGTAGGGAGTGCGCAACAGATAGCCGATGGTCGCGCAGTTCGGATCACCGCAGGGCAACGGCGTGAAATCCTCGAAGCGGAGCTTGCCGGCGGCCTGCTCGACCGCGCCGAGGATGATGTCGGCGGTGTTTAGGCGCTCGCCGCCGGTGGCGGGCGTGCGGCCGGTGAGGAACATCGGCTGGAAGGAAACGCCGCGGCAGGCGGTGTATTCGAGGCCGGTTAGAATGGTGTCCCACAGGTGCGGCAGGTTTTCCGGCATCACCGTCATCGCCAGCGTGAAGGGGATGCCCTCGCGCTCGCAGCGGTCCATCGCCGCGCGTTTCATCTCGCGGAAATCGCCGCCGCGCAGCTCGCGTTGGCCCGCTTCCTGCGGGCCGTCGAACTGCAGGTAGAGTTGGAAATTCCCGCGCCGCGCGCGCTGGCCCAGCTCTGCTAGAAAACCGTCTTCTTTGGCGATCCGCACGCCGTTGGTGTTCACCAGGCAGTAGTCGATCCCCGGCTCGGCGTGGATCCAATCGACCAGTTCGAAAAATTGCGGGTGTAACGTCGGCTCGCCGCCGGAGAGCTGGAGCAGCTCGATCCTGCCCTTGCGCCCGACCACGCCGCGGATGCGGCTTTGCAGCGATTCGAGCGAGTGAGACTTCAAGCGATCGCCCGCCGCGCCGACCGGGGAATCCGCGAAGCAGGTCGGACAGGCGAGGTTGCATGAATCGACGATTTCTATCAGCGCGAGGCAGGTGGACAGCACTTCCACCTCCGGCACCGTCGCCCCGGCGTTGCGGCCGAGGGTGCCGTGGATCCCGTTAGGATCGGCGGCGCACGCGCAACCGGCACCGCAGGCGTTCGACGGATCGCCCTTGGCCAGCCAGTAGAACCGCGCGTCGCTGGCGATGCAGGCGGTGGCCTCGCCGTGTTCCGCACAGGTGCGTGTTAGATAAACTTTCGCCGGGGTGCCCGTGGTTTTCCAAACCTCCGCCGGAACCGCCGCGTGGCACGTCGGGCAACGCGAGGTGGTTTGTTTCAAGGTTTCCTTGAGGGTGGGGAAGATCATGGGGTGCTCAAATAGAGAAGGCAGGATCCCAACCAGAGCGCGAGGCAAACGATCATCTGGCCGAGAATGTAGGCCCAGTTGAGAAACACCAGGGAGCGGCCCCGGTAGCGCTTCCCGACAGCCCGGTTGAAAGCAGGCGTGCAGAAGAGGATGATGAAAAAGATGACAATGGGAACCCACAGGAAGGTCGTTCCGTAGGGGTCCGGATTACGAACAACGCTGACGATCAAATTGCCCAGGAGAGTCGCCAGCGGCGGGATGGAACAGGCGACCCACAACGGCCCGCGCGGAATCGTCGGCACCGGCTGGGGAACTTCGGGCGCTTCGTCCATGGACGGATCATTGGGTTTGATAGATCCGGGAGTCAATCCTCGGGTGAATCGAAGAGCACGCTGAAGGCGTGAACTCGGGACAGGTTTCCGGTGAGTCCGGGCGGAAGTGTCGAAATTCCTAAATCCTTGTCACCCGCCGGTCCTCCGGCCATGGTCATAACAGAAATCCCCATGAAGCAAGTTCCCTTCGTTCTCATTGCCGGTATCTGGCTCGCCGCGGCCAGCCAGGCCTCCGCCGGGATGACGGTCATCACGCTGACCGACATCGCCCGCGCGCGGATCGACGCGCTGTCGTTTTTCCTGTTCATCTACCTGGTGATCGCGTGGGTGGTGAAGATCATCTGGAACCAGTTGGGAAAATCGTTCCCCTCGCTGCTGCGGCTCAGATATCTGCAGGCGCTCGGGGTGGTGTTCATGACCGGGCTGATGTTTTATGTGGTGCTGACGATGATCTCCGGCGCGCGCGAATTGCTCACGCCGGGAGCATGGGAGAAGCAAGGTGCCGGTTACCGACTGCGCGAGGATGGCCCGCCCCCGCCAGCGAAGGAGCAACGCCGGCAAGCGCTGCGGCGGCTGCAGGAAGCGATTTGGGAATACGCGAAGAGCCACGGCGGCAACGCACCCGACGGTCCATTCGTCGGTGGCACCGATCCGGCGTTGTGGCGGTTTGAAAATGGCGGGCTTTACTGCCTGATGCCAAAGGTCCGGCCGGGTGTCGGGCGCGACGTGCTGCTCTATGAACCCTCTCTAGCAGGCGGTCGGCGCTTCGTGCTGCTGGCGGATGGCAGCATCGAAGATAGGTCGGAAGGAACTTTAAAAACGCAACTCGATGAGCAGTTAAAGCGATGAGCGAGGAAACCATCATCACTAGAACTCCGGCCATGCGGAGGCGAACGTGGATCATCCGCGGAGTGATCTGGTTCATTGTGATCCTGCTGTTTTCATTTTTGACAGGCTGCACTCTTCTGCTCGAACCACCGATCCTTTTCCTGTTCGGCTGGGTTTTTCACGGGATGCAGACATTGCCAGCGTTGCTTGGGAATTGGCGCATGGCTCTGTTGCCTGCGGGATGCCTCGTTCTGGCAGGAGTATTGGTGCATCGCTTTGTCCGCCGCTGCTTGGCCGAGAAAGAAGCGCCGGTTTCGTGGCGGCCCGCCCATACCATGGCTTCGCTTGCGCTGCTGCTGCTAGGCTGCGGTGCCGCCATCGCGCTGAGCGGCGTCGTGCACCAGGCGGTTTGGCTGATGGGTGATCCGTGGATTGAGAGTCGTGGTCGGCGTGCTGAACAAACCCAGGCGGTGAGCAACGCCAGGCAGGTGATGCTGGCGCTCTACGAGTTCCATGATGTCGAGGGCCGCTACCCGAAATCTCTCCAGGAACTTGAAACGAAATTCAGCCTTCCGACGAAGCTAGTGTGGGTCGCAACTGAGAATGGCAAGCTACCGGAACCATTCATTTTCCTCAAGCCCGGCGGGACCATGTCGTTGACTGAAATCGAGCCGCTGATTGTTTCGCCAGTCTTCGAGTCCCGACAGAAAATCGTGGTGGGGTATTCCGACAATTCAGTGACAAGTCTTCCAGCAAGCAAACTCGACAGCATTCTCAACGGGGGCGGCAAAAGGAAATATGAAGCAACACCCAACCCATGAGTCACTTCAAACACTTCATGCGAGTCGTGGGAGTCGTGGGAGTCATCGCATTGATCTACCTGGGTTTGATTCTATCCAGTAGTTTTCTCTACATGCTTTCTCCGTTCGGAGGATATGACTTGCTCTTTGTCGAGTTCATCGGAGGCTTCTGGTTCTTCCTCCGCGACAACCTGTCTGCCATATCTTTCGACACCGGGACCTGGGGGCCCGGAGTCGCCGCGTTCCTGCTCGCGGTGATCTTCGCCCACCGGATTCTCAAGGCGTGGGCTGCTGGGGCCGGCCGGCATTGGACTTTCTCAACCACGTTCTGTCTCGCGCTGATCCTGCCGGTGTTGTTTGTCATCTCATTCATCGTTCCCGGGGTGCTGTTGCAGTGGGAAATGCTGCGGCAGGTGGTGTGGATCGAGGTGCGTTGAGATGGGGAACACTTGCACGGCATTGCGCTACGTGAAGGCGTCATTGTGGCGTCTTGCATCGGAAGGATTTGTGTTTAGCATCCTCCAAGGATGCTCATCAACCCATCGGCCCTCGCGGCACTCTCGATTTTGATTTTCTGCGGCCCGGCGGCGGCCCAGGAGAGGCTTGCCGATCTGCTTGCCGATCCCGCCACCCAGCTTTCGCGGCCGGCCGATCGCGCGCGGGTGGTCGCGCGGATGGCGGGAATCGAGAACACCCGCCGCCAGAATGCCCGCGCCCGTGCGACGCTTCTCGGCCTGCCGCTGCGCACGGTCGCGGCGAACGGTCGCATCCAGGAAATCGCCGCTTTCGACGTCGCTCAACCGATTTATTTCACCACTAACAACGTGAACGCCGCCATTTCCACCGGTGCCAATCTGCTGCGGAATTCCCCTTACTCGCTCAACGGCTCGGGCGTCACCATCGGCTTGTGGGACGGCGGCTCCGCGCGATCCACCCATCAGGAATTCGGCGGCCGGGTGACCGTCATGGACGGTGCCGGGTCCATCGATCACGCCACCCACGTCGGCGGCACCTTGATCGCCACCGGCGTCAACGCGGCGGCACGCGGCATGGCCAACTCCGCCATCGTCCATTCCTACGACTGGAACACTGACGTCACCGAGATGACCGCACGCGGTGCCACCTTCGCCGGCGAGCCGGGAAAAATCTATCTATCTAACCACAGCTACGGTTACATCAGCGGCTGGAACTACGTGGGCGGTAGTGGCTCCCCCGCGCGCACTTGGGAATGGTGGGGTTCCGGCACCGCGGCCAGCTCGATCGAGCCTGACTTCGGCCTCTATAACATATATGCCCGCGACAGCGACGCGCTGGCATTCGGCGCGCCCTATTACCTGATGTTCCGCAGCGCCGGCAACGACGGCGCTGATAACCCGTCGGCCGGAGATGTCGTCTCGCTGGCACCCGGCGGTGGCTCGGTCGTCAGCTACAACCCCTCGCTCCACCCCGCCGGGGACGGCACTTACCGCAGTGGCTATGAGACCGTTAGTTTTGATTCGGTTGCCAAGAACGTCATCACAATCGGGTCGGCGGCCGATGCCGTGAGCGGCGGAATCCGCGATCCTAACCAAGCGGCTATCAGTTATTTTTCCTCCTGCGGACCCACCGACGACGGGCGGGTCAAACCCGACGTGGTGGCAAATGGCGAAAACCTCACTTCATCGCTCAACGGCAGCAATACCCAATACGGCAGCTACAGTGGAACCAGCATGGCCACCCCGAATGCAGTGGGTTCGGCCGCGCTCTTGATCCAACAATACGGCAGCCGTTTCCCCGGCCAAGCGATGCGCTCGAGCACCCTCAAAGGCTTGCTGATCCACACCGCCGATGATCGAGGCAATGCCGGCCCGGACTACAAATACGGCTGGGGCCTGGTCAATGTGAAGGCCGCCGCCGATCTCATCGACGATCAATACGGGTTCCCCTTGAAACAACGGATCGTGGAAAACCAGCTCACTTCGGCCACCGTCTTTCGCACCCATTCGTTTGTCTGGGACGGCATTTCACCGATCCGGGCCACCCTCTGTTGGACCGATCCCGCCGCTGCCGCGCTCAGCGCCGCCGACTCCCGCAGCCCCCGGCTCGTCAACAACCTCAACCTGAAAATCGTCGCGCCTAACGGCTCCGAATTCCTGCCTTTCGTGATGCCCTTCGTCGGCAACTGGACCCCGGCGGCCATGAGCTTGCCCGCCACCACCGGCATCAACAACAGCGACAACGTCGAGCAGGTCGGCGTCGCCGCGCCCCCCGCCGCCGGCACCTATCAGGCGGTCGTCAGCTTTTCCGGCACGCTGGCGAACAACAGCCAGAATTACTCGCTGTTGGTTTCCGGATCATCGGCAGAGCCGCCGCCGCCGCCGCCCCTCGCGCTCGCCACCGTTTCTCCTAACAATAGCCTGGCCGGTGCCGTCACCCTCGACCTCACCGGCACCGGGCTGCGGGCCGATACCGCAGTCAAACTCGCCCGCTCCGGCCAAACCGACATCCCCGCCACCGGTGGCCAGTTGATCGGCGAAACGTTGCGCTGCCAGGTCAATCTAACCGGAGCCGCCGCCGGCGCGTGGGACGTGGTCGCCACCAATCCGAACCTGGAGACCTCCACTCTAACCGCCGCCTTCACTGTCATCGGCTCGATCTGGAGTGAGGCCTTCGATGGCACCGTCACCGGCTGGACGTCAGAGGCCACCACCGGCTCCAACAGTTGGTCGCTGGTGACAACTCAAAGCAAATCCCCGGCGACTTCATATTTCGCCCCTGGACCCGCCGGTAAAACCACCGCCAACCTCACCTCCCCCATCATTCCGGTCCCGGCCGGTGCCACCAATCTCCAGCTCAAGTTCTGGCAGAACCGCAATCTGCAAAACAAAAGGGATGCGGGGAAACTCGAGTTCTCCGTGGACAACGGCGCGTGGTTTGACGCGGGAGCGGTGGGTTCCGGAACCGCCTTCCTCACCAACGGCTACAATGTCACCATCAGCGCCACCGGCCAGCCACCCACCCGCAACGAGTTCGCCGACCAACTGGCGTGGTCGGGCAACAGCAACGGCTGGGTGGAAACCATCGTCAATCTAACCGACACCGCCAAGTTTGCCGGCAAAAACCTGCGGCTCCGCTGGCGCATCGCCACCGACAGCAGCACCGCCAGCAGCGGCTGGTATCTGGACAGCATGGCGCTGATTGGCGGCGGCAATATCACCAACCAAGCCCCGATCATCGCCACCGCCGCCACATCCTCCTCCACGGAATCGGTGACCGATCCTGACACCACTGTTTATCAGATCATCCGCGGCACCGCCACCAACTTGTCGGTGACCGCCACCGACGACGCCGGGGAAGCCACCTTGAAATACACCTGGTCGGTCGCGAGCGGCCCGGGCAATCCGGTGTTTTTCCCGGTGAACGCAAGCAATGCCGCGAAAAACACCACCGCCAACTTCGAAGCCGCCGGCGACTATCAGATCTCGGTGGCGGTTCTCGATGGCCCGGGCCTCGCCACCACCAGCACGGTGAACCTGCGGGTGGTGCAGACCGCCGCGGGACTGGTTGTTAGTCCGGCCTCTGCCAATGTAACCTATGGGGGGACTCAAGCCTTCGGCGCTACCTTGCTCGACCAGTTCAGTGTGGCGATGGTCAGCCAGCCCTCTTCCTTCACTTGGTCCGCCAGTGGTGGCGGCACGATCAGTCCGGCGGGTCTCTTCAGCGCCACCGCCGCCGGCGGCCCTTATGTGATCGGTGCCAGCAGCGGCGGATTTTCCAACACCGCCAGTGTCACCGTCACTCCCGCTGCGGCAACCGTCGTCTTGAGCGATTTGAGTCCCACCTATGACGGCAATCCGCAAGCCGCCACCGTGACCACCACTCCAGCCGCGCTGGCCGTGGCGGTCACCTACAATGGTTCCGCCGTCGTCCCCACCGATGCGGGCAACTATGCCGTCGAGGTCAATGTCACCAATCCCAACTACCAGGGCACCACGTCCGGCACGTTGGTCATCGGCAAAGCCACCGCCACCATCGACTTGATCGGCCTCGACCAGACCTATGACGGCTCGCCGAGAATAGTCACCGCCACCACCACGCCTGCGGGGAAAACGGTTTTGATCACCTACGACAGCAGTTCCACCGCGCCGACCGCCGCCGGTTCCTACGCCATCGCCGCGAACATCAGCGACGCGAATTACCAGGGCTCCGCGTCCGGCACGCTGGTTATCGCGCCAGGCAATGACTGGGTTTCGTGGCGCGACCAACATTTTACCGTCACCGAGGAAGCGGCAGGCCTCGCCGCTGAAACGGCCGACCCCGATTTCGACAACTGGCCCAACCTTGCCGAGTACGCCCTCGGCACCGATCCCCAGCAGTTCACCCCGCCATTGGTCGCCACGCGCGACGCCAACGGTCTATCAGTCACCTTCACCCGCCCCGCCAACCTGCCGGACGTGAGCTACGCGGCGGAATCCACGGACGACCTCGGCACCTGGTCGCCGGTGCCGTTGGAGGTGCTGGTGCCGGGTGCCATCGAAACCGTGCGTGCCCGCGATCCCCTGGACACGGGGAATCCTTTGTTGCGTTTCCTGCGCCTGCACTTCGAGAGGCCGTAGCTACCTCGGCCAGCAAGTCGACACCAGCTTGCGAGATCACGTCTGGTTGCTGGGGGGAATCACGGGAAATAGATTTTCCTCTTCTCTCGGTCATCTCTACCGTTAGCGTCAGGGATTCTTGCCCCAAGGGCCTGCTTATCACCTGTCTCCATGGATCACGCCACCCACAATAAAATCGTCTCCTTCATCTGGTCCATCGCGGACGACTGCCTTCGAGACGTCTTCGTCCGCGGGAAATACCGCGATGTCATTCTCCCGATGTTCGTCCTCCGCCGGATCGACTGCCTGCTGGAAGACACCAAGGAAGCCGTGCTCGCCGAGGTGAAGTTCCAGAAAGTCGAGGCGGACATGGCCGTGCTCGATCCCGACGGTCTGCGTGAAGCGTCCGGCCAGGTCTTTTACAATACCTCCAAGTTCACCCTCAAGAGCCTGCTGGGAAATCCCTCCCAGCTTGAAGCGAACTTCAATTACTACCTCGACGGCTTCAGCTCCAACGTCGCCGAGATCATCGCCAAGTTCGATCTCCGCAACCAGATCCGCAAAATGGCCGAGGCGGACGCTCTCCACGGCGTCATCGAGAAATTTGTGGCGCCGGACATCAATCTCTCCCACCACGACGCCATCGGCCCGGACGGCCGCAAGCTCCCCGGCCTGACGAATCTCGGCATGGGCTACGTCTTCGAGGAACTCATCCGCAAGTTCAACGAGGAGAACAACGAGGAAGCCGGAGAGCACTTCACCCCGCGCGAGGTCATCCAGCTCATGATCCACCTGTTGTTCGAGCCGGTGAGGAAAAAGCTCCCGCCCGTCATCACCATTTACGACCCCGCCTGCGGTTCCGGCGGCATGCTCACCGAGGCCCAGGATTTCATTATCGATCCCGAGGGCTCCATCCGCTCCAAGGCCGCCATCTACCTTTACGGCAAAGAGGTCAACCCCGAGACCTACGCCATCTGCAAGTCCGACATGATGATCAAGGGCAACAACCCCGAGAACATCCGCTACGGCTCCACCCTCGCCACCGACGAGTTCTCCGGCACCCGCTTCGATTTCATGCTGTCGAATCCGCCCTACGGCAAGAGCTGGAAGACCGACCAAGGCCAGATCCTTGAGAAAAACGGCGCGAACACCGTCATCATCGACCCCCGTTTCGAGGTGAAGCTGCCCGACGCCTCCGGCGAATTCCAGATCGTCTCTGCCGCACCCGCCGTAGATGACGGCCAGCTCCTCTTCCTCATGGAAATGGTGAGCAAGATGAAGCGCCTCCAGGACTCCCCGGCGGGCTCGCGCATCGCCACCGTCCACAATGGCTCCGCCCTCTTCACCGGAAATGCCGGCGGCGGGGCCAGCAACATCCGCCAATACCTCATCGAGAACGACCTGCTCGAAGCCATCATCCAGCTTCCGAACAACATCTTCTATAACACCGGCATCACCACCTACATCTGGCTGCTCTCCAACAAGAAGGCCAAGGGCCGCGAGGGCAAGGTTCAGCTCATCGATGCCTCCCAGCTTTACGAAAAGCTGAGGAAAAACCTCGGTGCGAAAAACTGCGCCTTCACCGGCGGCCACCTCGCCCAAATCACCCGCGCCTACCTCGACCTGCTCGATACCGGCAAGCAGTCCGTCGATGGCCTGAAGTCCCAAGTCTTCGACAACAAGGAATTCGGCTACTGGAAAGTCACCGTCGAGCGCCCGCTGCGGAAGTCCGCCCAATTCTCCACCGAGCGCATCGCCCCGCTGCGCTTCGATAAATCACTCGCCACCGAAATGGAGTGGATCTTTTCCCACTGGGGCGAGGACGTTTACCAGAAGGACTTCCTCACCGGGAAAAAGGAAGCCGTCCAACGCTGGCTCGACCACGAACAAATCGAACTCACCGGCGCGAACCTGAAAAAACTCCTCGATCCCAAGCTCTGGCTTGCCCGCCGCGAGCTGTTGGAAATCGCCGGGAAAATCCACAAGCAACTCGGCGGGAAAACGTGGAACGACTTCACCCTCTTCACCGAGGACGTCCGAGCCGCGCTCAAAAAACTCAAGCTCAAGCCCGGCGCGCCCCAGCTCAAGCAGATCCTCGACGCCGTCTCCTGGCGCGATCCGGAGGCCGTGCCCATCGTCGCGAAGGAACTCTATCTGGAAATCGACACCGAGGGGCAACGCCTCGCTGCCCGCACCTGGTATCCCGTCGTCGAGGACGGCAGCGCCACCATTTACGAGCCGGACAGCGAACTCCGCGATACCGAAAACATCCCGCTCACCTACGAAGGCGGCATCGAGGCCTATTTCCACAAGGAAGTCCTGCCCCACGTCCCGGATGCGTGGATCGACGACAGCAAAACTGTCATCGGCTACGAAATCTCCTTCAACAAATACTTCTACGTCCACCAGCCCCTCCGCGACCTTGCGGAAGTCGTGAAGGAAATCCGCGACCTCGAAACCGAGACCGAAGGCCTTCTCGAACAAATCCTCAGCTTCTCCGCCTGAACCATGTCAGACGAACTCACCCCATCCTTCGACTTCTTCACCGACGTGCGCGGCATCCTCGCCGATGCCCGCCGCGCGGCCTACACGGCCGTCAATTCTGCCATGGTCGCGGCTTATTGGCAGATCGGTCGCCGGATTGTGGAGGAAGAGCAAGGCGGTGCGACCAAAGCGATCTATGGAGAAGGTCTTCTCAAGGCGCTCTCCATATCGCTCACTGCGGAATTCGGCAAAGGCTTCTCCCTCGCCAATCTCAAGAATTTCCGGAAATTCTACCTCACCTATCCCGATGGCTCAAAAAGCTACGCACTGCGTAGCTTTTTGAGCTGGACCCATCACCGGCTGGTCATGCGGGTCGAAAGCCCCTCAGCCAGAGAATATTACATCACGCACTCGCAGCAGGAAAATTGGAGCACCCGCACCTTGGAACGCCAGATCAACACGCAGACCTACCAACGCCTGCTCTCCACCCAGATCACCCCCGTCGGCAAACCTGAAGCGCTCCCGCCAAAACCCACCATCCGCGACTTCATCAAGGACCCCTACGTCCTCGAATTCCTCGGCCTGGCGGGACAATGCCGTGCCGCAATGGCCGGATATTGAAGCGATCCCAAAGGAGATGGTTTTTGAGAAGCTGGCACTGGCGACCTCCGGATGTGGCAAGAGAGCCTACGCCAAAGGAAAACGGTCCTTCGAGATTCTGAAAGCGATCGATCCGGCAATCATCGAGGCGAAGTGCCCGGGTGCAAAGCGGCTGCTGGATCGGCTGCGAAATCCATGAAGGCGTTCACTTCCAAGAGGGACGTCAAAGTCCCGCAGGTTTTGGCGGCTTGGGAAGAGCTGGGCCTCCTTGAGGTAAAAAAGTTTCATTGCCAAACGTCACACTCTGTCACTAATGTGTGACGATTTCCGATATCGCCATGCCTTCAACCCTCCAAAGCAAGCTCCGATCACTCGCGCCAGCCCATGAGGTGCTGACGACGCGGCAACTGCTAGAGGCTGGGATTTCCGATCAAAGCGTCACCCGTCTGGTCGGGCAGGGAGTGCTGATTCGCGAGCGACGCGGGATTTACCGTCACATGGACGCCCCGCTTTCGGAAAATCACAGCTTCATTCAGGTGGTGAAAAGTGCCCCGCGCGCCGTGATTGTGCTGATCAGTGCACTGAGATTCCACGAGATTGGAACGCAGCGGCCTCACGATGTTTGGATCCAGCTTCCCAGCCAATCGCGCGTTCCAAAAATCGATTGGCCACCGATTCGTGTGATTCGGACTCGCCTGAAGCCGCTACAGACGCAAGGAGTGGAAATTCACCAGCTCGGGGGGACGAGCGTTCCGATCACCACGCCAGCGCGCACGGTGGCGGATTGTTTCAAGCATCGCAACAAGCTTGGCATCGATGTTTGCGTGGAGGCACTGAGAGAAACCGTGAGAGAACGAAAAGCCACCATCGGTGAAATCGGGCGCATGGCTCGCCTTCTGCGGGTAGGAAAGGTGGTACAACCGTATCTGGAGGCCATGATATGAAGAATCCTGCCGCTTCTGTCCGTGCACGCCTTCTCCACCTTTCGCGCGAGAGCGGCGAGCCCTTCGACGTGCTCATGGAACAGTTTGCGACCGGGCGTTTTCTCTATCGTCTGGCGAACAGCCCTTACCGCGACCGTTTCATCTTGAAAGGCGCTCAACTCTTCAGAATTTGGGGAGCTGAACAACATCGCCCCACCCGGGATCTCGATTTGCTTGGGTTTGGGGATTCTTCCGTGGAAGCCATACAATCCGTTTTCACCGAGCTGATTCAGAAATCGGACGAGCAGGAGGATGGCCTAGAGTGGGGTGAGGTCAAAACCGGACCGATCCGCGATGATCTTGCCTATGGCGGCGTTCGCGCGGTCCTAAGTGTCCGCCTCGCCGGTGCCCGAATTTCGCTTCAGATCGATGTGGGATTCGGAGACGCGATCACGCCGGGAGCCGTGGAGGCGGAGTGGCAGGAACTCCTCGATTTCCCCCCTGCGCGGCTCTTGATCTATCCTCCTGAGACGGTAATCGCCGAAAAACTGGAAGCGGCGGTGTCGCTGGGATTGGACAACAGTCGCATGAAGGACTTTTTCGACCTGCACTGGTTGAGCCAGCATCAGAAATTTGCGGGAGATCTCCTCATCGATGCCGTCCAGGCGACTTTTGCGCGGCGAAAAAATCCAATCCCGAAGACGCCTCCTGCCGCCCTCACCGAAACCTTTGCCAGCGATGCAGGGAAAGTGCTTCAATGGGATGCCTTTCGGCGTAAAGGCAAGCTCTCTGCACCCGATCTAGCCGATGTCATTGGCAGGGTCGCAGCATTTCTACAACCCATCCTTACAGGAGGCGCAAAGGGCCAAGTTTGGCACCCCAAAACCGGCTGGATCGATAATTTTTCATGAGCACAAACACGACCGAAGCCGCCCTCGAAGCCTGCATCGAACGCCACCTCACCGGTGGCACGAGTGGCGCGACCTCGGATAACAACAATCTCAACGAAGATCACCTAACGCTTCAAACCCGCAGAACAGTTTTGAGCCGACGGGTGGCTTGGCGGGTAACAGAATGTCATGGTCAAGATGCGTGCGGCAGATGTCCTGGAACTCCTCGGGCGTGCGGGCGCGGCGCATGTCGTGTTCGAAGTCGCCTTCCAAGCCGTGGGTGATGTAGGCGAGCGTTTTTTTCATCCGCTGGACGTGGGCGAGGGGGTTGAACTTCGGCGTCTCGCGGGCGATTTCGTCGTAGAGTTCCAGGACGTATTCCCACAAGTCGCGGTAGCGGGGTGCCGGTGGTGAAGCTCCCGTGAATCCGGTTCTTAGCTGGGAGAATATCCACGGGTTGCGGATCGCGCCGCGGCCGATCATCAGGCCCGCCGCGCCGGTCTGCGCCAGGTAGCTTAGACCGGTTTCGGCATCGACGACGTTGCCGTTGGCGATCACCGGGCAGGGCATCGCTTGCACCGCCGTGCGCACGCGGTCGGGATGGACCGGTGTCTGATAGCGTTCGACCACGGTGCGGCCGTGGATGGTTAGACCGTCGATGCCATGACTGCGGAAAATCTCCAACAGCGCGGGGAACTCATCGTCGGTGTTGTAGCCGAGCCGTGTCTTGACGGTGAATTTTCCCGGGATCGCCTCGCGCAGGGAGCCTAGCAGGCGGTTGACGGTTTCCGGATTTCGCAGCAGTCCGCCGCCGGCGTCCTTGCGGCAGACGATGGGTGCGGGACAACCGAGATTGAGATCGATGCCGGCGATCGGGTATTTCGCGAGTTCCCGCGCGGTGCGGATGAGGCTCTCCAGATCCCGGCCGATCATCTGTGCGAACACCGGTCGGCCGGTTTGATTTTCCACGATCGAGCGGAGGATGTAGCGGTTCAGGCAGGAATCGGGGTGGACGCGGAAATACTCGGTCACGAACCAATCCGGCGCGCCGCGCCGCGCGATCACCCGCATGAACGGCAGGTCGGTCACGTCTTGCATCGGCGCAAGCACCAGGGCGGGCCGATCGGGTGGAAGGAGGTCGCGCATGGAACAGGGCGGGATGGCACAGTGCCGGCCGCGCCCGGTCAAGGATTTCAATTGACATCCAATCTCTGTTATCGACTCTACGGACGGGTTGAATAACACCGGAGGTCAAAGTGGATAGTGATTTATTACATACCGAAAAAATTCTAGCGGATCGGAAAACGTTCTATCTCGATCTCAAACAGAACGCGCGCGGGATGGTCGTGAAAATCACCGAAGACGTCGGCGGAAATCGTGACACGGTCATGGTGCCTGCCGAGATCCTCGGGGATTTCATCGCCGCCCTGACCGATATCAAAGCGACGGCGGACGAGCAGGAGTGACCTCAAACCACCGCTTTCGCCTTGCTGAAACGGGAGGAGTCGGGGAGGCTCGGGCACCAAAATTTTCATGCCATCCAACCCGTCAGTCAATGTCGCGCGTCTCACCTATCTGTTGGTCTGTGAGGCGGCGGGCGTGGCGATCGCCCTGAGCACCAAGGGGCTGATCGATATCTCGATCAGCAAAGGTCTGCTCGGTGGCCTCGGCGTCGCGGCGTTTTTCATCTGGATCGAGTCGTTGATGAAAGGCTTCACCCTGCGGGGGTTCTCGACCGCCAGCTTTGGGCTCGGTGTCGGTTTGTTCTGCGCGTGGTTGCTCACGCGGGTGGAGATTTCGAGTCTGCTAGAGCTGGCGTTCCGGGACAAGCTGCTGAGCGCAAGCGGGGTCTCTAGCGCGGAGTTGGATGTGCTCCGCTTGACGGTCAATGTCACGTTGTTCGCGAGCTTGGGCTTTCTCGGCTCGGTGCTGGCGCTGCGCAGCAATCGCGATGATTTCGCCTTTATCATCCCCTACGTGAGGTTCCGCCAGGATTCCCTGACCGGCCAACCGGTGGTGTTGGACGCGGAAGCGGTGATGGACGGGCGGGTGTTAGGGATTTTCCGCTCGGGCTTCCTTCACGGGCGCCTGATCGTCCCGCGCTTCGTGCTCGAGGATTTGCAGGCGCGGGTGGATGCCGGCTCGAACGCGGATCGCCACCGCGCCCAACGGGGCTTGGATAGCCTGGAGCAGTTGCAAAAGGTGCCCGACATCCAGATTTCCATCCACGACACCGCAGCCAGCGGCGAGTCGGAAATCCCGCACACCCGCCTGATAGAAACCACCCGCCTGCTCGGTGCCAGGCTGATGACCGTCGATGAAAATCTCGCGAAAGTCGCAAAGATTCAAGGCGTGGACGTGCTTAACATCCACGAACTCGACGACGCGTTGAAACCCGCCGTGGTGGTGGGCGAGAGAATCCGCATCGCGCTGGTCCGTCCCGGAAAAGAAGACCATCAAGCGGTCGGGTATCTGCCTGATGGCAGCATGATCGTCGCCAACCACGCTGCGTCCAAGATTGGTTCCACTGTGGACGTGATCGTGGTCAGCACCTTGCACACTGCGACGGGCACCATGGTCTTCGCGGAGCTTTACAAGCCGGCTTGAGGAACCCTGTCGCCTAACACACGGTGCATTCCCCTTAATTTTGGAGCCATCCGCAATGCAGTCCAGTTCTGGCCAGCTCTGGTTTTCTCTCCCGCACAGTAGTTTGCATAATCCCGAATGAGACCGGCATGAAGTGTTCCCGCCACTGTCGCGCTGCGCAGCCCTCGGACGCGGCCTTCCCCGATTGGACACGTTACAAAAACCTCGGCATCTAGCTGAAATTCTCAATTTCTCCACCTCACCAGCACCTCACCAGCACCTCACCAGCATGCGGGATGTGCTTTGCGATCTACAAAGACTCGCTATCGCTCGCTCTGCATTCCGATCCGCCGGAGTCCATGGACAGCCTCACTTATAAAATCCAGGCCCCCGAATGCGGGGCGCGTGTGCGCCCCCGTGGAGATTCGGGTGAAACATCCGGACCCGCTTCTTCCCAAGCTGTTTAAGCCACAGGTGCGGACTATTCTGTCAAGATTTGCACACTGACCCCATTTTCCACGAATCTCTTGGCTTCAATGCCCACGCCATCAGAGTCGTCGATATGCAGATCAATCTCAAACAGACCCGGATGCTTGCTGGGAGGGCGATCTTGCCTGTATCGTCCTGCTATAGCTATCTCGTGGATTGCTGAATTGATGATGATGTCAGGCTTAAGGCCGTAGCAACGCATCCAACGTCTGATATAGCCGACCGATCACGACGAAGTTGTATAAATGCCTATGCGACATCCGAGAGTCCTGAGGTCGTTGCAAACCTGAACAAACCCGATTCGGATTGGCTCACGGTAGAAAATCCGGGAAGCCCAGGAGATTGTGGGCTGCTCCGACGGTTGGGAACTACCGTGCAGCCGGATCGTGTCGTCTATGTCAAAAGTGATCAGCACAGGAAAATTTCCAAGCGAATGTCTAGCTCATCCACGGTGGGGAGGGGAAGCCCGAATTCAAACAGGAGCGCTATCCGCCGTTGGATGGAGCGCCTTGTGTGTGCCCAGCATGGGCACGTTGTAAATGGGGTTCAAGTCCCCTGTAGGAATACCAGAACATGAAAATGACGTAACTACCATCTGAAGCCAACTCGGAGAAGGGTGACCTTTCCGGGGAAGGAAGGCTAGGAGAAAACCGCGAGCTGATGAACAAGAACCGGATAGAAGGCCGACACGGCGCGTCGAGGGGGCACAACACTCCGAAGACGACTGGTATGCCCGTGGAGGTAAATCCGGCGGCAGTGCGGTGGAGCAACGTGCAATTACCTGGGGAGATCTCACGGGCGTCAGCCCGTGAGAAGTCAGCAGAGGTCATAGTAGTCGGGAAAACGAGCCGGGGGCGTGATGCCCGTTCAAACAACGATACCGGAGGCCTCAACCGATGAAGGACCGAACCAATGAGGAGGGGATCGACCCCGCCACGGACAAGCCAACCGACGACGCCAGACGGCGAGGCGAGCTTGAGAGCCGTGACGGAGGGAAGCATGGAGCCCCTCAAGAACGAACCATGATCGAGGAAATCCTTGAGCTGGAGAACCTCTCCGCAGCGTGGAAACGCGTGAAGAGAAACAAAGGTGCTCCGGGGATCGATGGCATGACCGTCGAGGACTTTCCTGCTTTCAAGCAGGAGCACTGGCCGAGGATTGCCACTGCGATCAGAGAAGGAAACTACCGGCCCGCGCCCGTTCGTCGGGCGTGGATCCCAAAGCCCGACGGGACGATGCGTCCGTTAGGAATACCGACGGTGTTGGATCGCGTGATCCAGCAGGCCATCGCGCAAGTGCTGGGGCCGCTTTTCGAAGCGGACTTCAGCGAACACAGCCATGGATACCGTCCCGGCCGCTCAGCCCTTCAGGCGGTGGTCGTGATGGAGAAAGGCTGGAAGGAAGGTCGCCGCCACGCCGTGGAATGCGACTTGAAATCGTTCTTCGACACGGTCAACCATGATCGCCTGATGAGCGCCCTCAAGGAAAAGATCCAGTGCCCTCGGGTGTTAGGTCTAATCCGGCGTTATCTGATGGCAGGAGTGGAGCTGCCCGACGGGACCCGCGAGGCCACGCCTCAAGGAGTGCCGCAGGGTGGTCCGTTGTCGCCCCTGTTAGCCAACATCGCGCTCGATCCGCTCGACAAGGAATTGGAATCACGCGGACATCAGTTCGCGAGATATGCCGACGACTTCATCGTGCTGGTGAAAAGCGCGAACGCGGCGAAGCGGGTGCTGGCAGCGTTGATCCGTTACACCGAAGGAAGATTGCAGCTGATAGTCAACCGCGCCAAAAGCCGCGCTGCGCCGCTGAAACAATGTGCCTTTCTGGGCTACCAGATCGGCCACAAAGGAAAACTGGTGTGGACGGAAAAGGTGCAACACCGCTTCAAGGAGCAGGTTCGTGAATGGGAGCGAAGCGGACATAGAGTCTCCGGAGGAGAGCCCCGCGAGGGGTGAGCGCAGCGAATCAAATCACCAGTCGCAACCGCGGGCATAACGTCAAGACCGTCATCGACGAGCTAAACAGTTATATTCGCGGTTGGCTCGGATACTTCAAGCTCAGCTCCACCTACACGGAGGTTCTGAAATTGTCGCAATGGGTCAGGCGGCGGGTGAGGTTGTATTACTGGAAGCAATGGAAGCAGCCACGCACGCGTCGCCGCCACTTGTTAGCACTGGGAGCAGATCCCAAGACGGTGCATATGGCGACGCGCAGCCGCAAAGGCTA
>JANOZJ010000145.1:0-10032 GCA_031429315.1 Akkermansiaceae bacterium
GGCGTGCATCCGCTTGATCTCATCCGAAATCTCGCCATGCACGACAGTCCGGGTGCAGTCGCCATTGTAGCGAGTGCGGCGGTTTTTCGGGAAGATATCCACGATGACGGGCTCGCCGGTTCGTAGTTCGCCGAAGCCCATATAGTGGCAATCCGCGCCACCCGGGCCACCTGCGATGATCGCCATGGGATTGGTGAAATCGCGGTCTAGCAGCCAGTGATCCACTGCCGCGCGGACGCGTTCGGATGTCAATGGCGCACCTTCGTGCATCAGAACTCCATCTTGACGCGCAGTGGCGCGGGCGATCAAGCGGCAGGCCATCTCCACCGCTTGTTCTGTGACTCGCTGTGCCTCGCGCAAATGTTCGATTTCCTCAGCGGTCTTCTGTCGGCGCTCGATCACCCACTGGTCTGGATCACATTCGATGGTGATGCCTGCCTTGCGGGCGAAGTCAGCGAAGATCAATGGCAGCGTGCGCCCCCCCACGACCTGGGTGACGCCGGCCCGGCGGAGGCATTCCACCGCCGCTTGGGCGTTCGCGGTTTCCCGATCTCCAGAGAGGCCGCCGGCCGGGGTGTAGTCTGCCGGACAAGCGACGCGATCGACTCGTGCCGATTCCCGCGCGCGGTCCATTTCGATGTCACGGAGGATCAATACCGACTCCGTGCCGGTTTCGGTTGGGAGTTCTATCAATACAACCTGATCGCAGACAGAGAAGCGGATGCGCCAGTAAAGGCTGCTGTGGAGTTCCGGGATGCCGGCGGCGATTCGCGCCGGGATAGTTGAAGTAGAATGCGGACTGGACATGATGGCTGATGATATTCGAAGTCGATGCTATTGCGTCACCGGAAGGTTTTCACTGAGGTATCGCGTGAGCGTTCCGAAGAGGTGACGCTTGGTGTTTTCTCCTTCATCGAGGGAATGGCCGCAGTTCGGATAGGATATCTGAGAGAACTGTTTGTTATGTCTGACCAGCTCGTCGACCATGACCTCGCAGTTCTGATAGTGGCAATTGTCGTCCCGGGTTCCATAAACGACCAGTAACTTTCCTTTCAGTTGATGCGCAAAGGTGATGGGGGAGCCGTTCTTGAATCCTTCCTCATTCTCCGCAGGCAGGCCCATGTATCGCTCCTGATAGATCGTGTCATAGAACCGCTGGTTGGCGATGAACGCGATGGCCATCGCCATGCAGTAGAGATCGGGGTAGCGGAAAATGGCATTGAGACTCATGGAGCCACCACCGCTCCAGCCCCAAATGCCGACTCGCGCGGGATCGAGGTAGGGCCGTTGCCGGAGGATCTCCTGGGTGGCGGCCGCCTGGTCGGCCGAGGCGAGAATGCCGATCTGCCGATAGACGCTCTTGCGCCAATCCCGGCCGAGCGGTGCCGGGGTGCCACGATTGTCGATGCTGATCACGACGTAGCCGCGCTGTGCCAACATGGAATGCCAAAGGTATTTTTCGCCCCCCCAAGTGTCCACGACGGTCGATCCAGCGGGTTCTCCATAGACATGGATGAACAGCGGATAGCTCCCCGCCGGGTCGAAATCGGGAGGCTTGATGCACCAGGCGTCCAGCCGCACGTCATTGCCGATGTCCACATGGAAAAACTCAGTGGCACACGGTGTCAACCCCGCCAGCTTGTCACACAGTTTGGTATTTCCAGCCAGCACGCGGATGACCTTGTGATCCGGCAAGCGCACCAGTTCGATAACGGGTGGCTTGCCAAAACTGGAGAAGGTGTGAAAGGCCCAGCGGCCATCTTTTGAAAAATCATAGGAATGGGTGCCCTGTTGAGCTTCTGGCGAAACCCGCACGGCATCGCCCGCCCCATCAAGCTGCACACGGTAGAGATAACGTTGGGTGGGATCGTCCGGCGAAGCGATGAAATACACACAACCGAGAAGTTCATCAATACCCGCGATGCTGATGACGTCAAACGCGCCCGGGCTAAGCAAGCTGATCTCCTGACTCTCGGGTGAAACCGCGTAGAGGTGCTGCCAGCCATCGCGCTCGCTCAACCAAAGGAAGCGGCTCCCGGACTCGATCCAGCGCCAATGATTCATCACTTCCACCCAGGCGTCGTCATAATCGGTGATGATATGCTTGATCTTGCCAGTCAGCGGATCACCGCCTAGGACCCGATTGGTATTCTGCAGCCGGTTGAGTTGTTGGAAAAGGATGAGCTTGGAATCTTCCGACCATTCCATTCGAGGAATGTAGTGGTTTCTCGGATCGTCGTTCGGCTGGAACCAAAGTGTATCTCCGCCGCTGGACTTGACGACGCCTACGTGACAGGCGGAGTTCATCTCACCCACCTTCGGATAGGAGTAGGATGTGATTTTGGGATAAAGTTCATCCGTGTAGTTGACGAGTTGGAATTCGCGCCCGCCCTTGGTGTCGAACTGCCAGTAGGCGATGAACTCGCCATCAGGACTCCAGCGCAGGCCGTTGCGTAAATGGAATTCCTCTTCATTCACCCAGTCCGTCGTGCCATTGATGGTGGTGGCGGAGCCATCTGACGTCAGTTGGGTGATTTCGAGATCGTCGAGGGATTGCACGTATAGGTTGTTCTGGCAGACATAAGCGACGCGGTGTCCGTCCGCTGAAAACGTAGCGAACATGAGCGTCGAAGGCTCGGCCTCGCCACCAAGTTTGGTCAAACTGCCGCTATCGCGGTCGAGCACCCAGTAGTCTCCGCGTGTCTCCAAGCGCCAGACCCGCATGGTGTTGGTGAAGATGAGGATCTTGTTGAAGCTGGGGGAGAACGCGTAATCCTTGACCTTGAGGGGTGTGGATTGGCCGGAAGGAATCAGGCTCTCCGCGTGGACGATGATTTCCCGGTCACCCGACTCGGGATCGTATTTCACGATGTCCTTGGCATCCTCGATCGTTTCGGAGACCTCCAGCGTGGTATAGGCTGAACTGTCGTTGAGCCAGTATGCCGGACCCCAGGTTTCGGTTCCAAATTCATCCGCCTTGGAGAAGATCCGATCAATCGTTAGTTGAGACTGATCTGGCTGCTGTGCGTTGGCCGTGGGGGGCTGACACACAGGTCGCTCGGAAATGATGGGGCTAGCTGTCCCGGATAGGTGCATGGGCTGGGGATGCGGGGGTGAATGTTGCTTGGTTGATGCAAGTGGAATGAGGCTCGTCATGGTTTTGGGAGCGGTTAGGATTTATCGGGAAGTGGGCCCCAGATTTCCGCCATGAGTGCGTAGATTCCAGGTTCGGCATTTTTTAACTCACCGGCGACGAATGGATAGAAATCATTCGAGCCGAAGTAGGATTCGGTCATTTCAGCAAAAAACTCCTTCTGATCGGTGATGCCATAGTGTTGGCGCATTTCCCCCGGGCTGGTGAGGACTGAGTTGTATTTGCCACTGTCCCGGAACTTCTCCCAGGCAGCCACCACTCGGGGTTCATCGAAACCGAGCACTTGATCGTGGTAGGCGTGGGCGAGTTCGTGCAGCACGACCCATGGCATCCTGCGATTTTCAAAGGGGGATAGGAAGCTTTGCACCTCAGGGATATGGAAGCATTTTGCGAGTTTCTCGCTGTAGCCGTTTTCCTTCAGCCAGCCCGCATTGGGGTGATACTGCATCGAGACCAGCTTGCCGTAGTCGAGATCCAGTTCAATGGTTACGGTGCGCAACTTGGCGAGGGCTTTCTCCGGTACGGCAATGGTGATGGCGACCAATCGTGCGTCAAGCAGGTTCAACGCACGAGCGCCGAGAGCGACGGATTCGCCAGACAACAGCCGGTCATCCACGCGGATGTTCCAGCCTTCGAGATCGCGATTGGTGTAAGCGGTGGGTAGTGCGGGCTTTTCAGCGGCGAACGCGCTGCCGATAAGAGCAAGGGACAGGAGGGCTTTCATGGGTGACCAGGGAATTTGCTTTTGACCGGTGGCTCCTAAAACAGTCGGTAGCCAGCCTAGAGGGCGGGTGGAAAGGGGTGGTTGGAGAAGTGGGGCGGTCATAAGAAATGAGGGATTCAGGGAAATAATGGGATGGATGGCATGTCATCTGACGCAGTCCATGACTGGATGCAACGTGAGATCGTTTAGGAAGAGCAGGCTCAAATACGCAGAGCGCTGAATACAAGCACGAATCCAAATGATTCCGCAAATTCGATTTTTTTAATTACTAGCCCCCAGATGGGACTAGTTTGAGTGGGCGTTGGGAATTCGCTGGTGAGCAGCCGAATCCCGGGGTGCGCTCCGGGTGTGGAACGAGAAATGGAGGACGGCGTTTGGCGGTCCGCATGATGTATTTTCCAGGAATTTTCATCGTTGGTTATCAATGACTCATGTATTTATTTCCCGGAAACGGAAGCCCATCGAAAAAGCCCATGCAAAGACCGGATGGGGGCGCAGGGTGGGGTAAGCAGTTGGGAGGTCCGGTCATCCACCGACCGGGAAGGCGGACCCGGGGAGCTGGGTGGCCGGGCACGGACCCGCCGGGGCCGTCACGGCTCGTCCTCCGGCAGCAAACGAAGTTTCGTAAGTCATCTGGATTTCATGAATCCTTCATCAGGGTTTCATGGGAGGGATGGAACCATGGCGCATGTCCAAATTCCACACGTTGCTGGCAGTTTCCGCGTTTGTATCCAACTTTGCTTTGGCAGGGGCCGGGCTGGACCAAGCCGAGGTCAAGATTCCCTACGGGGAACTGAAAACGTTGCTTGCCGAAGCAAACCGTCCTGTCGCCAACCGCGAGCCTCTGGCAGCCGTGCTGTCGGCGCGATTCCGGCTGGTGATGGCGGACGGCAAGCCGGTGATCGATGCGACATTCCGCGCTGCGACGTTTTCCGACGGCCTGGCGATGATCCCGCTGGTGGGTGGCGATGTGACCGTGGAAAGCCAGAAGCCGTTGGACGCGCGGATCCTCATCCACGGGGAAATGCTCTGTCAGGCGCAGGAAAAAGCCGGCGTGCAAGTGCTTGAAATGCGGCTGATGCCGACGTTCGGCTCCGACAGGGCGAGTCTGGTAGTGCCGCCATGTCCGGCCGCGGTTCTTGAAACCGGTGAACTGGGCGGAGAACGATCGGTGGCCTTGACGATCGGCGGCAAGAAACAAGTGTTAGGATCCAACCGGCTGGTGGCACTGCCCCTAGCGGGCGGCAGCGTGGAAATCCGGCTGCTGGGTGGCGAGGAAACGCGCGAGGCGCTGCGGCCACCGGAGCCGTCGGCGTGGACGTGGCAACACCAGGCGCTGGTCATTCCGGGGGACGGCGAGATCGGCTATCGGGTGCTGGCCCGCGCGTCGGCGGCCGGCGGTTCGGGAGTTTTCGCGCTGCTTTCTCTGCCGGCGGATGCCCGCGACGTGAAGGTGGCGGGCGACGATCTAGCCGGACAGCAGGTGATCCGCAGCGCGGACCGGTCGCAGGGATTGCAGGTCGAGTGGAAGACCCGGGGACTGCTAGAGCGGGAGCTTGCCATTTCCTATCGGCTGCCACGGCGACCGTTGGACCGGAGTTGGAAACTGCAAGCGCCCTCGGCATTGGGTGAGGATGCGACCCGCACGCGGTTCATCATCCCCGGCTCGCCGGAACTGGCCTATGCGGCCGAGGGCTTGAGTGGGCCGTTTTCACCCAAAGGCTTGCCCGGCAGCCTAACGGAGGAACTCAAGGGGCAAGCCTGCTACCTGCTGGATGCGGCGGCCACGGCGGAGCTTGCGGTCACCCCGCTGCCCGTGGTCGCCACCGCCGAGGCGACCATCAGCGAGGCCGTGTGGGCGGTGAAACTCGAGCCGGATGGCGCGATGTTGGTCGAAGGCGTGCTGAACGTCGAACACCGCGGGATGCTCGGCGTGCCCCTCGAGGTGCCGCCGGGAATGACTCTGCTAGCGTGCGATGTCGGCGGGCAGGCCGCGACGCCGGTAAATCTCGGCGAAGGAAAGCTCGAGGTCAGCCTGCCGGCGGCGGCGCAGAAGACGCGAGTTTCCTGCTCCTTCACCGGGCGGACCGTGGCGCTTGATCCAGTGGAAGGCACCCTGGAACTGGCCTTGCCCAAGACACCGTTGTTTATCCGGGCGCTGACCTGGCGGATCGATCTGCCGCGCGGCTATCAGGCGGAAACCCACGGCAATCTGGTCCGCGCGGCCGACCCGAGCGAGCCGCCGTCGCGGCTGACCTTGCGGAAAAATTTGTGCCGCGACGAGCGCCCGGCGACCGCTGTTTTCTATCAGCGCTCGGATCTGAAGAACTGAAACCATTGCCAGATATAACTCCATCACCTCATGAAAATCACCCATTTGATCGCCTCGCTGGCCATTGTCGGATGCACGACCGTTGCCTGGTTCATCCTCGCCATCGCCATGTCGCAGCGCACGCAAGAGTCGTCGCAAACCATGTCACGGGAAGTGGCCGGCGTCTGGAATCCCGCCTTGGAACAGAAACACCCGGACGCGTGGTTCGAGACACCCAACGCACCCGGCGGGCGCGCGGCGCTGTTGCCCGCATCGTCTAACGTGCTTGTGGATTTGAAATCCGTCCCGAAACAGCGCGGGCTGTTCCGCCACCGGACCTATGACGTGTCGTTCAAGGCGGAATATGTGTTCGTGAACCCGACGCGCATTCCGCAGACCGTGTATGTCTCGTTTCCCTTGCCGGCGGGGGCGGAGAAACTCGAGGGGTTCGAGTTCCGTCTGGGCGAGGGGACGGAGCCGGAAGCCTATCGGCCTGGCGTTTCCGGAGTGGCCACCCGGGCGGTGGTGTTGCCTGCTTCCGGCCGGATCACCTTGCACGCGGGCTATCAGACGCGCGGGACCGGGAGCTGGGTTTATGGATTTCCAGACAAGCGCCGCATCGCCGGATTTGTCCTCAGGATGCGGACCGATTTCACCGAGATCAATTTCCCCGTCGGCACCGGCTCGCCCAAGGACGACGACCGCACGTCTGATGGAAATGGCTGGGATCTAACGTGGAACTATCCAGACGTACTGGCGGTGCCGTCGATCGGGATGGACATGCCAAAGTTGTTGAATGCCGGGCCGGTGGCGGCGCGGATTGCGTTCTTCGCGCCGGTCTCGCTGGTGTTTTTCGTGACCGTCCTGTTGCTCGTCGCCGGCCTCAAGGGCGTGCCGTTGCATCCGATGCATGTGTTCTTCGTTTCGGCCGGCTTCTTCGCCTTCCACCTGCTGTTCGCCTATCTGGTGGACCTGGTGCCGCTCTATCCGAGTTTTGCGATCGCCACCGTGGTCTCGTTGGTGCTGGTGTGCGGCTACCTCCGGGCCGTCGGCGGCAACGCCTTGTTCAAGGTCGCCCTGCCCGCCCAGTCCGCCTATCTGATTCTGTTCAGCGCGTCGTTCTTCTTCGACGGGCTAACAGGCATCACGCTCACCGTCTGCGGCGTGGCCACGCTGGCCCTGCTGATGGCGCTAACGGCCAAAGTCGAGTGGCGCACGCACTTCACCAAGCGCGCGAAGGTGGTTGTCCCCGCAACCGTGTGATCGAAACGGGGTTGCTCGCCGCCCAGGCAGCACGCCTGTTTGGTGCATCCCGGCGTGTCAGCCTTCGGGTAAAAGTCAACGAGCGTGTAGCCCTTGGCACCGACTTGGGTGCAGGACAAGAAGTCAAGGAGCGGCGAAACGCGTTCGCCGTGTGGATGAAATGCCGATGAAAAGCCTCATGGCCGCAAATCGGCTCTCCATCCGCAAGGGCGGACGCTTTCCGCCCCTCCTTGAGCGCCCATGACAGGTTCCTGCGTGTCCAGGCTAACTTTTCTGTCCTACACCCCACCGGCTTCGGCCAATTTCACCACTTGGTCATCCTGGTCCTTTTCCTCGACGCTTGGCAACGACGCACCCATGACGAGCGGCCCGGCCAGCGCGCTGCTGGCGAAAAAGGTGGTGTTGACAGCGGTGAGGAGGCGATGCAAAGCGTCTGCTCTCCAGTCGTGGAGGGTTGTTCTTG
Organism: Akkermansiaceae bacterium; assembly: GCA_031429315.1. Lineage (GTDB taxonomy): Bacteria > Verrucomicrobiota > Verrucomicrobiia > Verrucomicrobiales > Akkermansiaceae > Luteolibacter. Next base: position 7,916 of record JANOZJ010000145.1, read on the forward strand.
TTCGGTCCATTTCTGTGGGGATGGATTGTCTTCATTTTTGGACTTGCCGGGTTGGCTTTGTATTGGGCCATCCATCATTCCACCCTGAGAGCTAGTTCACCTCCTAATGTAAGATGAACAACGGCGAACAAGAGACCCGCCCGTGCGACCTCGACACCCTGCTGCCGGCCAACTGGGCCGCCGCAAACCGCCCCGCCCACCCCGCGATCAAGTCGGAGCGTCCGCAAGCCGCCTGAAACGGGCCATCCTCGCCATCTCCGCTCAGAAAATCGACCCCATTCAAACGGCAGACGTTCGTGGGCTTACCGCCTGCCGGACGGCTGGCCGCAAATGGCGTTGCGATCAGTCCGTGCATTCAACCGGACCTTCGACGTGGTCGTAGAACGCCGCGGCGACGGACAACACCTGACCGTGATCGAAGGCGGAAAAACGGTGGCCTCACAAAATCTCAAGAGCCGCGAAACCGCCGAAATCAAAATGCCATAACTCCTGAAAACGCCCAAGGGCGGTTTCTGTCCCATGGTGGAGTCCAGGCTGAATGATCATTGCTGCGTGAACGCGAACACACCCATTTTGTTAGCCACGATGATGTCGGGCTTGCCGTCCTTGTTGAGGTCGCCGGTGGTGAACTGAGTGCCGACGCCGCTATTGTTGTCGATGAGGTGGGGAATGAAATCCGCGCCGCCTTTGCCGTCGCGTTTGATTTGGAACCAATAGAGCACAGGGTCGGCGCCGGGCTCGGCATCGGCATTGGGGCCGTGCGCCCAGCGGCGCTTACCGGTGACGATGTCTGCCACACCGTCACCATCCATGTCGATCTGGCTCAGGGCATGGAGTTGACTGAATTTCACGCCTTGTTTGTTTTCTTCGGGTGTGGCTCCCATGACTTTGTGTTCGGCGAAAGTGCCGTCGGCCTTTTGCTCGAACCAACCGAAGCCGAAGCCATGCGCTTCGTAGCTGGTGATCACGTCGTTCTTGCCGTCGCCATTGGCGTCGTAAACATACATTTGCGCACCGCCGCGCCCGAATGGGCCGGCATGAAACGCCCAATCCCTGTCTTCTTTAGTGTCGGCCGGCTGTTCGAACCAGCCGTCTTTGGTTAGAATGTCCACGCGCTTGTCGCCGTTCACGTCGCCCGCGCCGTAGCCGTGGGTATAACGGAAATACTTTTTGTCGTTCTCCGGGGACTTGGGCGAGATCGGACGGAAGCGTGCTTTGCCGGTCGGATTGGCCCAGTCGATTTCGGCGTAGCCAAGCTGGCCGCGCGTGTGCAGTAGCAGTTCGGGTTTGCCGTCACCGTTGATGTCCTTTAAATCCGGCGATTCGTTGTCGGCCACATCAAAAATCAGGTGTTGTGCCCAGTCGCCTGCTTTGTTTTTAGGGTTGAGGTAGAGACACACGGGTTCACCGGGCAGGCCGTAAACGAGAATGTCGTCCCACTTGTCGCCGTTGAAATCGTATGCGAACTGCAAAAAGTAATCCGAGTAGCCCCTTGCCGGGTTGTAGGGTGTTTTGGCGGGGCCAGCGGCGTTGACGTTGGGCTGGCGAAAATTGCCGCGACGTGTGAATTCCGGCCCATACCAGATGAACCATCCGGCGGTGATGTCGGAGTGGCCATCATGGTCGAAATCAGCCACGGCGCAGCCTTCGGCTACGAAATCGCTGGTGATGATTTGTTTTTTGAAGGCAACGTCCGCCGAGAGTGGCAGCGCGAGCGAGAGGGCGAGAAGCAACTGAATGTTCATGGTGTTACTTGGATGTAAAAGTTATGGTTTTGGTGTTTCCGTGCGGCGAGCCATTCTAACGACTTGGCCTGCCACGCGTCCCAACCGGGTCCTTTGTCGCCTCAATGCTTCTGCGAGCGCTCCAGCGCTGCGGCGACGAAGCCGGCGAAGAGCGGATGCGGGTGGTTCGGCTTCGATTGGAACTCCGGGTGGAACTGCGCGCCGATGAAAAACGGATGCTCCGGCAGCTCAACAATCTCCACCAGACCTTCTTCCGCCGAGACCGATGAAATCACCAGGCCGGCATCCTGCAGGCGCTCCTGATAGTCCGAGTTGAATTCGTAGCGGTGACGATGGCGCTCGTGGATGCGCTCGACATTGTCATAAAGATCG
>JANOZJ010000146.1:0-1900 GCA_031429315.1 Akkermansiaceae bacterium
CCGGAGCCGGCGGACTCGCGGTCAAGGTGGCCCCACATCCGCGCGAGGCGGGGGAGGGCGTATTGCATGCGGGCGAGCTCGACCTGAAGGCGGGCTTCGCGGGTCTGGGCGCGCTTGGCGAAAATATCGAGAATGACTTCCTCGCGGTCGATCACGCAGAGGTCGGCGAGGCGTTCCCACTCGCGCTGCTGGGAAGGTGCGAGGCCGTTGTCGATGACGATGACGTCGCACTCGTGGGCCTTGGCCAGTTCGACCATTTCGGCGGCTTTACCGGTGCCGCAGAGGAATTTCTTGTGCTTTTCGCGACTGCGGCACAGCACCGACTCGATGACCTCGACGCAGAGGGTTTTCACCAGCTCGCCGAGCTCGTCGAGCAGGGATTCCGATTCCGCAGCCTCGCGGGCATCAAAGTAAAAGCGCACCAGCAAGGCACGCTCGATCATGTCGGGCTTTTCTCTGACTTCGAACATCCGCGGCAGAGGTAGCACCGAAGGGATGCTTAGGCCATGCGAAATTTTGCGCGCGGCGTGCTGTTAGCGGGTTTCCTCGTTCAGCCAGCGCTCGTGGCCCCACAGTCCCCAGACGATGCCGGCGAGGCCGAAGGTGAGTAAGAGCGGCGGCAGCGCGATGGTCAGGCTGATCCCGACCGGGCCGATGGCACCCAGAAAATCGTTGGTCATGAAATGCGGCTGGAGCGAAAGAAACAGGCGCGCAAGCAGCAAGGAAATCGCCCCGCTGGCCATCATCGTGCCGCCCCAGGAATGATCCTTGCTGGCGAGTTTGACGGCGGCAAGGCCTAGCAGACCTAGGCCGATGACACCGCAGGCATCAAACAACAGGCCGTTCTTCAGGATGACTTCAAGCAACAGATTCATGGGATGCCAGAGGGGTGGGGGAGTTGGTTTTCCGGCGTTGGGGAGCTGCGGAGAAAGCCTTGGAATGCATCGCCAGGCCAAGTCCGAGAAGTAGCCAGCCGCCATTCATGGTGACCAATTTGACGCAATGCCAGGCGACGGCGTTGGCACCGCTGCCGCGGTAGCGGCCTGCCGGCGAAATCCGCTCGATGCTGCCTGACTCGCAGAGTGGCAATATCACGGCGTAGCCGAAACCAAGGAGGAGTGCCCCCGAAAGAATCAAACGTGAGGTCCAGCCTTTCGTGCTATTGCAAATCCGCCACGCGATCACGATCAGGAAAACTCCCATCACGATCATGAAAACCGGACGAATCGCTTCAATGGAACCTAACGGTGGGCAGCTCATTGCCAAGCAGGAGAGCTTTTTGTAAGTCGTTGATCAATAAGAATGAACGACGTATGAATTGGATATGAACCGTTCTGGAAATCTTTGGTTGTTTGATAGACCGGGCAATGTTGAAACTTTAACCATCTAAAGATTTCGGCCGATCAACCTAGAGAATACTGGATTTGATCCTGTGGGCCGAGGCGGGAGAATCTTTGGATTTAAGTCGCCGCTCCGCCGTTTCGGGAAGCGATCGCCAATTCCCAGATCGCAGCTTATTTCACCGAAACGAGAATTATCGCCCCGATTCCGTTTCGACTCTTGCCGGTCACCCACCCGCCGCCTAATCCGGTCCCCGACATGAGTGAAGCCGTCACCCCACAGCAGCCGCAAAATACCGAAGCCGAATTGATCGCCGTCCGCCGCGAGAAACTGGCGAAACTCCGTGAACTTGGAATCGATCCCTATGGCGCACGCTTCCAAGTGTCGGTCACGCCCGCCGACCTCCGCGCGAATTTCGCCGAAGGCCTGCAAGTGAAAGTCGCCGGCCGTATCACCGCGCTGCGCGACATGGGCAAATCCTGCTTTTTCCAACTCTCCGACGTGCTCGGCAACATCCAGGGCTACATGAACGTCAAGGCGCTAGATGAAACCGGCGTCG
>JANOZJ010000147.1:0-4966 GCA_031429315.1 Akkermansiaceae bacterium
GCACGTTTTCCACATTCTTGTCTTCGCGGTCAGCCATGGTAAATAAAGGGAATTACAGCCCCTTCGATGCCTTTCCCCGGCCTCTGATGCAACTGGAATTTTCCGGAACTTCCGATTCGGCATTCGCACTGGTCAAAGTCGGAGTCCGCGCCTTAGATTTCCCGCAGCCGCGCGTCATGACACCCAATCCCCCCTCATCTGCCGATGGATCCTCGCTTCCTCCCAGGCATCGCCCGAGTTTGAGCAACCTGCCCAAGGACACGACCGAGCATGACTTGTGGGCCTTTGACGACATCGACCCGTTGGAGGAAGATGTCACCGTGGCGCGGCCAAAATCCCCCGAACCGGGGATTCCCGTTCCCCGCGACCCTGACAAAATGAAGGTCCGCCAACTGGGCGACCCGACACTCTCGAAGACCGGCGAAAATCACGAGAGCGTGCGAATGAACATCAACATCAATCGCCCCAAGATTCCCATCGCATCCACCACGGGCCAAGCGGAACCCGGCCGCGAGTTCGATGATCTCGACCGGTTCGATGAGCCGGAGGCCACTCGCCCGGTTGCGGAAACCCCGCCGGAAGTCGCAGCCCGTCCGGCCGCTCCAGCTCCACCAGCCACTCCGCCGGCCACTCCGCCGGAGGATTCGCGCGACGAGTTTTCGCCGCCAGTCCGCGACGACGTCACGCCGGTCTCGCTGCGCCCGCGCTTGAATCTAACCAAGATCGAGCGGCTCGGGCTGATGGCTTTGTCGGTAATCCTGCTGGTCGTTGGCACGATGTTTTTTCTCAACACCATCAGCCGCCTGCCGACCGGCTCCGGCCTCGTGAAAGCCAATGATTTCCCGATCCGGGGCAGCCATCTCACGATCGCGTCCGCCGACAGCTTCTGGCGGGCTCCGAAGACGGCCGACACCGTCCGCCGCGGCACCCAGCTCATTCCGGTGGTGGATCTAACCACCAGCGGCGGGTCGGCGGCGATCCGGGTGTTTTTCCGCAACAGCGACGGCGATGTCATCGGTGACGCAGTGACCCGTTTCGTCAAATCCGACGGCAGGCTCCAGGTGGCCGCCACCGCCGGCTTTGATGACGTCGGGATGCACGCCGCCTATCGCACCGGGGACAACAAACCGTGGACCATCGAGGTGCTGGAGGCCGCCACCGAGAACGCCCCGGGGCCGGAATTCAGGAAGCTCTTTGAAATGGACGTCTCCACCGACCGCCGCTGAATTTCACTCTTATGTCGAATCAAGAAGTCACTCCCCTGGTGCCCCGTCAAGGCTGGCACGTCATGCATTTGTTCTATCATGTCGATCACGCGCAATGGGCGCTCTACAGCGACGAGGAAAAGCGCCAGTCGAAAACCCGGCTCACCGAACTGGTGCAGGAAATCCGCGCGACCCCGGACACCCACCTGTTGATTTTCTCGATCGCCACGCCCAAGGCGGACCTCGGATTCATGCTGCTCACCCCGGACTTGCAGGTGGCTAACATGTTTGAGAAACAACTCAGCCTCTCACTCGGGCCCGAGATCCTCAGCCCGACGTATTCCTACCTTTCCCAAACCGAGAGCTCCGAATACACCACCACCCGCGAACAATACGCGGCGGAGACCCTCATCGCCGAGGAAGGCCTAACCGAAGGCTCGCCCGAGTTCGATGCCGGACTCAAGGCCTTCGACGAACGGATGGCCCACTATCTCAAACACCGGCTCTATCCGGTCCTGCCCGACTGGCCGGTGGTCTGTTTCTATCCGATGTCCAAGCGTCGCAACGGCGGCGACAACTGGTATGCGCTCGACTTTGAAGCACGCAAAAAACTGATGGCCGGCCACGCCCGCGTCGGCCGCACCTATTCCGGCAGGATCCTCCAGCTCATCACCGGCTCCACCGGCCTCGACGAGTTCGAATGGGGTGTCACCCTGCTCGCCAAGGACACCATTGATATCAAGTCGATCGTCTATGAAATGCGCTTCGACGAAGTCACCGCCCGTTATGGCGAGTTCGGGGATTTCTACATCGGCATGCAACTTCCGCTCGACGTGCTGTTCCGGCGGATTTGTCTGTGAGAAACCGGCCGGGGCCGCTAGTTGGAAGTCGCGACAAACCGAAAAAGTAAGCGCAATTTTTCAAAACCTTGGGCTGCCCCTGTTAGCCGCGTCGTCGTGCCCGCCCAGCCTTGAACCCGATTTCAAACCGCGATCATGCCATCCGCTCCTCGATTCTCCGGCGTGTTGAAACGGCACCTGACCAACCTGTTTCTCGGTGCCTGGCTGCTCCTGCTTTTGGTGGACGCCTTGCCCCGCACCTCCCTCCTCCACCAACGACTTAAAAATTGGGTGGATCCCTTCCTCGACGTCACCGGACTCTGGCAGGGAACTTGGCGGCTCTTCGCCCCGAACGCGGACAAGATCGACGTCAGGATGACGGCGGAAATCAGTTATGCGGACGGAAGCGCACGCTCGTGGCAGTCGCCCGATTGGCGGGATATGTCCAGTTGCCAGAAGTTCGTCAATTTCAGGGCGATGGAATACTATGACACCGTTCGGAGAAGCGAGAACTCGGCCGCCTGGGAAAGCCTGGCAGACTACCTCGCCCGGACCGTTCCGGCAGCGGGCGGTTCCTCCATCCAACCGACGAAGGTGAAGCTCGCCCGCCTGTGGTCCCTCGTTCCCCCTGTGGAAGAAGGGCTGCACCGGCCCTATCGGGAGCGGCGCGCCTTCCAGGGACCTTACGTGCTGCTAGAGAAAAATTACTAACCGATGAGTGTCGCTCCATTCAGTCTGAAGAAATTCGCGGCGCTGTGGGAGCGCTGCTTTTTTCAACCGGCGGACTTGTCGATGTGCGGGCTGATTCGCATCGGTTACTCGGTGCTGTTGCTCATCAACGTCTTGGTCTGGGCTCCCGATCTCGAACGATGGTTCGGTGAGCAAGGTTCGCTGCCTTTCGCTGTTTCGCGTGCGGTGGTGGATCGGGACACCATCACCCTTTTCGCGTGGCTTCCGAAGACCAACGTCGTGTTGTGGACATGCTATGCCGTGCTGCTCGCGCAGATCGCCGCGCTGCTGGCCGGTTGGTTCGCGCGGTTTCAGGCGCTTTCCATCTTCATCTGGCTGACTTCGTTCCAGCATCGCAACATGCTCATCTGGGATGCGGAAGACTGGGTGTTCCGGCTGCTGGCCTTCTATCTGATTTTTCTGCCGATTGGAGAATACCATGCCCTCTCCTGGCGTAGTCGGAAACATCACGAACAACCCGGGGCCACCCCGAAACCCGTCTGGCCATTGCGGCTCGTGCAAATCCAGATCACCATCATCTATGTCTCGAGCGTGTGGGAGAAACTCAACGGCTCGGAATGGCTCGACGGAACCGCGATTTACTATATCTCGCGATTGGACGACTCCTTCGGCCGCCTGCCGGTCCCCGGTTTTCTCTTTCAATCACTGGTGGCCATCAAATGCATGACGTGGGCTGTCCTGGTCATCGAATGTCTCATTCCCATCGGACTTTGGTTCAAGGAGACCAGAAGGGCCGCGCTTTGGATGGCAGTGGGATTTCACTTGGCCACCGACTATTCGATGAATCTGTTCCTCTTTCATCCAATCATGCTGGTGGGCCTGCTGGCCTTCGTCGATCCCGCCGGCCCGCGCAGGGTGTTGGACCGGTGGCGGCGGCCGGTTAGGCCCGCGCATTAAGATTTGTCGAAATGGATTTGGTAGCCGGCGGACGGAACGACGGTCTTTCCACATCCATGATGGATGGAGACAGATGGCTGCGGGCATTCTGCCCGCCGCCTTAAAGTTCATCCTGACTTTGCGGGGACAGCTAGTTCTGCTAGAAATTTCCACAAGACATGCAGCCCGCAAGTTAGATCCGCGCGCCCCGCCGGAGCCGGCGTCACTGCCGCCGAGCCGGAAGTGCGCTACACCTTGAACAAGCCACCGCGTTTGCCGCCGAGGACCGCTGCGCCGATGATCGCCACCGAGAGAAACACCATCGCCCACACGCCCAGTGCGGCGGCGAGTTCGGTGCCATTTCCAAGAGTGCTGAGCAGGGTGTAAATCGCCTTGGTGATCGGGTAATGCTGCGCTTGTTGCGCGAGGATCAGGCTGTCGCTCACCTCCAGCATCGCGAAGGCGAAGGCGAGGATCGACCCTGCTGCTAGATTCGAGCCGATCAGCGGAATGGCCACCCGGCGGAGCGTGCGCAGCGGCGTGGCACCGAGCGATTTTGCGGCTTCTTCCAAGGCTGGATTGCTCTGCTGGAGGCCGGCCACCGCCGATCTAACGATATACGGCAGCCTGCGGAAGGCATAGGCGACCACGATCAGCAGGAACGGGCTGCCATCGGCACCGACCAGGAAATGAAACGCTTTTCCCTCCTGCGAAAGCGCGAGGTAACCAAAGGCCATCACCAGCCCCGGCACCGCCAGTGGAAACATCACCACCGCATCCAGGACGCTGCGGAATCTCAGATCCGACCGCACGACCACCCAGGCGACCGACAGGCCGATGACCAACGCGACCAAGGTGGCACATCCCGCGTAGAGCAGGCTGTTCTGGATCGACGGCACGACCAGCCCGTTGCCCAGCGCCTCGATGTAATGGCGCATCGTTAGATCGTCGGGAATGACCGTGCCATACCAGCGGCCGGCGAACGATAGCAGCACCACACCCAAGTGGGGAATCGCCGCGACGAGGAACACCGTTAGGAAAAACAGGCTGCACGCCGCCGATTTCCAGCCGCCCAGGCGCACCGCCGCCGCGCGGCCAGGCGGGCGCGGCGCGGTGCCGAGCGGCGAGCGGCCCATGACCCACTTCGACAGCGCGAACACCCCGGCGGCGACGACCAGCAACACCGCGGTTAGCGCATACGGCGTCGGGTTCTTCTCCAAGCCCTTGAGGCCGTCGAAAATCTGCACCGGGGCCACCCGCGCATAGTCGAACACCAGCGGCACCCCGAGCTCGGTG
>JANOZJ010000148.1:0-2792 GCA_031429315.1 Akkermansiaceae bacterium
AGCGACTTATGACACAGCTACTGGCACGTCAGAATCGACACTATCGAAACACCAAGGCAACAGGACTGTTCGGCAACATCGGAATTGAGTGTTTGGTGCGATTTGAAGTCAATTTTTTCCATACTCTACCCCAAAAGCCCCTTAAGTTAGTGCCAATCAGGACTGACCCCGGCCCCTCCGGACCTTCGCCCTTTCGCCCTTTCGCCAACAGTCGGGGAGGTTCAGCCCGCTAGGCAATCGCCCAGCAATTCCCGCGCTCGTTCGTTGTCATCAGTGGACAGGATCACGGTGGCCCAGCCGTTGTCGCGGCGGGCGATGCGCATGGAGCGGATGTTGAGCGCCGGCTCGCGGAAGCGCGCCGCGATGCGTGCCACGCCGCCGGGCTGGTCCTCGATGCGGATGACCAACAAGTCGTCGCTCACCGCATGAAAGCCGGCCTCCGAAAGCACCCGCAGCGCGAGATCGTGGGGTTCGGCATGGAGGATGATCATGGCGTGGGTGTGGTCGTCCAAGACCTCCATGTCGAGGATGTTGATTTGTTGTTTGGCCAACGCATCGGCCAAGTCCGCCAGCGTGCCGGGCTGATTGGGTGGGGCGATGACGGTGATTTGTTTCATGAGGTTAAGTTCGAGTGGGTGGCTGTTTCGTGGACGACCTTGTCGATCATTTCGCAAGTGACGTGAGGCATGGTGATGATGTGGGCGATGTCGCCGCTAGGCGCGATCTGCCAATCGCGGATGACTGCTGCGGGAGGGCGGGGGAACACCACCGTGATGGAGTTAGGGTGGCGCCAGGCGCTGATGCCGTAGTTGGCAAACATCGCGATAGTGTAGTCCGCCATACCCAGACAATGGTCCATCCGCGCCCGGAAACCGTCCTCGCCCCAGCGTTGGATGGCGCTCCACATCACGATGGGCGTGACGGCGTTGCGACTGCCGGCGATGGTCGTGTCCATGCAGCCGACGTATTCCACGCTGCGGGCCACGCGGTCCACGTGGCGTTGCCGCGCCAGAACCACGCCGCAAGGCATCGGCGAGCCGATAAACTTGTGCCCGGAAACAGAGATGGAGTCGATCCCTGCATCGAAGCCGAACGGCTGCGGGTCGGTCACCCACGGCAGCAACATGCCGGACAGCGCGGCATCCACATGGAGGTAAAAGCGGGGGACGGCCAGTTCCTTAAGGATGGTTTTGATGGTGGTGAGATTGTCCACCGCGCCGTGCATGGTGGTGCCGATGTTCGCCAGGATGATCGGCGGGGCGTCGCGGTGGATGCGGATGGTTTCGCGGAGGTCCTCGTAGTCGATCTCGCCATTGTCCTGGCCGCGGATCATGATGCTGCGGGCACCAAGCACGCGTACCAGTTTGGCGGCGGAGTAGTGGGTGTGCTCGGAATAGTAGATGATGCCGGTGGGCAGGGTTTCGCGGGCCAAGTAGAGGCCGTAGAGATTGCCCTCGGTGCCGCCGGAAGTCATGTAGCCCCAAGTGTCGTTGGCGAAGGCGCGGAGGTGTTTTTGGAAAAACCCGACCACCTCCCGCTCGAGCGCGAAGGTGTTTTCGCGATAGATCGACTCGCCGAACGGATCGCCGACGTTGTTGATGGCATAGCCGAGAAACGGCACGATTTCCGGGTAGTTGAAATCTTGAGCGCAGGGGTAGCCGATGAAGGTGTTGGTGAGTTCCTCCATGCTGAGGCTCAGCGCCGCGAGTCTAGCAGCGGCACTGGTCGGCAGCGGGGGCATAGGTGGATGGATCAGGGGCATCGCGAGGCGGAGGAAAACGGGAGTCTGGTTAAAGCTGAAATGCTGGAAGGGAAAATGCTCCGCAGAACGCCGAAATCTGGCGGTATTGGGAGAATTCTCGGCGGGTTTTACCTGTCTCAAGCGTAGCTTCCCAGACCGCTTTGCCAAGAGTCTTTTTGGCGGCGGTTTTTCGGTAGGTGGGCTTTTTGCCTGTCGGGTGTATTCGAGAACTAAGATGCGGCCGTCTTCCAAATAGAGGTCGTGGGAGTTAGGGTGGTTCGGCCCCCGCTTGAATCTTAAATTTTGGCCGCTTGGATCGTACTTTTTCGGATTTTTTTCCACGGGGGTTTGGTGCAAATTTTTACGATGTGGCGGGTTAAAATACGGATGAAGAAGCCAAAGCCGCGCTGGACAAGCTCCGGGAATGGGTGGCCGGGCCGGACTCACCTTGCATCCTGACAAAACCCGCACGGTGGACATGAACCTGGCAGACAGTCATTTCGACTTCCTGGGCTACTTCAAACACGCCAGAGCCAGCCAACGGAGTGGAATCGACGGATGGATTCGCATGAGATTGCGCTCCATTTTGAGAAAGCGGCGCGGCCTCAAAGGCCGTGGCCGCGGCACCGATCACCAGCGCTGGCCCAACTGCTACTTCAAGAAGCTCGGGCTCTTTTGCCTGCTGGACGCCCGAGAAGCTGAATTCGCGAGCCTCCGTAACGGAGCAAACTACTGACTGGAGAGCCGGATGCGGGAATGGGAGCGAAGCGGACATGGCCGGAGGCAAATCCGCAAGTCCGGTTCGGAGGGGGGAGCGGGCGAAAGCCCCGTTCCTACCTCTATCAAGACTTTTTGCGGGACTTGAGCGCGTCTATCCTTCTTGCTTCAGGCCATCGTGACTCCCGCCGCTCGTCCGCTTTTGGAATCGATCAAGCAACACGCCGTTTTGCTGTTCGGTTTGCTGGCGATCATGTGGACCGTCGAAGTGGTGGATTTCCTGCTGCCGATGGTCCATCTCGACCAGTTGGGAATTCGCCCGCGAACCGAGCGG
>JANOZJ010000149.1:0-3661 GCA_031429315.1 Akkermansiaceae bacterium
GACTTGAAGCGGGTGGAAGGTGAGATGAAAAACCTCCAGAGCCACCTCAACACCCAGCTCAAAATCAACGCCAGCGGCAACGAGTCGCTGCAAACCGAGCTCGAGTCGCTGCGCAAACAGAACGAAACCCTGCGGGTCAACAACGCCGCGCTCCAACAGAAGCCCGGCCGTGCCGAGCAGCGGTTGTTGCAAATCCAGGAAATCGCCATCCGCACGATGCGCGAACAAGCACCCGGCTTCGCCTCGGCCTGGGAGAAGGCGCTGCGCCAAGGCGAGGCGGAAGTCGATGCCTCGGAATCCGGCTTGGCCAAACTGGTCCGCCGGGTCATTCCGGGACTGGGGAATTCCGCTCCCGCACAAGCGGCGCTGATCGTGACCGAGGAGACCACGGATCGCCCGTAATCCTGGACTGCGGTGGCAGAGCGTGGCGCTTCGCTTCCCAACGCAGTCCATGCGGAATAAATCCCGCGCTCAAGTTGTTACTTCCCCCAGCGCTCTAGCAGAGTCTTCGCCATGTCGCTCGGCGTTTCCGCGACGGCGATGCCTCACTCGGCGAGGATACGCTTTTTGGCCTGCGCGGTGTCTTCCTCGCCGCCGACGATGGCACCGGCGTGGCCCATCCGGCGGCCCGGAGGCGCGGTGGCTCCGGCGATGAATCCGGCGATCGGCTTCTTGCAGTTGTCCTTGGCCCAGCGCGCGGCATCGACCTCGGCGTTGCCGCCGATCTCGCCGATCATGATGATGGCTTCGGTCTCGGGATCGTTGTTGAACATCTCCAACACTTCGAGGTGGTTGGTGCCGTTGATCGGATCGCCGCCGATGCCGACGCAGGTGCTCTGGCCGTAGCCGAGCTGGGTGAGTTGGAACACCGCCTCGTAAGTTAGAGTGCCTGAGCGGGAAACCACGCCGACGTTGCCGCGCTTGTGGATGTAGCCGGGGGCGATGCCGATGCGGCAGCCGCCGTGCGATTTCTCGCCGCGGCCGGGAGTGACGATGCCCGGGCAGTTAGGGCCGACGAGCCGGGACTTGGAACCGCGGAGCGCTTCCTTGACGCGCATCATGTCCATGACGGGAATGCCTTCGGTGATGCAAACGATGAGTTCTACGCCCGCGTCGGCGGCTTCGAGGATGGCATCGGCGGCGAATGGCGGCGGCACGAAAATGGCAGAAGCGGTGGCTCCCGTCGCGTTCACGGCCTGGCTAACCGTATCGAAGATCGGCACGAAGTCGGCGAAGTTTTGTCCGCCCTTGCCAGGCGTGACCCCGGCGACGAGTTTGGTGCCGTAGTCCAGCGAAAGCTGCGCGTGACGCGCGCCGAAGCTGCCGGTGATGCCCTGGACGAGGAGCCTGGTGTTTTCGTCGATGAGAATGGCCATGAGAAAAGTTTGCTAGATTTCAGTTTGAAGTTTTTCAGGCCACGGCGGCGACGATCTTCTTCGCGCCGTCAGCCATGTCGTCTGCTGCGACGATGTTGAGGCCGGAGGCGGCAAGGGTGGCTTTGCCCTTTTCGACGTTGTTGCCTTCCAGGCGGACGACGAGCGGGATCGGCAGGCCGGTTTCCTTGGCCGCGGCGATCACGCCTTCGGCGATGATGTTGCAGTCCATGATGCCACCGAAGATGTTGATGAGAATGCCCTTCACGTTAGGATCACCGAGGATGATCTTGAACGCGGCGGTCACCTGCTCCTTGGATGCGCCGCCGCCGACGTCGAGGAAGTTCGCGGGATCGCCACCGAAGTGTTTGATGATGTCCATGGTGGCCATCGCGAGACCGGCGCCGTTGACGAGGCAGGCGATGTTGCCATCGAGACCGATGTAGTTGAGGTCATACTCGGAAGCGGCGACTTCGCGCGGATCTTCTTCGGATTTGTCGCGCATGGCGACGATGTCCGGGTGGCGATAGAGCGCGTTATCGTCGAAGCCGAACTTGGCGTCGAGCGCGAGCACGCGACCGTCGGGCGTGGTGACGAGCGGGTTGATTTCCAGCATCGAGCAATCGCAGGAAACGAAGAGCTTGTAGAGATTGCCTAGGAGATTCGCGAACTGCTTGGCGATGTCGCCGGTGAGGCCGAGCGCGGCTGTTAGCTTGCGGACCTCGTAGCCCTGGAGACCTAACAGCGGGTGGACGAACTGGCGGACGATCTTTTCCGGAGTGTCGTGCGCGACATCCTCGATGCTCATACCGCCTTCGGTGGAAACGACGATGACCGGGCGGCAGGTGGCGCGATCCAACAGAATGGCGAGATAATACTCGTGAGTTATGTCCACCGCTTCGGCAATCATCACCTTGCTGACGAGCTTGCCGGCTTCGCCGGTTTGGATGGTGACGAGGGTTTGGTTAAGCATTTTCCCAGCGAACTCGGCGGCTTGCTCCGGCGACTCGATGAGATGGACGCCGCCTTTGAAGCCGTTGGTAAAATGACCTTTTCCGCGGCCACCGGCGTGGACTTGCGCCTTGATCACGAGCTTCGCGCCGCTGAATTCGCGGGCTGCGGCTTCCGCCTCGGCAGGAGTGCTGGCGACAGCGCCACGCGGGCTGGGGACTTGGAAACGGTCGAAAAGCTCTTTGGCTTGGTATTCGTGAATATTCATGAGGGCGGGGAATCGTGCGCTTACACGGAGAATCGGGCGGACCCTATTCCCCCTCCCCGAGCGGGGTCAAGGCATCCTCTTGGAAAAAGGGAATTTGATGCCATGCGGTTTCTTGGAAGACCCTGCATGTGAAGTCTTCTTTGGCGACGAAGCCGGCTTCGAAGGCGATCCCCGGCCCCGTCAGAATTGGGTCAAACGGGGCTCGCGGCCGACCCAAGCCTATCAGAGGAGCCATGTCCGCCAGAACGTCATCGGCGCGGTCAATCCTTCGAGCGGCCAACTGGTGAGCCTCATCGTTCCCCATTGCGACACGGAAGTCTTCCAGGTCTTTCTCGACGCGATGGCCGCCGAGGTGCCACGGCCTCGCGGCAAACGCGTGCTGTTCGTGCTCGACAATGTTAGTTGGCACAAAACCAAGAGCCTGCGTTGGCATCATATCGAACCGATTTACTTGCCGCCCTACAGCCCCGACTTCAACCCGATCGAGCGTCTCTGGCAGCATCTCAAGAGACACTATCTGGCAGGCTACTTCACCAAACAAAGTAGGGATCTCAGCGACAAGCTCGTTGACTCGATCCGGGATTTGATCGGTCGCCCGAAAACCATCCGTTCCGTCTGCAAGACGCACTCCGAATAACGGAACTTAATTTTTTGGCAAACCGTCTAATGGGCTCCAATATGTCGAGAGCGCCCGGGATTCCAGTCGTGAAAAGTTGTAAGTGGAAAAATGAGGGAAGCTTGGGCGAGTCTCTCTCGTCTCTCGTCTCTCGTCTCTCGTCTCTCGTCTCTCGTCTTGCGTCTTGCGTCTTGCGTCTTGCGTCTTGCGTCTTGCGTCTTGTGTCTTGCGGTCTTCTGCCTTTCCCTTTCCCCCCCGATGCCCAAGATCCGCGTGCTCTCCGACATTCTCGCCAGCCAAGTGGCGGCGGGCGAGGTGGTCGAGCGCCCGGCTTCGGTGGTCAAGGAGCTGGTGGAAAACAGCATCGACGCCGGGGCGCGGGAAATCCGGGTGGACATCGATCGCGGCGGCTCGGCGTTGATCCGGGTGAGCGACGACGGCTGCGGGATGTCG
>JANOZJ010000150.1:0-35146 GCA_031429315.1 Akkermansiaceae bacterium
CCGCCTGGATGATCGACGCCTTGGTCCCCACCTCGGGATCGGACTCGCCGGTCATCAGCAACTGCGCCACAAACGCCGTCGCCACCAGCGTGTAGAGGTGCATGTCCAGCCCGTCGAACAACCACCCGAGCCACGCCGCCAACCCGGAGCGGACTTGTTGGGGTGATAGATCGCGGAGGTGGTGGATCTCCTGGTCCGGGACAGATCGGGTGCTCATCGGTGCGCCAATTACTTCGGCAGTTCCCTCTCGGTGACGAGATAAATTTGTCGTTAGAAACTGCGACCGGTGCGCTGCGGCAGTGTCCTCACCTCAGACACCAAGCGGAGACGAAGTCCGGCGCGGAATACCAAGCTGCCACGAGTCGTGACGCTTGCCGCACGCGCGCTGTCACTTCACGGGACGTGGCGGAACAGGAGCACGGGTTGCGGTAGTGCATTTCCCGCTGCCGGAGCCGCTGCTTGTCACACGGCCCGCAGGCAACGGCCAGGTGAAAGGGTGACCCCGCAGGTCACCAGTTCATGTTCTCGCCGCGGGTGTCGATGTGGGTGAAATCCCAGTAACCACCGACGCCGCCCTTGAAGAGTCCGCGATCGCGGAGATTGCGCGCGGTGGCCGTGACCTGCGAGGCCCGCCCCGGGAATTTCACATCCACGGCGACGTTCGCCTGATGCCAAGAGCGGGCTTTGGCACCCTCGCAATGGGCGTTGTAAGCGGGGCAGCGATAGGCCGAAATCACTTCCACTTGGTTGACGTTCATTTCTTGGGCGATCCGGTCGGCGACCCGCAGGGTGTAGCCCATGCGGGTCCACCAGGACTTGGGCGGCAGGGTGTTCCAAATGGAGCCCTTGTTCTTGGCGTGAGCCTCGATGACTTGCGCAGGGGAAATGGCTTTCAGTTTCAGATTCCAAAGGTAGCGGGTGTAATCCGGCAGCAAGGTTCCTTGATTGCGCACCCAGTCCGGATTCAGCGCGGTGAGGTCGATCCGCTGGGTTTGCGAGTTCGTTTGGCTGCGTGCTTGGGTCGGTGCGGTCACTTTGGGCGCGGCTGCCGAGGTAGCGGCGCTCGCGGAAGTGGCGGAAACCAGCAACCCTAGACCGGCAAGGCCAAGGCCACCGAGGACACGGCGGCGATGGATCGGGCTTTCTTCAAAGCGGGAATTTGCGTCGGACGCGGTAGGGAAAATCATGATGGATCAGGGGAAAGGGCTTCTCCTGCCAAAGCGGATTGCGTGCCGGATCGCGCGCGTTTTGCCGTGGCAAGTTTTAAAATTCTCGAGCACCAAAGCAGACGAGGCGGAGGCGGCAAGGAAAAAAGACCCGTCGGAACCTAACCGTGGAGTGCTATGGAGGGTGGACCTGCGGTCAACCCGGGTGGGCCGAAGTCCCACCCTCCTGATTTCACCCGCGGCGGATTTTCGAGCCGGCGAAGAGGACCGAGATCCGGAACACCCGTTTTTCGCGGGTCTCGATCCGGCCGGTGGCGAGGTCGAAGCGGTCGGGGATTTCCACGCGGTGGATGTCCACGTTGGCCCGGAATCCACGCTCGGAATAGATGTCGATCAGGATCGCGATGGCGGTGGGATCCTTGAAAAGCGATTCCTCCGTGTTGATCATCGCCCGCCCGCTGACGGCGTAGCGTTTGACGATCGGCATCATTTTATCCTGGATGAAATCGACGACGGCTTGCAGCAACTGCGGATGCTCGACCTGATAGCTGTCGAGCCGGTTGACGAGTTCCTGGCGGGCGGACTGGACGATCTCATCGGCCAGCGGGATGTGGCGCAGCGTGTCGTAGGTGCGGGGGTCGAGTTCGAGCGAGCTTTGGTAGGCGAGCTCCTGGATGATGTTCTGTTGGACGACTTCGATCGGTGCCTGGGCGTTGATGAAGTGGTAGTGGAAGATCTGTTTGAGCGAGACGAGGGCGTCGTAGGTCTTCTCCTTGAAGGTGCGGTAGCGGTTGCGGGCGAGGTCGGGATCGAAGTCGGTGTTGCGCTCTTCCTCCGGTTCGCCGACGCCGGATTGGCGGATCTCGGTGTTGTGGACCAACGTTTCGCGGCCGCGTTTGAGCTGGCGCTCGATGCTTTCCGGCTCATCGACGAAGAGCACCATGATGTGGAACGTGGGCTGCCTGAAATGATGGGCGACGGGCGTGTTGGAAAACTCGCGGCGGAGCAGGATCATTTGGTCGTAGAACATCTTGAGGCACTCGACCTGTACCGTGGTGCGGGGAAATCCATCGAGCACGGCGCTGTCGCGGAACTGCGGTTTGAGGAGTTCGCGCAACAGCAGGCGGAGGACTTCCTCGTCGCCTACCATGCCGCCGCCGGCCTTGATTTTCCTGGCATCCGGGGAGTTGAGCAGCTCGCTGATGACGATCGGCGGGGCGGCAATCCCGCGGACCTGGCGGATGAAGGCGGTGTTGGTGCCCTTGCCGGAACCGGGTGCGCCGCCTAGCAGGATGAGTTCCTTGGGGAAACGCAGATGCTCGCGGCCGGACTCTTGTTCGAGTTCCTTCCACACGCGGTTGAAAATGAGCTGGGCGTCCTTGATTTCAAGGTCGGGACTCACGACGGCGGGAGGTGGCGGGCTTGGTGTCACGGCGGCGGGATTACACCACCGCCGGACGACGGTCGAGAGCGGGTCGCAACAATTCGACGGCCGGAATTCCCGTCAGGCGCAGTGGATCAATTTCCACTTCCCCTATTTTGCCTGCCACTTTCAGGTACACTCGGATCAGCGTGGCTGCCCCCAAGGTAATAGATCGTTTCCTTCGCGTTTCGGTCGCTCGTCCCGGGCACGCATTTCCTGGCGGCGGGCGGGGTCCATGGGCTTCGCCCTTTCTTGCAAGCGCAGCAGCAAGCCGTCGAGTTCGGCCCGCTGGGTCTCGTCGAAATCCGCGCGCCGTTCGGTGGCGTAGAGACTGATGGCCTCCAAGTCCTTTGGGGTTGCGGCCCGCAGGTGGCGGTTCCACTTGAGAAAGAGGGCGGGGGAAATCCTGGCGCGCAGCTTCGGGTCCTGGAGGGATGGCAGCAGCACGCCGGTCGTGGTGCCGTTGTTCAACGGCGGGCCGAGCGAGTCCAGCAAGGCTTCCGAGGCGGTGGGATGGAGCAGTGCTACGCGCATCATCGCTTGATACGTTTCAAGAGTGAACGAGTAGCCGCCGTTGGCGTTGTAGGTGCTGGGCTTGAGGCCATCGAGTCCGCAGCTTTTCAGGTCGGCTTCGAGCGAGGCGGGATCGGTCGCGGCGAGGTGGATGTATTGAGAGGCGATGCCCTGATACCGGGGGTTCTTGCGACCGGCAAGCGCCTTGGCGTAAGCGAGGATGACCTCCGCCGAGGCTTTAGGAAGTTTCGCGTCGTGACGGTTGGCGTAAGCGGCCAAGCAGTGGTGGATCGGATGAATGGTGGATTGGAAATCCGAGCTTTGACCGCGCGGTCCCGGCGGCACGGCGGCGATGGCGGCGGTGAGGAGGGTGATCCCGGACAAATCGTCGGCAAACAGCCGCGAACAGACGGCCGGGACGAAGAGCTTGGCCACGGCGGAATCGCTTTCGCCCGAGATCAGCATTTTCTGGAACTCCTTGGCCACCGCCTCGCTGGCGAACTCGTCGAGCCCCGGGACGTGCTTTTGATCAAAGGTGCGGGTCAGGCCCAGCGACAGGCAAAGGGCGGCGCGATCCGCTACAGTCAGTGTGCCCCGGATGCGCTCGAAGTCGGCGGCGAGCCGGGCTTTTCGCGCCGCGAATGGTTCGGCAGGGGCTTCGTCTCCAGAGGCATCGGACAACAGGGATAGCCCGACCATCAGGCCAAACGATTGCGGGGTGGAAACGGAGTTGAGTTTCGGGATGAGCGCTTCCAGGTGTGAGTCGAATCGCCGGGAGCCATTAAAACTCCGACCTGCGGTGGGGGCCAGCGCAAGGGCTTCGGCGACGCGGTCCTTTTCCAGCAGCGCGATGATGAGCGGGAGATCACCTCCGAGCGATTTCCCGCCGAATTTGATCCAGAGAGCGAGCAAATCGGCATCGCCAGTGGCGAGGACGATGGGAGTGAGTCCGCGGCCGTATTGGTTGACGCGTGAAGAATCGACATTCCGGGTGAGGGCGAATTTCAGCAACGCCGCAGTTTCCACCGGATAGACGGGCTCGGGCACCACGGGTTCGGAATGATTTCCGCTGGCCTTGAGTCGTTCGCGCTGGACCCGTTCCCACAAGCTCTGGACGCCTTGGAAAACCGTGCCGCCTTGATTATCCGGGAAGGATTTCAGTCCCGCGAGCAGGGCCGGGGTTTCCGCCATGACCGCGCCGGGGTTCTCCATGCGCGGGAGCCTGCGGTAGCCGCGGAGCAGCAGCGCGGCGATGGATTCGGTGGATGAACCGGCGGCCTTGAGTGCTTTTGCGAAATCGAGCAGGGCCCCGCCGTCGACCTTGGAATCCTCTTCAGACCGCATCGCCGCGCAGAGCAGGCACCACTCCAGGGCGGTGCGGGTGACTTCGCTTCCCTTGGCCGCTTCGCGGAGGGATTTCACGAGCTTGGGATCCACGGCAAAATTGCCGTTCTCGGCATGCTGGGGGCCGCGCAACCAGAATTGCGCCTGCAGTCGTGGCGACAGCGCGGCGGCCTCGCGCCAGAATTGCGGATCAACCAGGACTTGGTGCCTGAGCCGGCTCCAGAGGTTTTCCATCGGATCTCCCCAGTTGGAGTTCCGCGGCAAGGGAATCGGCAAGTCTTTGGAGAGCGAATCCAAGAGTCGCAGGAAAGTCATGGTCATTTCCGGACCACTGCCGGAGTTGGAAATGATTCCGCCCATGAATGCCCCGATTTCCTTACCGCTCTTGTCCGCCTCCGCGAGTGGCCGCCAGTCAGCGAGGACTTCGGCGACGAACGCCTCGTCATCCCCGATCACCGGACCGAGCAAGGATCCGATCTGGTAACTCCGATCGGTCGAGGGACTCGACTTGATGTTCTCGAAGGCTTGCCGCGCCGATTTGATCCGCAGCTTGCTTGCGACGGCGAGATTTTCCGTAAGCCGCGCCGAGACCTGCGGGGGCAAGTCTTTCAGGTCCGCGGTTCCCATGCCGGCGGTCAGGGTGTCGATCACCGCGCTGCGGATCTCGGCGGGGAGTTTTGCGAGATCGGGAGCGGCCTTGAGCAGGGTCCGGCGTTGCAAGGTCCGGTCACTGGTGCCGAGCCACACTTGGAAAAGTTCGAGAAATCCGGCGTCGGCATTTCCCTTCACTGCCTTCGCCATTTTGTCACGTCCTGAAACCTGGGCGGCCTGGACCACCTGCGGCAGACCCCAGACGAACTGAGGCTTGGTGCCGGGGCCGCCCCTGAATTGCCAGACTCCGAGCGTGAGCGGCGTCTCGCGCTTGTCGCCTAGCAACTCCGCGATCATTACCTTGCGCGGTGGCTGGTTTTCCTCACGGCTCCAGCCGCCAAGCGCGGTGAAAACCGAATTCGCATCGCTGACGGGCACCCGCGCTTCGCGGAAAATGTCGAGCACAGCGAGCAGCGTCGGGGCATCGGCTTTTCCCGCGCTGGTGAGGATGAACGTGGCGGCGATCGAGAGTTGCTGGGGGTTTTCGACAAAGGGATCGATTCCCGGAAGCGTCTTCTTTGGTTCCTTGCCCCACGACTGGCGCGGACCTGCGGCGGCCTCCAGCAGGGCGAACACGCGGTCATTCATTTTTTTGGCCTTCCCTGCCTCGAGCAGGCTTTCGCGGACGACGTGTTGGAGATTCCCGGAAAGCGCAGAATACTTGTGCTCGCGGAAAACCCCGGTAAGCCATGCCTCGCGGCCCGGCAATTTCACCGCACGCAACATGGCGGCTTCGTGGCGGGCCAGCGCGACCCAGCCGCCGGATTTCGCCTGGGCGTTTGAAATGTCCGGCAACTCGGTCACGGATTTCGCCGCCAGCATTTTAGCGATCCAAGCCTCGGATTCGGGATCGACGGTCTTCAGCCGCTCGCGGAAATCGGCGGGGAATGCCGCTTCATCGCCACTTTTTTCAGCCACCAAAACTAGGTGTTCCAGCGCGGAGAACGCCATGTCTCCCTGTCTCGACGCGTTGGGGAATGCCCACTCGGCCGTCGTGTAAGCTCCGGAAAGGAGCGCCCGACGGGCGGCGTTCGTGATTTCTTCCGGCGTCTCAAGGCGGCGGGCGACGTGCATCATGCGGAAACCAAGTTCGCCCAGTCTCTTGTCATCGAGCGCGAAGTTCACATAGCGGCGGAAACAGGCAAACAGGTCTTCACCTCCTTGCAAGCCGTTCCGACCGCCTTTTGCCAGCAACATCAACGCTGGTTCCATCCAGCCTCGGTGGCCTTTCGCCTCGGGTGCCCATTCGACGAGTCGCGTCAACCGTGTCAAAAGGCCCGAATCCTTTTGGTTCGGTGGAGCGAGCAAGCCACCCAGGGTCCGGTCGAAGTCCCCGCGTTCCGCGACGCTGTCCAGCAGGCGACGCATTTCCGCATCGTCCGGCGTGCGCAGGGCGAGCTCCACGGTCCAGCGGGTTTCCCATGGCCGGGATTTCGCGATTTCCTCCAGCAGACTGCGGGCGCGGTCGGGCTGTGAGCAGGCGTCCAGCAGCGTGAGCATCGCCACCCGTCGCCCGAGGCCGGCAGCGGCTGGCAGGGAAATCCGGGCCAGCGCACCATCCAACAGGCCGGCGTCAGACAGCGATTTGACGGATTCCCTCAAACTCTGAGGCTGTCCGGCGGAGGCGCGGGCGGCGGTTTCCAGGAATCTGGCGGCTTCGCGGACGGCTTGGTCCCGGTCAATCATGGCGATGATGGAGGGCAGCGCTTGGTTGTTCCCGCTGTTGTTGTAGCCGGACGAGAAACTGGCACCCGCACCCCAGCGGGTCGCCACGGGTTGGTTCTGCATCCGGGAGTTGCGGGATGAAACTCTGTATTGGTCGCCGTACTGAACCGCGTATTCCTGATCCTCGGGGTCCGGGGAGGCGGACAGTTTGGCCAGGAGTTCCTGGATTTTCAGCCGATCTTGTTGCGTCGGGCCGGTATCGACCCGCGCGGTGGACATCAGTTGGAGATTCGCCAGAAAGGCCAGGAACGGATCGGAATCATTTACGGCTGCTTCCCATTCCTTGCGCAGCTCCGGACTGATTTTCTCGCCCCGCAGGTGGAGCGACCATTTCCATTGGATCAGGACGCGGCGCGTCTTTGCGGGCGCATCGTCCGGCAGCGCGGCAAGCTCGCGATTCACCCGCGCGAGCCGTTGCTCGGGCTTTGCATCGTTGCTGATTTGGCAACGCAGCACGGGCGACTCGATCCGGGCGATCAGGGCCTCCGCCGCCTTGTCACCCGCCTTTTTCCGCCAATGTTCGAAGGCATCCAGCGGAACACCCGATCCGTAGTAGCTCTGACGTCGGGTCTCCTTCCGGGACATGGGCATCCATGGGTTGATGTGCTTCAGGAAATCATCCGGCTTTTCTTCCAGCAAGGCCAGCCGGGCACTCAGCAGCTTGAGGCGGCTCGCTTCCGGTTCCCCGAAACCGGCTTTTCCCAGCACCGCGAGTCCGCGCGAGCACTCGCTGGCGGTGACAGGAGTTTCTGCACCCTCGGCACAGGCGATCTGGAACATCCGCTCGACAAGGTGCAATGCCTGGCCGCGGATCGATTCGTCCTGCCATGCCACCGGGTCGATCGATTCGAGAAACTCCAGATTGTCCGCGCGCCAGGTCACCCGGTATGCGATCACCATCATCTGGAGGCGCGGCGGAGGATCGGTTTTCAGCAGGGCTTCCACCTGTTCGGGCGTCCCGCTGGAATACTGGCCTTGCTCTACGAGCAGCTC
Organism: Akkermansiaceae bacterium; assembly: GCA_031429315.1. Lineage (GTDB taxonomy): Bacteria > Verrucomicrobiota > Verrucomicrobiia > Verrucomicrobiales > Akkermansiaceae > Luteolibacter. The sequence continues at coordinate 7,816 of JANOZJ010000150.1, forward strand.
CACGCCGAGGGGATTGCCGGGATGCTCCTTGATGAAATCCCACCAGGACGCGCGTTGCCTGTTCTGGCTGGTTTGGGAGAAATCCATCGCCTCGCGCCATTGCTCGGGCGTCGCCGCCGCCAGTTCGGGGACGACGGTGGCGAACTTGGTCCAAATTTCGCCGCCGTGTTGCATCGCGAGCCGCGACAAGCGTGATTTCACGTTCATCTTTGCCTCCACCAGTGATTGAGGGATCTGCATGCCATTGAAAGTTCCGGGAATGCGCTCCTCGTGACCGCTGTAAGCCTGAAGCAACTGCGAATACTGCCGCGTCCGGGATGAACCCTCGTAGCCATAGGCGGAGCGCTGCCGGATTTCCGCTGGATCGTCAGGCTCGGCCATGACCCGGGTGAAAGCATCCGCCGCTTCCTGCTCGCGGCCATCGGTATCGAGCAGCATTCCCAGCACGAAATTCAGCCGCGCGGTGCGGTGCGCGGGATCCACCGCCGCGAGCATGCGGGCCGCTTCCTCGACGTAGCCACGCGCCGCGAGGTCGCCGGCGCTTTGTTCCAGCGCGCGGAGATCGATCCCTTTTTCCCCGGCCAGCGCTTGCAAATCGCGCATGCCGCCATCGATGTCGCCAAGGCGGATTTTCGCCTGCGCCAGTTGTCGCGCCGAGTCAGGTCCGGGGGCCAGCCGCCTCAGGATTTCGTAGCGTTCCAACGCCCGAGCCGTTTCACCCGAGCGCTCCTCCAGCGCTGCGAGCGACGAAATCACCGCCATGTCGCGCGGCGCATTTACGGCCGCGCGCCGGAGCAAATCCAGTTCCGCCCGCGAATCGCCGCGCGCCTTGGCGAGTTCCGCCAGCGCCACCAACGGCCCCGGCGACGCCGGATCGCGGCGGGCGCGTTCCTCGAAGCGCTCTTTCAAATCCTCGAGTTTCTCGCGCTCTTTCGAAACCCGCAGGATTTCCCGCAGCCAGCCCGAGCGCACCGCCTCGTCTTGTGAACGATCGTGCCGCTTCCACGCCCACTCCAGCGATTCGCGCGGATCGAGCGAGTCCTGGAGAACCGCAACCAGCCGCCGGGCCACTTCCTCGTTGTCCTCAAAGCGTGCCGCCGCCCGCCGCAGCAGCACCGTGGCGCCCGCCTGTTTGTTGAGTTTTTCCAGGATTCCCGCTTCGAAAAGCCACGGCCCCGGCTGGTCCGGCACCCGCGCGCGCCACGCCTGGGCCGCCGCCAATGCGCCCGGTAAATCCCCTGCCGCCGACTTCGCTTCCGCCAACTCGCTAAGAAGCAGCGGCCCGCGTTCGCCCGGAACCGCCTCCATCATCGCCACGACTTCCGCCCACCGCCCTTGCTCGCGAAGCAACGCCTGCCGCATCGAGCGCTCGAGCGCATCGCCGGCAAGGACCGTCGGCAAGGGTTTGCCCGCCGCTGCCAGCCACGCCGCACGCAGGCAGCGGTCCGCCGTTTCCTCGCCCAAATCTTTCAGCGGGTCCGCCGCGCCCGCCGATGTGCGCAACCAGCCCTTGACCGCCGCCGCTAGTTCGTCCGGCTGTTTGGCAGCGCGCGCAAGTTTGAGATAAATCGCCCGCGCTTCGTCCGCTTTGCCTTCGACCAGCGCCAAGTCCGCCACCGCCGCCTCGTAGCCGGACTCCGCCAAAAATTTCGCCCGCCCGCTTTCCAGAATTTCGCGCGCCGCTCCCTTCTCGCCCGCCGCGGCGAGCATCTGTGCCGCGTCGATCCGATCCTGCGCCACCTCGCGCGCGCCGAGTTGTTTCCAGACTTCGATCGCCTCCCGCTCGCGGCCGGCCGATTTCAAATGCTTCGCCAACTGCCGCAACGCCTGTCCGCCTAGCTCGCCGCCCGCTTCCTCGCGCCAGATCCGCTCCGCCCCCTCGGGCAGGCCGTAACGCGCATAGAGGCTCGCCAGGTTCACCTGCTTTCCGGAATCCGCCGCCGCCAGAACTCCGTCCAGCGCCCGCTTCAGCTCATCCTTTTTCTCCAACCGGAACGCCAGCTCCGCCAACCTCAGTCCCGCCGTTTCCGATTTCTCCTTGGCCGCCAGCTCAGCGCATTCTTCGTAGGCTTGCGCCAGTTTCATCGACTGTTCCAGCAAACCGATCCGCAACCAGCGCACCGTAACGTCACCGGGCGATCGCCTCATCACCTCGGTCAGCACTTCCAGCGCCTCGTCGGTTTTTCCCGCCGCCGCCAGCGCCTGGGCATGGGCGCGGCGGAAATTCAGCCGCGCCGGATTCTCCTGCACCAGCACGCCGATCCACGTCGCCCAGCCGGTCGCATTCCCCCGCTGGCGGTGCGCTTGCTCCGCCCGCGCGATCGCCTCGCGCTCCAGCCACGAGTCATCGCCCGACACCTTGAGCACCGCTGCCACCTCGGTCATCGCCTCGTCAAAGCGCTGGGACCCCAGCAACAACTCGGAACGCCGCAAAGTCGCCATCGCCTTGCCGTAAGCGTCGTGAGTCGCATCGCGCCATTTCCCGCAATACTCCAGCGCCAGGTCGAAACGCCCCTCGCGGCAGGTCAGTTCCGTGAGATCCTCGAGCAGGGCGTTGTCGCCCGGAGCCGCCGCCACCGCCTTGGTCCAGTGGGCGAGCGCCTCGTCGATCCGCTCGGCGCGCAAACAGGCGAGGCCGGCGAGTTTTACCGCATCCAGCCGTTTCGGATCGCCTTCCGGAACCGCCAGCGCGTCCTTCTCCGCCGCCGCGAAATCCTTGGCCGCCAGCCGCAGCCCGGCCGTTTCGAGAGCCAGCCAGGTCGCCGGCGATTGCTCCCGCGCCTTGTCGAAAGCGGCCAACGCCTCATCCGTTCTCCCAGCCGCCAGATAGGCCCGGGCAAGAATTGCCCAGGCGCCTGCATCTTTTCCCTCAGCCCGGGCGGACAACTCCTTTTCCAGCTCCTCCACCGATCGCTCTTCCAGCCACGCGTCGCGGAAGCGCTCGAACAACTGCGCGCTCTCCGGTCGTTTCACCAGCGCCGCATGATAGCCCGCCGCCTTCTCCGGCATTTCCCCCGCCCACACCGGCACCATTCCCAGCAACGCTAACAGCCCGATCATTCGCATGGGGTTTTCATACGCGGTCCGGCGAGAAACCTCACGTGAAATTCAGGTGAAGTTTCGGCACGTCCGGGAAGCCCGCGGAACGCAATCAATGAGTAAGGCTGAAGGGCACGCCATGGAGCGCTGGCTTCAGCCCACTGCCTTTATGGATTAAGGATTGAGCCAAGCGGCGGCATCCAAAAAAACCAAGGAGGAGCGGATTGCCTTCGGCCATGCGGGATGCGCTTTGCGATTTTGAAGGACTCGCTATCGCTCGCTCTGCATTCCGATCCGCTCAGCCCATGGGCTTCAGACGGAGGTTCCCGCGATTGCCATCAGCACGATCCGGAGCCGTGAAATTTTTCATCAGAAAATTGTCCGCTCTGCCTGGAAACTGGCAGTAATGGGGTAGAAATGCCGATGACGCCGACAGACGAGGATCTCTTGAATGCTTTTGTGAAGTCGCACGACGAGCAGGCATTCCGTCGCCTCGCCGAGCGCTACTCCGGCCTGGTTTTCCACACCGCGCTGCGGACCCTGAACGACCGGACGCTGGCCGAAGATGTGGCCCAGCGCGTTCTTGGCGTGCTGGCGAAGAAGGCGGCGCAAGTGGCCCGCGGAAATGCTCCGTTGCCCGCGTGGCTGCATCGCACGACGATTCTGGAGGCGAAATCCGTCCGCCGGTCCGAGTCCCGTCACCATCGCAAGAAAGAAGCCCTCATGCGTGCGCCCGCCGATTCCTCCGACTCTAACGATCCCGCCTGGAAGGACGCGCTGCCGCACCTGGACGCCGCCATCGACACGCTTCCCGAGGCGGATCGCCACGTGCTTCTTCTGCATTTCGTGAGCGAAATGACCTTCCCGGAGATCGCTCAGCGCGTCGGGAAATCCGCCGCAGCCGTGCAGAAGCAATCCCGCCGCGCCTTGGAGACGCTCCAAAGAATCCTCGGCCGCTGCGGCATCGCACTTTCCATCGGTGCTCTAACCATCGGCCTTACTGCTGAAATGGCCAAGGCCGCGCCCGTGCTGCTGATTCCCGCGCTTTCAAGTCTCGGCAAAACCACCACCAGTGCCATCGTTGTGAAAAAAACCACCCTCGCCGCCCTCGGCACCACCGTCGTCCTCTGCGGCATTCCACTCGCGCGGCAGCAGGCATCGATCCGTGAACTTGAAACGCGTTTCCAAACGACGGCCGACTCCTCCCCTTCCGGCCAGTCGCGGACAAGGAGCGCCACTGCGGCGGGCATGAGCCTGCCCGAGCGGCTGGCCCGCGACCTGAAGGCGAGAGACCGCGATGTGCCGCGCTATCGGGGAGCGATCGAATACCTCGACGACTTGGACGACGAAGCCATGATTTCCCTGATCCAGGAAACCACCGCCAGTCCGATGTCCTCCGATGACCGGATCGTCTTGCTCGGAATGATTCTGGAAGCGCTCGCGGATCGCGATCCGGAGACGGGGAGAGTAAGTGATCCCGAGAAAGCGCTCAATGCGATGATGGACCATCTGACACCCGACCTGATCCTCGGCGTCCAGCAATCACGCGGGGCTTTATCGGGATACCTGAGAAGCTTGTCCGAGACCGACGGAACAAGGGCACTCGCCTGGTTCCACGGGCACCTCGATCAGATCCGCGCCATCCCGGAAATGCGGGGTGCTTCCAAGGAATACCTGGAGGGCAAGATGCGGATCGGACTGGCGTATGGCCTGATATTCTCCAACCCGGCCGAAGCCGCGACGATCCTCCGGCCACTGTTGCCGAACGAGATCTTCTGCGAGTTCGACCAACTCATCCGATCGGTCGAGCCATCGTTGCGAAAGGACGCGGCGGGATTTATCCAGGTGACCCGCGAGCTGCTTCCGGAAAAGGAGGCCAACGAGATCATTGGCAAACTGCATCAAATCGACTTCGACCATATCTCCGGAGTTTTTGCCAGGGTGGACATGTTGCTCGCCAAATATGAGTTCTCCCCGGCTGAAACCGAGGCGATCATCCGAAATGCGGGTGCGAACGAGATCTACCAAGCCAGCTCATCGGGTAAATTGAAAAAGGCCATCGCCAATTACAAGGGCTGGCTGGAAACCCGGTATCCGGAGGAGGCGGACAAGCGGGTTGGGGAGGCGCTGGGGCATTGGGCGGCAAAATGGAGCCGCACGGAAAGGATCTACGACGCCATGCTGGACTATAAGAACATGGACTTGAACGACGATGCGATGATCGCCCTGCTGAAGTCGCTTGGTCCCGAATTCGGATTGGAGAAGGTGGAAAAGCTCGCCGGCTTACTTTCGGATCAGGAGCAGGCGGCCAAGATCGTAGCCCGGATCAAATCGCCCGCATCGAAATGAAAACCTCCCTCACCTGTCTCGGCATCCTGATCGCCGCGCTCATTCTCGGGGAGCTGCAAGGTTCGCGTCTCGCGAAACTGAAACAACAGCACCCTTCTTCCGCGGCGGCCTTGCGCTCAAAATCCCACCAACGCGATCCGGTCGAACAGAAGCCCGTTTACCGCTCGAAATACCAACGCACCTCCAACCACGCGGTTGCGGGAGAGGTTTACCAATCGCTCCTCGAATTCCTCGAAGGACGGAAATCCACATTCACCGGCGACATGGCTTCGATGACCGATCTTAACAAGGATGCGCTGAAGGCAGTCCTGCAATTGGACCTGTCAGGGCTGGAGGAACTCATCCAACTGATTTCCCTGTCGAAGGATCCGACTCTGAATATGAACGGAGCTGCCAAATACGAGCAGATCACGCTGTGCATCATCGCCATGGCGGACCAGGACCCCGGCCATGCCCTCGATTATGTCCTTAACGCCAAAGAAGAAATGGACCCGCGTGTTTTCGAAGATGCCGGGACACGAGATTGGTTGGAATACGTGCTGACCCGCCTCGGTGACCGTGACCCCCAACGGGTGCTGGATGGACTGGTGGCAATCGCGACGGATTCGCCTGAAACGTTGCGGTTTGATCAGGTGAGGGTCATCTTGGGAAAAATGGCGCTTCGGGATCCGGTATTGGTCCTGGATGCAATTGACAGGCTGCCCGGAAAGGCCGATCCGGAGTTCCAACTGAGTTTACTCACCGGGCCATTGAACAACGACGATGACCGGACCGCGCTGTTCCTCGCATTCCGTGATCGCTATCGGTCGCGTCCCGAGTGGATGAAAGCGGGCCTGGGCACGCTCTGCGGGAAATTCAGCGACAGCCGGTCATCGCCTGCCGCTTCACGCAAATGGGCTGAAAGCCTGGGCATGTCCGATGCCGAGAAGCTCCTCATGTTCGACGGACTGAACGACGTTCAAATCCAGCCAACGGACGGCAAGGACTATGCAATATGGTTTTCCACGTTCTTGCCCAAGTCCCTCGAGAGGGATCGCATGGTGTGGCAGGCCATCACCAAATGGGCACAGGTGGACGAGACGGGAGCGCTGGCCTTTTTCAAGGAACAGGGAATCGATCGAAAGGAGATGAGGCGTCGGGAGATGGACGAGAATTAGCGGATGTGTTTTCCCCGCATCACGCGGTGCGGAACTTGAGAGTTAGCTATCCGGTTGGAAATTAGGCTAATAAAGTGCATAGGGAGAAAGCGGAACCTATCGGAGATCAATGTGGAAAGCAGCCGGGATCAATGTGGATAGCACCGGAGATCGATGTGAACGCACCGGCGACCGACGTGGACGAATCGGAGAGCGATGTGTCCACCACCGCAGACCGATGTGACGCCTGCCGGGTTCGGTCTGGCGACACCCGAGACCGATGTGGACACGACCCGAAGGCCATCTCGGATCTCGCTCACTCCATGCGCTTGATGCCGAGCGGATTTGCTTCTTGGAGTTCCGCGGGAAGTGCGGCGTCCGGAAAGCTTTGCCAGGCGATCGGGCGGCAGAATCGGAAGATCGCCATGGTGCCAACCGAAGTGCTGCGGCCGTCCGAAGTGGCGGGAAACGGGCCGCCGTGGACGATGCTGTTGCACACTTCGACGCCGGTGGGGAAGCCGTTGAAGATGAGCCGGCCGGCGCGGGTTTGCAGGGCGAGGACGAGGCTGCTGTTAGCGGCGAGCTCGGCGTCGCTGGCGTGGAGGCTCGCTGTGAGCTGGCCTTCGAGGTGAGGGATGGCGGCTTCGATTTCCTCTAACGAGCCGCGCACGATCAAGGTGGCGGGGCCGAACATTTCGCCCTGGAGGACTTCGTTTTTGAGGAAGTCGCCGATCGAAACAACGAAGACGGCGGGCGCACCTTGGCCGGGACCGGCTTGGGCGGCGGAGCGTGCTAGCGTTTCCACACCATCCACGGCGGCGAAGGCGGCGGTGGAGTCGGTGAAGGACTGACAGATGCCGGCGTTGAGCATGGTGCCGGGCGTGCCTGCTTCGACGAGGGATTTGAGTTTTGTTAGGAAGGCCTCGCCTTTGTCTGCGGGGATGAAGACGAGGCCGGGATTGGTGCAGAACTGACCGACGCCGAGGGTGAGCGAGCCGAAAAACCCTTCTGCCAGGGCTTCCTCACCGCGCTCCAAGGCTCCGCAGAGAATGACGACCGGGTTGACCGAACTCATCTCGGCGTAAACGGGGATCGGTTGCTTGCGGTTAGCCGCAGAGTCCATCAGCGCGGTGCCGCCGGCGCGGGAGCCAGTGAAGCCGACGGCCTGGATGACGGGATGTTTGACGACGGCTTGGCCGACCTTGCGACCGCCGCCGTAAAGGACGGAGAACACGCCTTCGGGCATGTCGGTTAGTTTCGCCGCGCGGATCACGGCGTTGGCGACGATTTCCGCGACTCCCGGATGCGAGGCGTGGGCGATGACGACGACCGGGCAACCTGCTGCCAGAGCGGACGCGGTGTCACCACCGGCGATGGAGTAGGCCATGGGGAAATTGCTGGCGCAGAAGACGGCGACCGGACCTAACGAACGCAGCATCGAGCGGAGATCGACTTTCGGGATCGGCTTGCGGTCGGGATCGGCGCGGTCGATGCGGGCATCCACCCACGAGCCTTCCTCGATCTGGGTGGCGAACATGCGGAGCTGGCCGACAGTGCGGGCCGTTTCACCACGCAGGCGGGGTTCCGGCAGGGCGGTTTCCAACTGGCCGCGCTCGACGATGTCATCGACGACGCCTTCGATTTCCGTGGCGATGGCGCGGAGGAATCCGGCGCGGGTTTTTCCTGATAGATCCGAGTAGATCGGAAACGCGGCGGCGGCGAGGGCCATGGCTTTTTCCACTTCCGCGGGCGTGGCGGTTAGATAGGCGGGTTCGAGCTTGGTGCCGGTGCCGGGCTGGATGCCGTTGCCGCAAGGTTCGGTGCCGGTGGAGCGGGAGTAGCCGATGAAGGAGGTGCCGAGAAGTGGAGTGATCATGGGAGTATGGAAGAGTGGAAAAAACAGGGGGCGAGACGCCCCCTGCACGGTCTGGAGCAGGGATGCTCCAGCCACTTTGTTTAGATTTCCGGAGCGGTGGCGAGTGCGAGCTCGATGATGGCGGTGGCTTCGGCGAGTTCGGTGCCGACGAGTTCGAGGCGCGGCGGACGGACGCGGTTGTTGCCGAGTTTTCCGCCGGTGGCGAGGGTCTGTTGGAGTTTGATGAGCTGTACGAATTTCACGACGGTGTCCATCCGCAGCATCGGCAGCATCCAGTGATAGATCGGCATGGCTTCCTCGATTTTTCCTGCCAGCGCGAGGTCGAGCAGCTTCACGTTGTAAGCTGGGAATGCGTCGCCGACGCCGGTGATCCAGAATGTCGCGCCCATGGCGAACCCTTCGAGCGCACAGTCATCCACGCCCACGCCGAGCGCCACGCGGTCGCCGCAAAGCTCGCGGATGCCGGCGATGCGCCGGACATCGGTGGAGGATTCCTTGACGGACTCGACGTTCGGGCACTCGTCGGCAAGTTCCTTGATGTGCGCGGGGGTGAAGTCGGTTTTGTAAGCGACCGGGTTGTTATAAATGATGCAGGGAAGATCGGTGGCGCGGATAACCGCGGTCATGTGCGCTTTCATTTCACGCCAGTCGGAAGAGTAGAGATAGGGAGGCAGCACCATCAGGCCGCGGCAGCCGTTGTCTTTCGCGGCTTTCGCGAGATCGACGGCTTCCTTGGTGGAGAGCGCGGCGACGCCGGGGATGATCGGGGTGTCAGGGAGTGCGGCGACGTAGGTTTTCTGCAGCGCGATTTTTTCCTCGAAGGAAAGCGTGGCACCTTCACCGAGAGAGCCGTGCGCGACGATGGCGGTGCAGCCGTTTTCTATCAGCCACTTGCCATGCTCGGCCATGATGCCGTGGTCGATGGAGAGGTCGGCGTTGAATTGTGTCAGTGTTGCGGGCATGACGCCCTTCCATTGGATGCTCATAGTGTATGTTTAGTTAGATAGATAGATAGATAGATAGGTGAAGGGATGCCGTGGCGGAATGGATCGGCGGGATTGAAATGATAAGTGCTTTCACCATTCACCCAAGCGCGGCCGGAGACGCGGGGGATGATTTTCCCGTCGGGCAGCTCCTCGTAGCTGCCTTGGAAAACGGTGTCGAGGATGCTGGCTTGCCGCCAGGTCTCGCCGGGTTTGAGTTTTCCGGCGGCATGAAGGCAGGCAAGCTTGGCGCTGGTGCCGGTGCCGCAAGGCGAGCGATCGTAAGCTTTGCCGGGGCAGAGAACGAAATTCCGGCTGTCCGCCAGGGTGGGATCGGCCGGCGGGCCGAAAACTTCGATATGGTCGATTTCCATGCCGTCGTCGCCGGTGATGCCCTGTTTTTCGAGTTCCAGGCGAACGAGGCAGGTGAAATCCGTTAGCGCCTCGAGGTTCGCGAATTCCACGCGGGGGCCTTGGTTCTCGACGAGGAAAAACCAATTTCCGCTCCAGGCGATGTCACCACGCACCACGCCATAGCCGGGAACCTCGACCGGAACGGCGGCGGCCTTGCGATAGCTCGGAATATTCGCCACTTCGACCGATCCATCCTCGCGCAGAGTCGCAACGACCACGCCGACGGGAGTGTCGATGCGGTGCGATCCCACGCCGATTTTCCCCATGTGGGCCAGCGTCACGGCAAGCCCGATGGTGCCGTGGATGCACATGTTGAGGGTGGAGAGGTTGTTGAAAAAAATCACGCCGCACACGCAATTTGGCTCGCTGGGTTCGCAGAGCAGGGCTCCGACCATCGCCTCGTGGCCACGCGGTTCGTTGCAAACAGCGCTGCGCAGCCAGTCGTGGTCCTCGCGCAGGCGTTTTGCTTTTGCAGCCATCGTGCCACTTCCCAAATCCGGCCCGCCGGAAACGACCACCCGGGTGGGCTCGCCTTCCGTGTGCGAATCGATGACGTGAAGTGGTTCTTGGCTCATGGGTTGCAAGATTTATAGCAGCGAGGTCTTGGCGAATGCTCTAGCGGGGGCTTCCGAATCTGTATAGGAAAACCGCGACCGGAAATGAGTAAGATCGCACCCCTTCGCAAATTGTTCTTTGAATCGCTGGCCGGTCTGTTGCCGGTGGACCGGCTGTTCGACGGCGTGCCGGACATCGTTTTTTTCGTCAAGGACGCGGGCGGGCGCTACATGGCGGTGAATGACACGCTTGCTGCGCGTTGCGGCTTGCCGAGCAAGGATGCGGCGCTCGGATTCACCGCCGAAGAGCTGTTTCCTCCTCCGCTCGGCAAAGCGTTCGCGCTTCAGGACCGCGAGATTCTGCGAGGTGGAAATCCCATCCGCGATCACCTCGAACTTCACCTTTACCCCGGCGGCCGCAGCGGCTGGTGCCTCACGTTCAAGGAACCCGTCATTGGGAAAAACGGCCAGGTCGCGGGGATTTGCGGGATCTCCCGCGACCTGCACTTGCCGGGTGAGCAAGACGAGGACTTCGCCGCTTTGTCCGGTGCCATCGATCACATCCACCGCCACTACGACGATGCCCTACGCCTGCCGGCTCTTGCCGAAATGGCCGGACTCTCGGTCTATCAATTCGACCGGCGCATCCGCTCGCTGTTTCACTTCACCGCCGGGCAATATCTTGTGAAAGTCCGCATCGACGCTGCCTGCTCGCGTCTATCAGGCACCGGCGAACCTATCGCGCAGATCGCCCTGTCCTGCGGCTACTCCGACCAATCCGCGTTTTCCCGGCAGTTCAAGCAGGCCGTCGGCATCAGCCCGCTGGCGTATCGTAAAAAGATCAGCGGCTGAAGTGGCACGATTTTGTTAAAACTGAAAATTTAACTGGCACGATTGGCTTAATCGTGCCATATAGACGGCGGGATGTGGCGCGATGTTAAATAATCGTGCCACATCAACCCAGAATCATGCCACTTCAAATTCCAGTCCAAGAGTTCGACGACCTGCTCCGCATCATCGCGGCGCGGGTTTATGGCGCGTCTGTCAAAGAGCTGCTGGAGAGTCCCGAACTCGGATTTCCCAAGCGCACGCTGCAACGCAGACTGGATCAACTGGTTTCCGAAAAGAGATTGGAAATCCGGGGTCAAGGGCGGGCGCGGCGTTATGTTGCCTCACGACAAGAACATTTCCCGATGACAGCGTCCGTGGTCCGGGAAGAGCCGCCGGTTTACAAGATCCGGCACGAGTGGCTTTCACCGGAAGCTCTCGAGATCCGCGCGCTCATCCAGCTCCCCCTCACCCAGCGGACCCCGGTGAAGTATCAGGGCTCGTTCCTCGATGGCTATCGTCCTAACAAGACATTCTATCTGCCGGAAGACCTGCGGAAAGAACTCGCCGAACTCGGCCAGGTCGGGATGAGCGATCTGCCCGCCGGCACCTATTTCCGGCAAGTGATGGATCGCCTGCTGATCGACCTTTCGTGGAACTCCAGCCGCCTGGAGGGCAACACTTATTCGCTGTTAGAAACCCAGCGTCTGCTGGATCTTGGCGAAGATGCGGAAGGCAAGCGCACGCAGGAAACTCAGATGATCCTGAACCACAAGGCCGCCATCGAAATGCTGGCGGACGACGCGGGAGATCTCGATTTCAACCGCTACACCATCTGCAATCTCCATGCCTTGCTGTCCGACAACCTCCTGTCCGATCCGGGGGCCTGTGGTCGCTTGCGCTCATGCCAGGTCGGTATTAGTGGCACGGTTTTTCATCCGTTAGGGACACCGCAACAGATCGAGGAGCGCTTCGGGCAAATCCTGCAAAAAGCCTCGGCGGTGCGGGATCCGTTTGAGCAGGCGTTCTTTGCCATGGTGCATTTGCCCTATCTGCAACCCTTCGAGGACGTCAACAAACGGGTCTCGCGGCTCGCGGCGAATATCCCGCTTGTCCGCTACAATCTGTGCCCGCTGTCGTTCGTGGATGTGGAATCCCATGACTACGTCGGCGGTTTGATAGGGGTCTATGAGTTGAATCGCGTGGAGTATCTGCGGGATGTTTTCGCCCGGGCATACCGGCGGTCCTGTGCCCGCTATTCGACGGTCCGGCAGACTCTGGGGGATCCGGATCAGTTCCGGTTGCGCCACCGTGCCGCCCTCGCGGACTTCGTTAGGGAAGTCGTGCTGGGCGGCATGGACAAGCGCGTCGCCACCAAATGGATCGCCCTGAAGGCCGCCGAGTCGATCCCACAAGCGGAGCGAGGCAAGTTCGTCGAGGTGGTGGAAACCGAGCTGGGCTGCCTGCACGGTGGAAATATCGCCCGCTATCGGTTGCGGCCCTCGGAGTTCGAGACATGGAGCAAGGGCTGGCGGTGAGCTGTTAGCACCTGCCGGTCCCGGCAGCATCGAAGCAGATTTGCAGCAGATGGGAAATGCCGGGAAGCCCCGCGATCCAGCCGACGGCGGCCCACGGCAGATCGAGGTGTTGCAGTGCCATGGCGATGGCCCGGACTCCGGATTCGCGCCGCCCGGAGGACGGGTGATGCCAGGTCACACGGCCGAGTGGCGCGCCCGGCCATTCGGTGGCGTCACGGAGTTCGAGCTGGTGCGGCTGGCGGCGGTGAAACCAGCTCGCCACCTCGGAGCAAGGCCCGCATCCGGCATCCAGCCAGAGTTCGCAAGGCTCGCCGATGCGTGGACTCCAGCGCGGCCACCAGGGCCGCACCGAGTCATGATAGTGCAGCCAATCCGCACCGAAACGATCCCGCATGTCCTGATTTTCCGACCAGCGCGCGAGGCCTTCCGAGTAAACAATCCCGGTCAAAGCCAGAATGGTCGGCCACGGACTCCAGACGAACAAAGACTCTAGCAAAAGCAGCGCGGTCATCGAGAGCTGCATCGGATTACGGACAAAGGCGTAGATCCCGTGGGTCACGAGTCGGCGCGGCGGATCGAGCGGCACCGGCGTGCCGTGACCGCTGAGGACGAGGTCGCGCACGGCTGTTAGTCCGGGGACGGACAGCGCGAAGCCGGCAGCCAAAAACAGCGACTGGTGCAACCCGGACAGCGCCTGCCAGCGACTCAGGATTCCGGCGAGATCGCCGCACTCGACGAGCAGCGGGATGCCCAGAAAAATCCCGCCGAACGCCGGAACTAACATGCCACAGCGCAGCCCCACCTGCGTGCGCGATGCGGTCCATTTCGCCATGAACAGCGACGGCACGAGGAGGCACGTTGCGATGAGAAAATCACCGATCCACCACTGCGGATGAAGTTCCAACACGGGTCTCAATTCCGGCATCACCCGCAGATCGAGGGCGATCAGCACTGCCGCCGTGGTCCAGATCCGGCCGCCGAGCGTGTGGGCTAACAGCGGTGCGAAAATCCCCCAGGCGATGATCCAGCCGAAATACAGTGCCAGCGGCATCCCGGCGATAGCCGGAGCTTGCGAATGGTATTCCCAAAGCCCTGCGGCCCGGGCCAGGGCGTCGAGCCACGGCAGCAGGGCGGCAACCCATGCCAGTGAAAATAACAGCCCTATAGACAACCATTTCCCCGGGCGAATCCACCAAGCTAACAGTCCGGAACTCACGAGTGGACCGTAAAGACAGGCCAACTGGATCGCGCCGTCGCGACTCACGGCGTTTTGTAGGTTTGGGCGAGGAAATATTCGCCCGCTTTTTTCACGCCGTAGCGCTCGATCGGTTTGAAATACCACGCCGGATCCAGCAGCCTGCGGTAGCGCATGGTGAGCGTCACCCGCGAGCCGGTCGCGCTCGGCTCGATCATCCACTCCGCCTCTTGCCAATCCAGCCAATGCGCGATGTGGCTAGTATCCGAGACGCGTGCGACGCGGATATGGGTTGGTCCGCTTTCAACCACTTCCGCTGATAGATCGCCGGGTTTGCCCTCGCCGCCGGCGAAGTGGATGAGCCACTTGTCGCCGATTTCCAGCCCGCTGCCGTCGATGCGGTGGGGTGCGGGAAAGCCGAGTTTCAAGAACCCCGGCAGCTCGGAAAGCACAAACTGCGGCCCACGGGCGAGTTGCTCGCGCGCAGCGCCGGGTGCAAGCAACACCTCCCGGCTAACAGTGACCACCTCATCCCGAGGAAAGGAAAGCGCCCCCGTGATCCCCTCCAAACTCATCAACACCAGCACCGGTAAAACGACGACCTTGAAGCGCTTTTCAAACTCCCGCCGTGCCCTCGCCTTGTCGGCGAAAATCCCGACGATGAAGCCCACCGCATAGAAAAACGGCGCGGCCATCAGGATGCAGATGAAGCCTTCGATGAACAAGATCCCTAGCAGTAACAGGAACAGGCTGATCCCTTTCATGATCATGCCGGTCGCGCTGCTAGACCTTGGCAGGAACGTGATCAGCATCGCGAGTGCCGTGGGCAGTCCGATGAACATTAGCGCGGTCTGTTCCTTTTCTCCGAGCACCAGCACCCGGTAGAGTACGGAGGCGATCCCGGCGGCAAGGCAAAGCCACACATACGGGCTGGTTTGGCGCGGCGGCAGGTTCGGAGATTCGGGGCTGGCAAGGGGTTGGTCCGACATGGATGCGTTGTTTTTAGTGAATTCCAATCGGTCGTCGATTAGCAAAATCGCCGCGGCGAGAGCGCCTCAATCGGCCGGAATGGCGGGTCGCCCGCAAGCAGATCCGCGACCAGCCGGCCGCTAACAGGACCAAGGCTCAGGCCCATCATCGCGTGGCCGGTGGCGACTAGCAGATTCGCCAGTCCCGGCACATGGCCGAGGTAGGGAATGCCGTCGGGAGAAACGGGACGCAAGCCGGCCCAGGGTTTCACTCCGTCGAAATCGCTTTCGGAAAACTTCGGAAAATAGGCGTGTACGGATTTCACGATCCCGCGCACCCTGGCGGAATTGATGGATAGGTCGAGGCCGCTGACTTCCATCGTGCCGCCGAAGCGCAAGCTGCCATTCATCGGCGTGATCGCCACTTTGGCCTCGGCGAAAATCGAGCAGAGTTGTGGCAATTCCGGCGGCGACGCCAGCGTGAGCGAGTAGCCTTTTCCGGCCTGGAGCGGTAATTTCACGCCCACGGATTTCAGCAGATCCGCGCTCCATGAGCCACCGGCGATGACAAATTTCTCACCCTCGAAGCGCCTGCCATTTCCTCTGACGGCGACCACTTTGTCAGTTTGGATTTCAACGCTATCGATCGTCACGCCGCTATCGATGATCCCACCCGCCTCCAAGATGCGCCGCCGGATCGATGCCATGAAACGGCTCGGGCTGAGGTGGCAGTCCTGCGGAAAATAGACCGCACCGGCAACATTCATCGTGATCGCAGGATCTAGCAGCGAGGTCGCCACAGCGTCGAGGACTTCGGCCTGTAACCCGATTTCACGGGCCTCTTTCGCGACACGGACCTCCTCATCGAGGCCCTTCTGCGACTTGCAAAGCATCAGCAAGCCGCGTTTCACCAGATCGAAATCTTCCTCTTCCGCCAGCTCCGCAAATAGCCTGCGGCTTTCCAAACTCAAATCCCGCAACAACTCGCGGCTTGCCGCGACGTGGCGCTCGGTCGAGTGTCGATAGAACAACCAACCCCAGCGCATCAGATCCAGATTCACCCGCGGCCGGACATAGAACGGACTCTCCGGATTGAACATCCAGCGCAGCCCTTTCGCGATCATCCCTGGCGCGGCCAGCGGCGTGAAATGGCTGGGCACGATCATGCCCGCGTTGCCCATCGAGCAATTGTCGCCACCCGCCGCCTCGCGCTCAATCACCGTCACCGCGAACCCGCGTTTCAGCGCATAGTAAGCCGAGCACAGCCCGATGACTCCGCCGCCCACGATGACCACTCGTTCCGTTTTCATTTCCATGAATCTACTGGGTCCGTCTTGCCCGCGAATCAAGCGATCCCTGCGGAAACCGCAACATTCCGACACTCTCCGCGTCGCCACCGATGTCACCACCGTTGCATGATCGTCCGCGCCACCGACGTAAAAACCGGACTACTCTCCACCATGCGCCCGTTTCACTCCCAGTCCTTGCTCCGGCGAACGCAGTTGTTCGCCACGCTGTCCTGTGCCGCCATGCTTCAAACGGGTCGCGCGGATACGGACTATCGGGCGATGTATGAGAAGGAAATCCTGCCGATTCTGGAGAACCATTGCTACGACTGCCACGGCGATGGCGAGGACAAGGGCAAGGTCACCTTCGACACCTTCGGTTCCGTCGCCGCGCTGATGGGCCAAACCGATCTCTGGATGCACGCGCTCAAGAACGTCCGCAGGGGATTGATGCCGCCGGCCAAAAAGAAACGTCCCACGGCTGCGGAAATCGCCAAACTCGAGGAGTGGATCCAGCGCGGCCCGCTCAAGCTCGATCCGCTCCACCCCAACCCGGGCCGCGTCACCCTGCGCCGCCTGAACCGTGTGGAATACCGGAACACCATCCGGGACCTGATGGACGTGGATTTCCGCACCGACGAGGAGTTCCCCGCCGACGATACGGGCTACGGCTTCGACACCATTGCCGACGCGCTCACCACTTCGCCGATGCTGTTGGAAAAATACATGCAAGCCGCCGAGACGATTGTCGCGAAGGCCGTGCCCTTGGAGAGCCGCGTCACGCCGGAGCGCACCATTTACAGGGATAAGTTTACCGGCAAAGGCTCGGGAAATGACCGGATTTCACTCTATGACCCCGCCGATCTAACGGCCAACCTGAAGGTCACCCGCCCAGGCACCTACCGCGTCCTGCTGGATGCGACGCTGCGCGGATCCTTCGCCTACGATCCCGGCCGCGCGAAATTCACCTGGACGGTCGATGACAAACAGATCGCCCAACAGGACTTGCAATGGCAGGATTATCTAACCGTGAATCCATCCGTCGAGGTCAAATGGGCCGCTGGAAACTATCCGGTGCGGCTGACGCTAGAGCCGCTCGTCGGCAAGGACAAGAAGCCCGCCGAGAAGCCCGGTGACGGGCCGCCGAATGTGGATCTGCGACTGGATGGCGTGAAGCTGATAGGCCCGCTTGAGCCGGAATTCGCCACCCATCCGAAGAATTACGAACGCTTCTTCACCCGCGAGGATGTCCCGCGGGATCCGGCGGAACAATCGAAATACGCCGAGGAAATCCTGCGCCGTTTCAGCACCCGCGCCTTCCATCGGCCGGTGGACGACGTGACTGTGCGGAAACTATCCGCGCTTGCCATGGCCTTTGCCAACTCGCCCGGCGGCAGCTTCGAGCGCGGCATCGCCAAGGCGATCACTGCGGTCATCGCCTCCCCGCGTTTCCTGTTCCGGATGGAAGAAACACTTCCCGAGGCCGATCCCAATGCGCATCCGCTGCTAGACGAATACGCGCTTGCCTCACGGCTCTCCTATTTCCTGTGGTCCACCATGCCGGACGAGACCCTTTTCAAACTCGCCGAACGCGGCG
The DNA here is from genome assembly GCA_031429315.1 of Akkermansiaceae bacterium. GTDB lineage: Bacteria > Verrucomicrobiota > Verrucomicrobiia > Verrucomicrobiales > Akkermansiaceae > Luteolibacter. The sequence continues at coordinate 25,579 of JANOZJ010000150.1, forward strand.
AGCTGCGGAAAAATCTATCCGCCGAAGTGGCCCGCATGCTCAAGGACGACCGTTCCGACAAGCTGGTGGAAAATTTCGCCGGCCAGTGGCTCCAGACGCGTGACGTGGAAAGCGTGAGCATCGACGCGCGGATCGTCCAAGCCCGCGACGTCGGCCAGGAAAAGGACATGCGCGAGCGCTTCCAACTTCGCCAACGTTTCAACCAAGCCATCGACCAAGCGGAGAAAGCGCACGACAGCGAAAAGCTGGCCTCGCTGCGCAAGGAGCTCGAGGAGTTCCGCGCGAAGTCCGGCAGCCGCGGCATCCGCATCGAATTCAGCGGCTCCCTCCGCAAAGCCATGCGGCGCGAGGCGGAAATGATGTTCCGCTATCTGTTACGCGAAGATCGCAGCGTGTTGGAGCTGATAGAAAACGACTCCACCTTCCTCAACGAGGAGCTCGCCAACCACTACGGCATCCCGGACGTGCGAGGCGGCGAAATGCGCCTCGTCAAGCTCCCGTCCGACAGCCCGCGCGGCGGCATCCTCACCATGGGCACCGTCCTCGCGGTCACCTCCAATCCCACCCGCACCTCGCCGGTGAAGCGTGGCCTGTTCATCCTCGACAACATCCTCGGCACCCCGCCGCCGCCACCACCGCCTAACATCCCTTCGCTCGAAGCCTCGGAAAAATCCAGTGACGGCAGCAACCTCACTCTTCGCGAAGCCCTCGCCCTCCACCGCGAGCAGCCGCTCTGCTCGTCCTGCCACAACCGGATGGACCCGCTCGGCCTGGCGCTGGAAAACTTCAACGCCATGGGCTCCTGGCGCGACAAGGACCAGGGGCTCCCGCTGGAGTCTCCAGCCGGAAAACTCATCACCGGCGAGCCGTTCGCCGACGTCCGCGAACTCAAGCGCTTGTTAGTCACCGCCCGCCGCACGGACTACTACGCCTGCCTAACGGAAAAGCTCCTCATCTACGCCCTCGGCCGCGGACCCGAGCCGTGCGACATCCCCACCGTGGATGCCATCGTGGACAAGCTCGAGCAAACCAACGGCAAATTTTCCGGTCTCATCATGGGAATCATCGACTCCCCAGCCTTTCAAAAACGTCAACGCACCACACCATGAACCCCGCCACTAACAGCCGACGCAACTTCCTCCGCGGCATCGGCGCCTGCCTTGCCCTGCCCGCCTTCGAAGCCTTCGCACCACGAGCCTTCGCCGCCGGATCGTCCGCATCTAACATAGCCACCACCGCGACCGGCGCTCCGCTGCGCATGGCGTTCGTCTATTTTCCTAACGGCGCAATCCAGAAGAACTGGATTCCCACCGGCAGCGGCAGGGATTTCAAATTCGGAAACACCCTCGCACCGCTCGAACCGCTGCGCCACCGCGTCCAGGTCATTTCCGGACTCGAACACCTCAACGCCAATGCCGGCAACGACGGTGCCGGCGATCACGCCCGCGCCAACGGCACCTTTCTAACCGGAGTCCGCGTCAAGAAGACTGCCGGCAGCGACATCTACGCCGGCGTCTCCATCGACCAGATCGCCGCGCAGAGCATCGGCAAGGCCACCCGCTTCGCCTCGCTCGAACTCTCCACCGATCCTCACCGCAAATCCGGCAATTGCGATTCCGGCTACTCCTGCGCCTACGAATCCAATCTCGCCTGGCGCACCGCCACCTCGCCGCTCGCCCCCGAGTCGAATCCTCGGATGGTCTTCGAGCGCCTCTTCGGAGCCGGTGCTTACGGCGAGCGCGGCTCCAACCTCGTCCAGCGCCGCGCCCAGCAACGCTCGATCCTCGACTTCGTCATGGACGACGCGAAATCCGTCCAAGGCAAGCTCACCCATCGCGACAAGGCCAAGATGGACGAATATCTAACCGGCGTTCGCGAGATCGAGGAGCGCATCGTCACCGCCGAGGGTTTCACCAACATCCCGGATCCTAACATCGCCACTCCCGAAGGCATTCCCACCGCTTACGACGAATACATCAAGTTGATGTATCAAATGCTCGCGCTCGCCTTTGAAACGGATTCCACCCGCGTCGCCTCGCTCTTGTTAGCCCACGACGGCAGCAACCGCTCGTTCCCGGAAATTGAAATCTCGGAAGGCCACCACAGCCTCTCCCACCACCGCGACACCCCCGACCTCATCGAGAAAGTCGCGCTCATCGACCGCTTCTACGCCGACCGTTTCGCCGAGTTCCTCACGCTGTTGGAATCCAAGAAGGACGCCGACGGCCAAACGATCCTGCACAACTCGATGATCGTTTACGGCTGCGGCAACTCGGATGGAAACCGCCACACCCACGCGGATCTCCCCGTCGTCCTCGCCGGCAACGGCGGTAGTGCGTTCAACCCCGACCGCTACCTGGCAACGACCGCCACCCCGATGTGCAATCTCTATCTGAACATGCTCGACCAAATGGGCGTGACCGCGCTCGACCGCTTCGGCGACAGCACCGGCCGTCTAGCGTCGATCTGAGCCTTAATGAAACACGTCCTTTTCATTTGCTCGCAAAACAAACTCCGCAGCCCGACGGCGGAAGCGGTCTTCGCGGGAATGCCCGGCATCGACGTGGATTCTGCGGGATTGAACAATGACGCCATCGTCCCGCTCACGCCGGAGCAGGTCCAGTGGGCGGACGTGATTTTCGTGATGGAGAAAGAGCACCGGAACAAGCTCAACCGGAAATTCAAACGCCACCTGAACCGCCAGCGGGTGATCGTGTTAGGCATCCCGGACAACTACGCCTGCATGGACCCGGACTTGATACAATTGCTCAAGGCGAAGGTGACGCCGCTGCTGTGAATTCAAAAATCAAGGAGGGGCGGACTCCGATCCGCCATGCGCCTCGGAGATCGCCGTTCTTTGTTTGGAACGACGCCCCCGAGTTTCGCAGTGGACCGGACCCGCCTCGCAGTCGATGCTCGGCGCATGACGAAAGGTTCGGGATGGATGCGACTCGCGGCGGCGATTGCCAGCGGATTGTTAGTGGCCGGGGCGTTTCCGCCGGTGGGTTTCGCCTGGCTGGTGTGGGTGGGAATGTTGCCGCTGCTGTGGGCGTTGTGGGCGGTGGAGGGGAAACGCGCGGGCTGGAAAGGATTTGGAATCGGCTATCTGGCGGGTCTAGCGGCCTGTTTGATCCAGTTTAACTGGGTCGCCTCCGTCTCATGGCTCGGGGCGCTGGTGCTACCGATGTATCTGGCGGTTTACTGGGGATTGTTCGGCTGGTTCGCCGCAAGACTCGGCAATCCGTGGAAATCAGGAAAACCAACACGCATTCTAACGGTCGCCTTCTGCCACGGCGCGGTGTGGGCCGGCTGCGAACTGCTGCGCGGCTGGGTGATCACCGGAATCAGTTGGAACGTGCTGGGCACGGCGTTGGGTGAAATGCCGGCGATGGCGCAGGGCGCGGATTTGTTAGGCGTGGTGGGGTTGTCGCTGGCGCTGGTGTTTTTCCAAGCGGTGGTGGTGCTGGCGGTGATGCTGAGGAAATGGGCGCCTCTCGGAATCGCCGCGGCGGTCATGGTGTCACTCTTCGGCTACGGCAAGTTCCGGCTCGCGCTGGAATCCAAGGGCGAGTCGGTGCGGCTGAAGACGCTGTTAGTGCAGCTCAACATCCCGCAGGAAGCGGCGCGGGTCTTGTGGACGGATCTGGAAACCCATCAGGCGTACGAGGACGAAACGCGGATGGCGCTCGACGCCTTGAAATCGCCCGATGGAAAAATTTCCCCGCAATGGCCGGACTGGGTGATGTGGCCGGAATGCGCTCTAACGGGCCGGATCCTCCGCACCGAAACCGGCGAGTGGGGGACCTGGCAAATCAACATGGACACCATCGCCCAAGTCCGCGCGGCGGGGCCGTTTTCGCTGATCTATGGCGTGAACGAATTGGAAGCCGTGAAGAGCGGCGAGGAGCTGGTGATGAAGGAGAGAGGCCGGGCCTACAATTCCCTCGCCGTGATGTCGCCATCCGACGAACTGCAAACCTATCGGAAACGTCACCTGGTGATTTTCGGTGAGACCATTCCGTTCGTGGACTCGATGCCGTGGTTGAGAAAAATATACGAACAGCAATCCGGCGCGGAGTACCACGGTGCTTTCACCCCGGGTGACTCGTTAGAGCCGCTGACTATCCTCGCCGGCGAGACGATGATCGGTGCGATCCCGACGGTGTGTTTCGAAGACTCGGTGCCGCGCCTGAACCGGAAATTCGTCCGGCCCGGGCCGCAGGTGATCATCAACGTGACCAACGACGGCTGGTTCAAGCAGTCCGCCGCCGCCGACCAACACTTCCAATACGCCCGTTTCCGCGCCATCGAGTTGCGGCGGCCGATGCTGCGCAGTGCCAACACCGGAGTAAGCGCGGCTATCGATGCGACGGGCTCCACCACCCATCCGGACACCGGGAAATCCCAGAAACTAACCGACGCGAACGGCAGCCACTTCACCCGCGGCTCGTTGCTAACCGAATTGAAGGTCCCGCTCCGGCCGACGTTTTCGCTCTACGCCGTCATCGGCGATTGGGGGATCATAATCCTCGCGGTGGCGGGGCTGATTCTTGCCAGAGTGACTCGGCAACAACCGCAGTGAGTTTTCAAGTTGCGCTGTCCGTAGTTCACGATTCATCGTGCTCTTCAGGAAGACAAGCTGAAGCTTGAACTCCGGACGACCTTCACTTGAAGACGCTCGCCAACTCTTCTGGCGACAGCGCCCGCCAATCGCCCTCCGCGAGGTCGTCAGGCATTTTCAAGCCGCCGATGGAAATCCGCTTCAGGCCGAGCACGTGGTTCCCGGCGGCGGCGAACATCCGGCGGACCTGGTGGTAGCGGCCCTCGTGCAAGGTGACCAAGGCTTCCTTTTCGCCTAACACCTCAAGCCTCGCCGGGAGCAATGGCCGGGCCTCGCTGTTCAGGACCAGCGTGCCCGAGGCGAACAGCTCGCCCTCGTGGCCTTCCAGCGGGCGGTCGAGCTGGACTTGATAGATTTTGAGGCAATTGGATTTCGGGTGGATGATCTTGTGGAGGAGCTTGCCATCGTCGGTTAGGAGCAGGAAACCGGTGGTGTCCTTGTCGAGCCGGCCGATGGGATTGAGGCCCGGGTTGCGGTGGGCGAAGCGTTCCGGTAACAGGTCGTAGATCGTCGAGCCGGGGTCCTCGCTGCTGCACGTGTAGCCGTCTGGCTTGTTGAGCATGATCACTAACGGCGCGGGTGGATCGAGCTCTTCGCCGCGGAAGCGGATTTGATCGTGCGGTGGCACATCGTTTTCGCCCAACACGTTGCCGTCGGCATCGGTGACGGCGCCGGAGCGGATCAGGCGCTGGACTTCCTTGCGGGAGCCGTAGCCGAGATTGGCGAGGAGTTTGACGAGTTTCATGGGCGAGAGAGATGCTAGAGTCCAGAGACAAGAAACCAAAGAAGAGCCGAGGGGACGAGCGAATCCTGTCTTGTCTCTGGCTTCTGGAATCTGGTCTCTTACGTGCGTTTGTCGGCGGAGAGGATTTTGTAAACCCGGTCCTCGGCGATCTTGCGCCAGGCGAGGCCGCTGGCTTCGAGGGCGGCTTCGTAGGGGAGTTGGCGGTTGGCGACCAGCAGCAATTTTCCCCCGCGTTTCAATGAGACGGCGGCGACCTTGAGAAAGGCGCGGCCGAGATCGACGTCGGTCGCCTGGCCGGTGTGGAATGGCGGGTTCATGATGATGGCGTCATAGGTGCCGGACAAGCCGGTGGTGACGTCGTGCCAGTGGAAATGGACCTTTTGCTCGTCTCCGAGAAAGCACGGTGGCGAACTCAGCCGCACGACCTCCGGGAGGAACCGCGCGAGGTTCCTGCGGGCGCAGGCCAGGGCCCGCGCGTCCGCCTCGAACAAATCCAGCCGCTCGATGTTAGAGCAGCGCCGCAACACCGCGTCTGATAGAAACCCCCAGCCGGCGCCGAGGTCGGCGACGTGGCCGTGCAAATGGGCGGGCAAGTGGTCGGCGAGAAGCTGCGAGCCGGGATCGATGTGGTCGCTGCTGAAAATCCCGGCTTGCACGGTGAATCCGGCGATTTCGCGCGGTTCGCCGAGCGTGCGCCATTCGTTGAAAGTCTCCTCGTTCCAGGTGCCGTCGTCGGTCGCGTGGAAGGCACGGCATTTGTGCTTTTGCAGCGAAACGATGTTGCCGGTGGCCTTGGCGAGTTCCTTTTCGAAACGCCCGGCACCAGCGGTGTTAGGCATGGCGACGACCAATTTCCCGCCCGGTTCCAGCCGGTCGCGCGCCGTCGCGAACCACGCGAGCGCTTCATCCCGCGACTTGCCCGGCAAGACCAACACGACCGGCCATTTCCCATCCGGCAGATCTTCCGAGCGCGCAAAACCCGCCCGCTCCCACGCCGCCGCCAGTGGCTTGAGCGGCTGCCAGCCGATCAATTCCGGCCAGTCCTTCAGCGCCGGATGCGGCTCCGCACCGATGAACAAAGCGCGCTTGGGCGTGGGAATCCCTTCATCCGCCGTGAAGGCGAGCATCAGCGTCTCAAGGGCGGCGTTCATGCGCGAGTCTTGATCCCGATTTCCACCGAGGCAATCACTGCCTGCCGCAATCCGCACTACAGAGGCGCTAAATCAAAGCTCGAAAACCGCAATTTGAAGGCTAATGTCACCTCCATGACTGTTGAACTTCTCCTCGAAAAGAACATCCGCTTTGACCGCTCGGGCAAGCCGCTGGAGGTGATTATCCCTTACGAACAGTTCATCGCCTTCATCGAAGAACACGGGCTGAATCCAGGACGGGCCAATGCTGAGACGCTTGAAGCGATGAATGAGCCGATTGAAGGCTTGCCGCGCTACCGCACCGCAAAAGAAGCAAGAGCCGCACTGGGAATCTGATGCGCGATCTCATCTTCAAGAAGAAGTTCAGCAAAGACGTCGAACGGATCAAACGCACCGGTCGCGAGATGAGTCGGCTCGGCGAAGTCATTGATTTACTCGCAGAAGGGAGGCCTCTGCCTGCCAATAACCGCGACCATCAACTTACCGAAAATCTCAAGGATTATCGCGAGTGCCACCTTGGCGGTGATTGGTTGCTCATCTACCAGCTCACGAATGAGGCGGCTATCTTTGTTCGCACCGGCAGTCTCACCGAGCTTCTGGATTGACGGAAAAGCCGCTGCCAACCAACCACCTCCGTCATCCGCCGCAAAGGTGAGCATCAGCGTTTCAAGGGCGGCGTTCATGCGCCATTCTTGAGATCGTTCCGGGCAAAGGCAAACTCCGTGACGATTTCCCCGCCTATCAGATGCTCCTGGATGATCCGCTCCAGCACTTCCGGCGTACACGAGTGATACCAGACGCCTTCCGGATAGACCACGGCGATCGGGCCGTGCAGGCAGACCCGCAGGCAGTTCGCCTTGGTGCGGTAGATTTTCGGGGTCGGTCCCGTGGCGAGGCCGAGTTCTTTCAACCGCCGTTTTAGAAATTCCCACGACGCGAGTCCGGCCTCTTTCGCGCAGCATTTCGGCTCGGTTTGATCCGCGCAGAGGAAGATATGGCGCTCGATTTTTTCAAGGCCGAGGGCATCGGCGCAGGCGCGGAGGTCGTTCATGGGGCGCGGTGAAATTAGCGGTGCTGACGGTGCTTGTCGCGTGTGGATTCACAGATCGCCATCGACTCCCGGCCACCTGCGGTTCATCGTCCCGCCATGGCAGCCATCGGCGAACGCGATTCCCTTCAAATCCTCCACGAGAAAACTTTCGGACTCTTTCTCGATGGTGGCGAGCTGGGTGAAATCCTCCTGCCGCGCCGCGAAATGCCGGTCAAGTGGGCGCTCGGCGAGTTCGTGGACGTCTTCCTTTACAACGATTCCGAGGATCGGCCGGTCGCCACGCTCAAGGCTCCCAAGGTCATGCCCGGCCAGTTCGCCCGGCTCAAATGCGTCGCCGTCACCGGCGTCGGCGCGTTCCTCGACTGGGGCTTGCCCAAGGATTTGCTGGTCCCGTTCCGCGAGCAAAAAGTCCGCATGGACGTGGGGAAAAACTACATCGTCCATGTCCACGTCGATGAACAGACCAGCCGCATCATCGCCTCCACCCGGATCGCCCGTCACATGGATCAGACGCCGCCCGATTTCCGGCTGGAGCAGGAAGTCGATCTCATTGTCTTCGGGAAAACCGACCTCGGCTACAAGGTCATCATCGACGGCACCCACAGCGGACTCCTTTTCGCCAACGAAGTTTTCCAGGACCTCCACCCCGGCGAAGCCCTCAAAGGCTACATCACCGCCATCCGCCCGGACGGGAAAATCAACGTCAGCGTCCACGCCGCCGGCCGCGCGAAGGTCGATGACCTCGAAGGCCAGATCCTGAAAGAACTCGAAGCCCGCGGCGGCTTCTGGCCGCTCGGCGACCACAGCCCCGCCGCAGAGATCAATGAAGAGCTGGGTGTGAGCAAACGCACCTTCAAGCAAGCGACCGGAGCGCTGTTCAAGAAGGGTAAGATCATCATCGAGAAGAATGGCATCCGGCTGATGACGGGTGGTCAGGCATGACGCCAATGTCTTTCGGACTGCGGGAACAAGGTCCCGCTTTCCACACCGCCAACCCTCCTCACTTCCGCTTCTTCACCGCCTTCTTCTGCTCGAAGCTCACCAGCTTCGGATCGAAAGCCTCGGGTTCATACCCCGGATGCGCCCACTCGATTTCGCCATGCAACGCCTGCATGTATTGGAACGTCCCGCCGAAATCCTCCGGCGGGCACGCGCGCTCGCCCTCCGGCACTTCCGGTCCGCCATCACCTGCGGCCCATTTTTCAAACACGATCTCATGGATCCACTCGTCGGCGAAATCGTAGCGATAGAGAATCCGGATCGGCAACCGGCGCTTCCCAATGAAATCCTTCACCGTCAGCACCGCCTCGTCCTGGAACTCGCCCGCCGTCTGATCCTCCAGCCCGATCGGCCCGATGACATCCACCAGCCGCTTGCCCTTGCCGTGGCGGAACTCATGCGGGCTCTTGTTGTCCCAGCCCATCACCGATTGCACCGCGTCGCTGAATTGGACGAACGTGATGTCCGCGCCAATCGAGAACCGCCGCCAGATCTGCGGTTGGATTCCGTAGAGAAACACCTTCACCACCACCCGGTTCTCGTCCTTTGCTTTTGCCATGTCCGCAGCTTGTGAACCCTGCACGGAAAAAATCAAATCGGAATTCGTGTTGATTTCGCCCACCAGCCGCACGCCACGAGCTGGCGGCAGACGGTCGGGCCGATTCCCGATGACTCGGATCCTTGACGATGAGTTCCAACAGCTCAATGACTCCCCGGTCGCGGGCGTGGCTGTGGCGTCTCGCCGCAGTCCGTCCAAGGAGCGTCTCGCTCCGAGTTCATTCGCACCAGCTTCCCCCACAGCTTCTTCAGCCAGTCCAGCAGAGCAATTTGTCAAGATTTGCACACTGACCCCATTTTCCCGATGATTCCATGGCGCGCCAAATTCGGGAAGCCGTTCGCAAGGCGGGTATCCCCAAGCGCATCACTTCGCACACGCTGCGCCATTCTTTCGCGACCCATCTACTCGAATCCGGGACCGACATCCGGACCGTTCAAAGCCT
>JANOZJ010000151.1:0-28391 GCA_031429315.1 Akkermansiaceae bacterium
TCGTTTGGGCAAGGTCGCCGCCGCGTTGGTCAAGTCGCCCGCCGCGAGCATTTCGGCGGCCAGCGGCGGATGGAGCGAGACGATGGCGGCCTAGCGCCTGCTCAACTGCGAAGATTTCGCGCCGGGGGCGTTGATCGTTCCTCACGGGCGGGCCACCGTGGGGCGGTGTGCGGGGCATGCCTGTGTGCCGGTATCTCAGGACACCACCGAGTTGGACTTCACCCACATGCAGGCGACGGCAGGTCTCGGGCCGCTCAACGACGAACACCGCCGGGGCTTTTTCATCCACTCGCACTATGTGGTTTCCGAGCAGGGGTTGCAGTTGGGATTGCTGGGCGCCGACATTATGCTGCGCGACGACGCGACATTCCGCACCGCCGCCACGCGCAAACAACGCCCCATCAAGGAAAAGGAGAGCCAGCGCTGGGTGGACGGCTATCACAAGGCTTCGGAACTGGCCCGGGAATTGCCGGATTGTGAGGTGTTTTCCATCAGTGATCACGAGGGCGACATCTTCGAGGTCTTTCAGGCGTGGCAACGGGCGGAGGGCGGCCCCCGCGCCGAGTGGATCATCCGCGCCAATCAGGACCGCGCCCTGGTCAACGTGGTAGAGGGCGAGCCGTCCATCCTCTTTGCCGCCGTGCAGGCGGCCCCGGTGTTGGGGGAAATCGAGTTTGAGTTTCGCGCCTGGAAAGGAACGAAAAAGGTCAAACATGAGACGCTGGGACATCGAAGTGTTTCACCGGGTTCTCAAAACCGGGTGCCGGGTGGAGCGCATTCAGCTCAAGACCGGCCAGGCGGTGATCAAGGCATTGATGATTTATGCCGTGATCGCCTGGCGAATTCTTTATCTAACTCATCTTGGGCGGCAGTGCCCGGATCTGCCGGGTGGCTGCGTGTTTGAAGAGGCGGAGTGGAAATCGGCCTGTGCCGTGGTGAAACGCAAGCAGGAGGCCGGCGAACCGTCGCTCTCCGAGTTCATCGGCATCATCGGCAAGCTCGGCCGCCATCTCGGGCGCAAAAGTGATGGCGCGCCGAGCCCGCAGTCCATCTGGCAATGACGACTTCCACGAGGCGGGTTTCCACGGTGAGCGGCATGCCTTGCTCGGCGCGGACTTCCAGACAGCCGAGAATGGCCTCATGGATGTTTGCGGCCGCCTCGTCCTTGGTTGCGCCTTGACTGATGCAACCGGGGATGGACGGGCATTCGGCGATCCAGACGCCGTCCTCGTCGCGTTCCAAGGTGATGACGAATTTCATGGCGGCATGATCCAGAGTGAGCGGGCGTGAGGAGACGAACATTGAGAGAGATCGGGATCACAAATCCCGGTAAGCCATCCCGAACGTATCCCCGCCCTCGATTTTGCCGCTCGACAGGCCCTTGTTGAACCACCGCATCCGCTGCGCCGACGTGCCGTGCGTGAACGAATGCGGCACCACGCGGCCCTGCATTTTTTTCTGGATCGCATCATCGCCGATGGCGTTCGCCGCGCGCATCGCTTCCTCGATGTCGCTGTTATCCAGTTTCAAATCCTGCTTCGAGTGATTCGCCCACACCCCGGCATAATAATCCGCCTGCAGCTCCAGCCGCACCGAATACTCGTTGTATTCCGGCCTGCCCCGCATCGCCGCCACTTTGTCCGATGTTCCTAACAATTTCTGCACATGGTGGCCGATCTCGTGCGCGACCACATACGCCTGCGCGAAATCCCCCGGCGAATTGAATGTTCTCGCCAGCTCGTCGTAAAAGCCCAGGTCGATGTAAACCTTGCGATCCTCGGGGCAATAGAACGGCCCCATCGCCGCACTGCCACCGCCACAGCCTGTTTGCGTCTGGCCGCGATAGACCTCCAGTTTCGGAAACTCATACCTCCTCCCGATCCGGGCAAACTCCGCGGACCAAACGTCTTCCGTTTGCCCCAGCACGACCTTCACGAAATCATACCGCTCCTGCTCCTCCGGCCCCGCCACCACCTGCTGCGATCCCCCCGATGATGAAGGTCCGCCGCCCAGAATCATGCCGGGATCGACGATTCCCGTCATCCACAGCACCGCGCCCACCACCACCGCCACCAGAATTCCCTTGAACCCGAACACCCGGCCAATCGTCATCAGCAAGCCCAGCCCGCCGCCGCCTACCCCGCCGCCGCCGGAACTCCGCCCGCGCGCATCCTCCACATTGTCACTCTCTCTTCTACCTTTCCATTCCATGATCGTATTTTGTTAGATTCTTAAAACCATACCACGCCAGCCGTCGTCAGCAAGCCCGCAGAAATGACCTTCCCGAAGCCAGCGATGGCAGGATCACGGTTTGAATTCTAGCAGGCGACCCGCGTTTAAAAGTGCCGCCTCGCTCAAGCGCGGCCCGACCAACTGGAGGCTCGTGACTGGAATGGTCTTGCCTTTGGGCGGCATCGGAATCGGCACCGCCAGCGCGGGATTCCCGGCGAAATTAACCCCAATGGTGTTCTGCGAGTTGAGCAACATCCATTCGAACAGGAGTGGCGAGCCGAACCAGGGAAACTTGGGGGGGAGGATCCGAAGCGTCGGGGTGGCGATGAAATCGACCTCTTCAAAAACCACCCGGAGATCGCGCTGCCACGCCGCCTTCCGCTTCAACGCCGCCTTGTAACCGGTCGCGTAATCCAATCCGCCCTTGGCGATGACCAACCGGGTCGTCTGATCGATTCCCGGACTCTTGGTGTATTTGTCATCGTTGAGCCACGCGTCGCCGAGCGCCACGGTTTTGCCATCGGTCTCCGCCTGCGCCCATTTGGCTTTGAAGCGGGCGTCGAGTTTGACGACCTTGAAGCCCCTTGCAGCGAGCGCCTCGTCGATGGCTTTGTCGATCGCCGGATCGGTGCCGTCGATATAGAGCCGACCGATCCGGATCTGTCTGGCCGATGGCTTGGCGGCCACCGCTTGGCGGTATTTCGAGGCGAAGCCCTGATCTAACAAATCCATACCTTCCACCAGATGTGGCAAGTCCGCAGCCATCGGACCGACCGTGTCCAGATGCTTGGGTGAAACCGGAAACACACCCTTGGTGGAAACGAGGCCGAAGGTAGTCTTCAAGCCATAAATGCCACAGCACGCCGCAGGAACGCGGACCGAGCCTCCGGTATCAGTCCCGATCGCGACATCCGCCCTGCCGGTGGCCACGGCCACGGCCGAGCCGCTGGATGAGCCGCCCGGAATGGCCTTGTTTTTGCCATCCCAGCGATTGACCGGGGTGCCGAAGTACGAGTTTCTGCCAGAAACAGTCACCGCCAACTCCGTGAGATTGGTTTTCCCGACAAATTGCACATTGCGCTCGCGGGCGATTGTTAGGCACGCGGCATCCTGCGTGGCCGGCGGACGGTTCTTGGAAATGTATTCGGAGCCGGCGCTCGTCACATGGCCCTTGATGTCGATGAGATCCTTGACCGCCAGACGCAGTCCCGTGCTGCCCTCAGCGGGTGGCCAGTAAGCGATGAACGCGCGATCATGCGACGACCGACCGCTCCGTGGCGGCGAAGTACAAGCGCTGATGGAACCCACCAGCAGCAGCCCGGTTAGAATCCGCTTGGCGATGACCATGCCACGTGAGTTCCTGGCGTTAGAGGGCAATTGGCTGCTAGGTGCTTCAGTCACAGTTAAACTTCGGGTTCTTTTCATCGTGGGCACCACCCATGGCACAGGCGCGACTTATTGCAAACCCAATGAGCGGAGCAGGCTATCGCTGATCGTTCCCGATTGCCGCAAGCCGTTGTCCCGCTGGTAGCGAGAAATCGCCCGGCGGGATTGCGGCCCGATCGCCCCATCAACGGAGCCGTTGTAATAGCCGCGGCGGGAGAGTTCGCGTTGGACCGCAGAGTTGTAGCGGTAGCCTTCGTTGCCGTAGTATTCCCTTGGTGCCGCCTCGCGTGTGGCGAAATAGCGGACATCGGAGCGCTGATAGTAATACGGGGAATTCGGAGGTCCGTAGTAGTAACCGCGCCCGGCGTAGCCGGTGCCTAATGACAGGACGAACGTGGAGCTGGGGCGCGACGTGTAATACTGCCGGTCATTGTCGTCATGGCCGCTCTGGCGGGTGTTCTGGTTTCCCGAGCCGTGGCCTTTGCCCTTGCTTTTGTGTTCCTTCGGCCCCTTGGCTTCAGCTGCCTCGGGCAGCGCTATCAGGCAGACTGCGGCGACGACGCCGACTCTCAGGATTCGGTTGATTAAGATAGAGGATGATTTCATGGGATAATTGGCGGTGCGGTTTCTGGTGATGGATTCCTTCGTGTATGGTGACTCTGCCATGTTTCCAAACAAGCGCCATGGGGTGAAACCCGACCGTCCACCGAAGATCCGGTTGCAACCCGGGAAACTCCTGATCCAATGAATGACATGCACACGAGTGACGCCCACAACGACCCCGCGCTTCCAGCGCTGCCGACGCGGCAAAGCTGGCTCGACATGATAGAGTCATCGTCAAACAAGCCAGCCTGCGCGTGATCCAACAGACACTCCGCAGGATCGGCATCTAGGTCAGCCAAAAGGCCGTCGGCAAAACCCTCTCGCGCTGGTTGCCCATCGTCGGCCCCATTCTCATCGGCAGCTATTCGCTGATCGACACCCGCAACATCGGCAAAACCGCCATCGACACGTTCAGCCGCCAGATCGAGATGGAGCCGCCGACTGCCGGAACTCTAACCGTCTGAGACTGGGAATCTTCATGGAGTTTTGCTTGGCGGCGTGGATGTCCATGATAGGACAGAGCCATGAGCGACACCGCCAACCGCATTCCGGAAGATATCAAAACCGCCATGAGGGCCAAGGACGCCCTTGCCTTGAACGCCCTGCGCGCCCTCAAGAGTGCCTTGATGAATGCCGCCATCGAAAAGGGCAACCTCAGCATCGTGCTGGACGAATCCGAAGTCCTCGCAGTGGTTAGAAAACAAATCAAGCAGCGCGTCGATTCGTGCGAGCAGTTCGAAAAAGCCGGTCGCCCGGAACTCGCAGCGACCGAGAAAACCGAGATCGAAATCCTCTCCCGCTACCTCCCCGCCGCGCTCGGCGACGACCAACTCGCCGCCATCATCGAGCAAGCCGTAGCCGATACCGGTGCCTCCGGCAAAGCCGACATGGGCAAGGTGATGAAGCGCGCCCAGGAGCTGGCCGAAGGCCGGGCCGATGGCAAACTTCTCTCCTCGGCAGTGATGCGGCGGCTGGGCTGATAGACTAATTCCTCATTAAGAGGCGTCGGGCAGAATGCCCGCGCCACCGTGGCCCGGGCATTCTGCCCGGAGCCTGATGCCGCGGTCAGGTCGATGTTCACTTCCCCCCCTTCAATTCCTTGCCGTGTACGATGGCGGGCCAGAATTTATTCCAGTCGAAGGGCCGCGAAAACTCGCCGTAGTGGCAGGACTTGCAATCGCCGGGACCTAACGGGCGGAACTTGAAGGCGCTCGGCTTGCCGTGAAGTTGTTTGGCGAGGTGTTCGCTGGCAGGCCCGTGGCAGGACTCGCAACCGACATCGACGAGCGAATCGACGCCTAACGGCCGGCGGTAGCCCGAGGCCTGGCCGAAGCCGACGGTGTGGCACTTGATGCAATGCGGGTCCGCGTCCGAGCCTCGTTTGACGAGCGTGTCGAAGGCACGGCCGTGGCCGGATTTCTGCCAAACTTCGTGAGCCTGCGGGTGGCAGCTCTGGCAGGAGGCGGACCCGACATAGGTCGCGGTGGCGGAGACTCCGGGGATGGCGTTGGGGTCCACCGCGTGGGGATCGTCGATGGCGAGCGGCGTGCGCCGGATCTCGGAACGGTATTCGCGGACCAGCGCTAACAAGTCCACGCTCTGCGGGATATTCTCTTCGAGCAACTGGATTTCATACGTGGGATCAAGCAGCCGCTTGCGCTTTTCCCCGGCAATGCGGGCGGCTAGAGTGCCGACGGTGCGGGCCTGGTTGGTGGTGAAGAGAATCATCGAATCGTTCTCGCGGAGGATTTCCTGTGTCGGTCCGGCCACGTCGCCACCGAGGATCAGCGCGAACTCGAAGTAGTCCCGCGCCAGCAGCCGCAGCTCGCCTTCATTGGCAAAGGCTAACAAAATCACCAGATCGGTCTTCGCCGCGAGCGCGGGCAGTTGGCGGTCGATCGCCTCATTCAGTCCTAACACCGCCAAGCCTGCGCCGGGTTCGGCCACGCTGTGGGGCGAGACCACGCCGAGGATGCCCACCTTGATCCCGCCGAGTTCGACGATGCGGAACGCTTCGAGCAGCGGCTTGCGGGTTTCCGCATCGACGAGCGAGGCGCTGACCAGCGGCACCGGCGAAACCGCGGCGAGCGAGGCAAGCGACTTCGCGGGGATCATCGCTTCGCGGCCACCCATGTTGAGTGCGGAGAACCCCATCGTGCCGTAGGCGCGGGCGAGATAGCGGTACTGGATGAGATCATAGTCCGCACCGCCGGCGATGGCACCGCCCACGTCGAGCTTGAGAACGGGACCGGGATTTTCGCGCTCTTCCAGCCAGGTCCGCAGCCGGGTGAGGCCGCCGTTCTGACCGCTGAAACAGCCGCAGGGTTCGAGTCGGCCGGCGGTGTCGCAGGTGAAATGCACCGTCAGGGTTCCGGCGGCGCGCGGGGTGTTAGACCGGGTGAAATGGTAGATCGCGCCGGTGATCGCTGCCACCAGCAGGATCGTCGCGGCAATGCGGGCGGCGGTTTTCAAATTACAGGGCGGTTAGTGAAGGAGTGCGTAGGCCACGGCGTTGACGTTCACCTGGCGGGCCTCGCTGATTTCGGCCCCGCCGCAGCAACAGCAGCCCTTGGCACTGCGGGCGTCGTTGAGTCCCTCCGGCGAATGGACCAGGGCCAGCCGACCGTTGATGAAAACGCCTTGCAGATGCGCGGGACTGCCTTTGACGGTGAGGCTGGTGATGCGCTTGACGGTGGAGAAAATCTCGTGGCTCAGCGGGATTTTCTTCAACTGGTATCCCGGCAGGGCGAGCGCGATCTCACGCTTGAACGCTGCGCTCCACTCGCTGTTAGAGCAGCCCGGACTGGATAGAACGAAGCCGCCGTTCTGCAGGTAGCGGCGGAGGTTCACTCGCTCGGATTCCTTCATCGTGAAATCCCCCTGGCCGGTGAAGACGCACAACGGCGTGTTGAAGACCTCGTCCTTGGCCAGCTCGATGAGGGTGAACTTCGGGGCGATCTTGAGACCCGTTTCCTTGGCTGCATCGGTTAGGAAAGCGTCGGCGAAACAAATCGCCGTCTGGTTGTCGCCATAGACGAGCTGGCCGCAATGGATCGTCTCGGTGTTCCAATCGAACGCGGGCTGGGCGGCCCACCCGAGGGCGGCGGTCATGATGAAAACTAACAGGCATTTCATGGCTTGGTGGTGAGTCGGCGGAAATAGGCGTCCGCGATGGTTTCGTAGTCGAGAAGCAGGGTGCTGCCGCCGGGAGTGGTGGTGCGGCGGGCGGATTGTTGATCAACCTTCGATTGATCCGCCTGGTCGAGCCGGGCGGTGGGCGCGCCGGGCGTTCCGGGCCCGCCTTGATCGCCAAGCCCGGCGATGGAGCTGGCGATCGGGCCGTCCAACAGCGACTCGCCGCCTAACAATTGCGGCTCGCCGTCCATCGCGGAGTCGGCCATGAAGCCGCCGAGTCCGCTGCCGCTCTCCCCTTCGCCCGGCAGCGGGCGGAAATTCTTCGAGAGCATCATCTGCCGCAGCGAGTCGCCGGCTGGCATCTTGCGGAGGAGTTGCAACGCGCGGTCGAGTCCTTGGGCGACGCCATCCTGGCCCTTCTCGCCGCTATCGGAAAACAGGCGGTCCATTTCCTCCAACAGATGGTTGGCCTGGGCGTGGGCCTCGCCCGCTTTGCTGTCGAGCATGCTCTGGGCGGCCCGCCTTGCGAGACCGGGCATGTCTGCGGCTTCCATCTGGCCGGCCAGATCGCGCGCGCTGCCAGCGGCTTCGGGAAAGGACTTGTCGGCGGCCTCGGCGTCGTGCTGGAGCTTCTTGGCGAGTTGGTCGAGCCTCGGCGCGAGTTCCCGCTGGCGGGCACCGAGATCGCGCAGTGCCAGCCGGTCCGCCGCGTTGAGCTGCGGCGTGTCCTGATAGGCCTTGGACTGTTCCGCGAGTTCCCGCTGCGCTTCCGTTAGCTGTTGGAAGCGGTTGAAGTCCTTCATCAGCTCGTGCAGGCGCGCGAGATCCTGTAGCGGCTCCTGGATGTCCTGCTTCGCGCGGTCGCTGCCGCCTTGCAGCCGTTCGCGTTGTTCGCGGGCGGCTTTTTCCAATCCTTCCATCATCCCCAGGCTCGGCGGCTCGGGCGGCGGCGGACCGGATTCCAACGCCTGCTCTCCTTCCTTGCGGTTTTTCTCCACGGACTCGCGGATGGCGGCGGCTTGCTGGCGGAGCTTTTCCTGCAGGTCTCTTTCAAAATCATAGACCGGCTTGTCGCGGCCCAACTTCGCCATGTCTTCCGCCGTCTGTTCCAGGCGCTGGTTGAGTTGGTTTTGCTCGGAGAATGCCTCGGCCAATCCAGCAAGCGACTTCTCGCTGTTAGCCGGCTCTTTCCGCAAGGCCGCGAGCTTCTCCTCGATCCGCCTCTGCGCCGCGATCTGGTCCTCGAAACGCTTGAGCAAGGCCTCGTATTTGCCGGCGATCATCGCCACGTCCACTTTCTCGCGCAGCCGGTCGTTGTAGTCGTCCTCGGTGATCACCTCCATCCGGCGGGTGCCGGTGCGGGTGATCTGCGGCTCGGGCCGGGTGTCCATGGCCTCGGCAAACATGGTGATCTTGTCGCCCGGCTTGGCCCCGAGTTTTGCCAGGTCGAGCGTGTGCCCGATGCGATGGCGGCGGGTGTCAGGCGCGTCGAAAACCACCGGTTCTAACGGCAGATACTTGTCATTGATCCCGATGTGAAGCCGCATGGAGTGCAGTCCGTAGTCGTCCGTGGCATCCACCATCACCGGCAAGGCGAGTCCATCGACCACCAACGCGTCCTTCTCCGGCACCGTGATCTCGATGGCGGGCGGGAGATCGCGGGTCACGGTTAGAGATGCCGTCGGAGTTTCGGTGGCAGCATTTCCAGCCACATCGACGAGTGAGAACATCAGGCGGCCCGAGCGGACGGCCGTGAAATCCGCATGCACCATTTCACCCGGACCTTCGGCGGCGGGCTGAAGCGGAAACGTCGCCGGAGTGCCGCTGCCGCCCTCGAACAACAACTTCCCCGCGCCGAGTGGCCGGTTAGAGGCAAGTTGAAATCCGACTTGCGTCCCTTCGAGCACCTGCAACGCCGTGAACCGATAGGGCAGCTCCCGCGCCTTCTGGCCGGTGTACGCCGGCGGCGCGATCCTCACAACCGCCGGGCCGATCTGCGGGGTGAGCACCAACTCTAACACCCGCCGGTAACTGCGGCTGCCGCCATCGCCAGTGTGCGCGACGAGTTCAAGCGGATCGCGGATCGTTTCCAAGCGGCCGACAAACGTGCCATCGCCCCGCGCCGACATCGGCACGGTGACTTTGTAAGTATCCTCGCCGACCGGCTTGGCAGTGAAAAACAACTCGCGGGGTTGATGCCCGCTGGCGCGGACTTCCAAAGTAATAGCTCCGTCGTAAAGCACCTTATCACCCACCGCCGGCTTGAGGATCTCCAGGTGAGTTAGGGAAAACGCCGGGTGATCGCCATAAGGATCGAGGAAACGCAACCACTCCTGCCTAACATGCCGACCACCAAACAGTGTTAGCAAGGCCAGCACACCTACCGCCGCCAGCGCATGACGCGCACGGCGCAGCAGCAGCGGCTCGCGGGCGAGCGGCGGCAGCGCTGGCAGATCGAGCGCCTTCCCGGCATCGGCCACCGCGCGGCGGGCGAGTTCGCGGGTGAGCGGCGCGTTTTCCTCGCGGCTGGCATCGGCGTCGAGCTGCAGGATGTTCACCAACTTCGACCCGAGCGCCGGATTTCTCGACTCCAACAACCGCGCGATCCGCAACAACGGCGGCCTGGCGAAACACGCGATGCCCGCCGCGACCCCGATCACCGTTAGAGCCGCCAGCACCACCCCGATTCCGCCGGCCAGGCGCAGCGGATCGGAAAAATGAAACAACACATCCGCCACCATCAACAGAGGGATCGCGACCACCAGCCACACCGCGGAACGCAGCACTAACATCATCGCCCGCTGGCGCGAATGCAGCGCACCGGCCCGACGGAGGACGTCGAGAACAGGTTGTTGTGATGGATCGTTCGGTTGCATGATGTGGACTCAAGTCAAACCCCAGCGCCGGCGAGCATACCACTCCGCGCCCAACAGGAAACAAAGAAGCCCGTAAATCCATGGCCGGTCCCACAGCGGAATCCGCCGGGTCAGCGGCGCTTGCGCGCTCGTTTCCCGCAGCAGGTTGTCCACCACCCCGGCAATCTCCGTGGGGTCCAGCATCCGCCCGCCGGACGCCTTTGCCAGTTGCTCCAGATAGGTGCGATCCATCGCCGTTTCGGTCGCTTCCATGTCCTCGCGGAACACGATGAAATGAGTCGCTAACACTTTCCCGTCCGGGGTTTTCACCTCCGCCTTGTAGCGCCCGGTATCGCGCGGCGTGAACTCCGCGCGGGACAGAGTCGGATCGTCGGCCGTTGTCAGCGTCAGCGTGGTCACCGGCACGTCGTCCTTGAACATCGCGAGCGTCGGCAACACCGCCGGCACGTCGAGTCCATGGACGCCGAAGCGCAGGCGGATTGTCTCGCCGAGCGGCAAATTCGAAGTGTCCGCCCGCAGGCTGTAGCCTTCCAGCGGGGTGACCCCGCCGTTGGCTAATAACCAAAGCGCGAGTTGGTCCCAGAACCGGTCGTAGGCGTTGTTGTCGTACTCCGCCTTCGGGTTGAACACCCAGCGCCATAAATTTCCCACGCCTAACGAAAGCGTCTGGCCATTGCCATAGCGGCGGTAAACCACGGCGGGCGCTTGATCTCCGGCGACTGAAAACGTGGCGGCCAGCGTCTTCGGCGCGCTCGTCGCGGGGAACGCGATCACCTCGGGAAATTCATCCACCGCCGCCACTTCTCGCAGCAAACGGAACGCCGGCACCGAGCCGGCCTGCGGCGTGACTTCCAAGCGGGCACCCCGCGCGGAATTGTTAGCCCAGTCGATCGGCTCCAACTCCGCGGCCACCTTCGCCTCGCGCGGCCACGCCTGGCCGCGGGCGAAGATCAACACGCCGCCATGATCCTTCACCCACGTTTCCACCGCGCGGATGCCGTTGGCACCGATGACCCGCTCGACGTTGCGGCCGAAGACGACGAGGTTGTATGGCTTGAGGTCATCGACGCTAACAGGCGGCTTCAACTCGGCGGTGGCGCGCTCGGGATTCGAGCGGATCGGCCGCACGCGATCGCCGGTGAAGGCAACCAGCGAGTCGATGTCGAACTTGTCGTTGCGAGCGAACGAACGGCGCAAAAACGTGCTGTCCCAGAATGGCGTGCCTTCGATTTCCAGGATGCGGATCCGTTCGGAAATCACATTCAGAAAAGTCGTCGCGCTGTTGTTGGACAGCTCGCGCTCGTTGGCCACCGGGGTCAGGCGGAACGTGTATTCGTATTGCCCGGCGACTTCGTGGATGACATCGAAATGCACCGACTGGAACGGCTCGGTGCCGGTCTCCACGCTCAAGCTCTTCACCTTCTTGCCATCGCATAACAGATCGATGTTCAATGTTTCATGCGGGCAGCCGACGCTGCGGATGAAGGCTTCCAGCCGAGTGCTTTGGCGCAGGAACGTGTGCGGATGATAGTTGGCGATGCGCACCGAGACATCGCGCGCGGTCTCCGCCGTGCCGTAGGGAATCGTGAAAACCGGCAGGTCGCGCGCACGGGTGCGGCGAGCCGTTTCACCCGGCGGGATGAGATCGAAATCGTGGCCGTCTGATAGAAGGAACAACGCGGCGGGCGGCGGCTGGCTGGCCACCCGCAGCAACGCCGCCACCGAGGTGTCGATGCGGGTCGTCTTGCCGCTGGCAGGCGTTAGATGGAGCGAGCTGGCCGTCGCCGGTGCCGCGGTTTCCGCGAAGGTGAAAAATTGATAGTTTTTCCCGCCTTCCTGCAAGACGCCAGCTTTTTCCAAGTCCGCGCGGGCGGCGTCGATGCGGCTGGAGCCGGTGCTGTGGGGTTCGCCCATGCTGGTGGAAGTGTCCACCGCGAAGATCACGGACTTCTCACGGGCTGGCACCGGCACCTTTTCCTCGCGCGACGGTTGCAGCAACAGCAGCACGATGATCGCCAGCGCCGCGAGCCGCGAAAGCAGCAGGAAGCCGCTGCGCGCGGGACCGAGCCGCCGCGCCGAACGGAGTTGATAGAATGCCGCCGCGCCTAACATCGCCACCGCGATGCAGGCGATCCAGGGAATCGAAATGACAGGATCGTAAATCAAAGGCTTCGTGGTGCGGATTTGAAGAGGATGCCTTCGATGAACAGGAACGCCAGCGCCCCTAGCAGAAACCAGTGGAACACCGGCCGCCCGCGCAGCAGCAGGTTGTAGTCGGTGGTCGCCCCGACGAAGGAAGCCTCGGGGTGCGAAGTCCCCGCGCGGTCCGGCAGCACTGCGGGATCCATCGCGCGCAAGTCGGACTCTTCCGGATCGGGATTGACCGCGAACTCCAGCAGGGCGTGCTTGTCCGCGCCCGGCAGGTGATAGAACCCGGGAGCTTCGGCGGTGAAAGCGAGCCGCATCCGCTCGCCCGACACGTCGCCGCGGGTGTGGACCGCCGCGCCGTCCGGCCCTAGCAGATCCCGCCCTCCGGCCTCGGCCGCCCAAGTTTCGCCGGCGATCGAATCCCCCACCCCGTATGGCTCCATCGCCGCGCTGCCGCCGGGACTCATCCGCAGCAGTATTTCATGGATCCACGCCGGAAACAGCCGCTGCCGTGACAGATTGCTGGAGGCCTCGGCCACCGAGAAATTGCAGATCAGCAAGGTGCCGAGGCCGATCGCACTCTCGGCCAGGGCGGGCGTGCCGTCGGCGTAGGTCAGCAGGATTTTGCCGCTGCCGGTCGCCGCCGCATGATAGAGATCGTAGAATTCCAACTGGGCGAGATTTTGCCGCCGCACGCCGTCGAAGAGCCGCAGGAACCGCGAGTGGAAATCGCCGCTGGCCACCCGCATCGCGCCGCCGGCCTGGTGGTTGGAGTCGAGCTTGTTGGTTAGACGGACGGGCAATGTCTCGCCGGCGAGACTGCCGAGTTTTTCCAGATTCGCCGCGTCGGCCTTGCCATCGAGAAACAAAATCATCCCGCCGCCACCGCGCAGGAAAGTGGCCAGCGTGCCGGCCTGCGCGTCGTCTAGCAGCGGCAGCCGCGAGGCGATCAGGCGCGTGGAGGCGGCGAGCGCAGCGGGGTTCAGCGCGGCGGGTCCGAGATGTTTCGGCCGGTAAACGCCCTTGTCGCCGCCGAACGGATCGACCGCCGTGGTCAGGAACAACGACGGCGCGGGCGCGTCTGCTTCCGGCTCATCGCCAGTTAGAACGACCACTTCCTCGCGCTCGCGGACCTGCACCACCAGATGGCGCCGGTCGTCCACCGGCAGATTGTCACGCGGCAAGGCGGCTGTTAGTTCGAGCAGGCCACCGGCGGGAACGGGAACAATCAGGGAGAAATCCCCCTCCGACCACGGCGCGACCGCCAGCTCCCGTTCGCGCAGGTGGGCGGGCCCGAAACCGGCTTCGATCCTGCCGCTCCACGCCTCCGGCGAATGGTTGGCGACGTGCGCCTTCACCTCCACCTCGCCGCCGGCGATGACCGCGCCCTGGCCAATGCCGAGCGAGACGATCGCCCGGTTAGAGCGTTGCGGATCGTCCGTGGCGCTGACAAAAAACAAGCGCGCTCCGGCCGGCAGGTTGTCGAAGTTCACATCCGCCCAGTCGCGGCGCTGGAAGTCGGAGAAGCAATAGACGTCGAGCGGCCCCTTGGTTTCCTTCGCCAGCTCGGCGGCGAGTTGGTTGGCCGCGCGGAAGTCGCCGCGGGTCAGCGGCGGCCTGGATTCGTCGAGGAATTTGAGGGCCGCCGCGGCATTGGTGGAAAACGAGGTGAACGCTGCGGCCGGCGCGTGATCGACACGGATCAGGTTGAAATGATCGTCGGCATCGAGCGAATCGAGCAGGCGCTTCACCTCGACGCGCGCCCGGCTGCGGGCCGAGCCGCCGCTTTCCGCGTAAGCCATGCTCAGCGAATGATCGACTAACAAAAGCACGTTCCGCTTCGCCTTGTCGGGCACGACGCGCGGGGCGACCACCGGTTTCAAGAACGCCAGCAGCAGCGCGACCAGCGCGCAGGTCCGCAGCAACATCATCAGCCAATGCCGCCAGCGGAACACCCGCGAACGCCCGGCAACCGTTAGACGGATGTCCTCGATCGACGAGAACAGGAATTTTTTCGGAAACCGGCGGCTGAGCCAGTGGATGAGCAACGGGATGCCCGCCAGCGGCAACAAGGGCCAGAGCAGCGAGGCGTTGAGAAATTGCATGGCGGGTGAGGTGGACTAAACATTCGCCCGGCGGAATCCGAGATAAGCCTCAATGGCCTCGCGATACGGGCTGGCGGTGTCGAGCGCGCTGAAGTCGATGCGGTGGCGCGCCCCGCCGCTGGCGAAGGCCTTGGACTTTGCAATCATCCGCGCCTCATACTCGGCGCGGATCTCGGCGGGCTCGACCTCGATCGACTCGCCGGTTTCCATGTCCACGAAGCGGGCGAGCGGCGCGTCCGGCAGCGTCATCTCGTCGGGATCGGTTAGTTGCATCAGCAGGATTTCGAAACCGCGGTGGATGAACGGGCCGAGCGCGTCGAACACCGCCTCCGGATCGTGGCCGAGGAAATCCGAAAGAATCACCAGCCGCCCGCGGCGGCGGATCAAGCGCTCGCACTCGTGGATCGCCGCCGCCAGATTGGTCCTGCCGGACGCTTCATAGGCCGGACGCACCAGCGCGCGGAGCATCGCCATCAGGTGCCGCCGGGTGCCGCCGGCCGGGAGATGCTCTAACACGCGATCCGCGAACAAGGTGATCGACGCCTTGTCGCCCTGCTTGATCATCAGATAGCCGAGGGCGGCGGCGATGCGCGCGGCGCGCGTGCCTTTTTGCTCCCGCTGGCCGCCGCGGTATGCCATCGAGCCCGAGGCATCGACTAGCAGATGGACGTCCATGTCGGTTTCCTGCCGATAGCGGCGGATCACCAGCTTGCGGCTGCGGGCATAGACGTGCCAGTCGATCGCCTGCACCGGCCGGCCGGGTTCGTACGTTAGATACTCGGAAAACTCGCCGCCGCCGCCGAGGTCCGGCGATTTGTGGCGGCCTTGGAAACGGCTTTCCATCGTGGTCTTGGCGAACACGATGAGGTTCTTGAAACGCTCCAGCTCCGCCTCATCCAACAGCATGGCGGCCCGCTTCATTTCGACCTTCTCCTTCGTCGCCGCCATGTATTCCGGCACCGGCGCGAACGCGCTGGCCGGCAACGGTGGCGGCATCGTGTGTCGCGGCAACGGTGGCGGCAGCGTGATTCCGGAAGCAACCTGTTGCCGCGCCGTGTCCATCGCACGCCGCATCGCGGAGCCTGGGAGTTCGGGTGGGATCGCGGCCATTAGAACTGTTTACGAGGGTCCCAATTCAAGAAACCGCGAATGGACACGAATGAACGCGAATGGGTATCCTAATGCGATAGATTTGAGAAAATTCCGACTTCCATCAGCCATTCCAAATTCGCGTCCATTCGTGTTCATTCGCGGTTCAATCTTCATGGGTTGATCAGTACATCGGCTCGGCCACTTCCTTGACCAAGGCCGCCACCAGGTCGCGGGCCTTGAGCCCCTCGCCGGTGGCGCGGTAATTAGGGACGATCCGGTGCGCCAGCACCTGCGATGCGACGCGCCGGACATCGGCGGCTTCGGGGGCCGCGCGGCCGTCCATCAGGGCGAAGGCCTTGGCACCGAGGATCAAATACTGCGACGCCCGCGGCCCGGCACCCCACTCGATGTAGGTCTCCGCGGTCTTGCGCGCGCCGGGTTGTTTCGGGCGGGTGGCGGCGGTTAGATCGATGGCGTAGGCGAGGATGTGGTCGGCCACCGGCATCGCGCGGACGAGCCGCTGGATGGCGAGGATTTCATTTCCGGAAACCACCGGCGCGAGCTGGGCGACCTCGCCGATGGTGGTGCGGCGGACGATTTCGATTTCCTCGGCGCGGGCCGGATAGCCGAGGTCGAGCGAGAACATGAAGCGGTCGAGCTGGGCTTCCGGCAACGGATAGGTGCCCTCGTGTTCGATCGGGTTCTGGGTGGCGACCACCAGAAACGGATCGGGCAGCGGGCGGTTTTCGCTGGCGATGGTGACGCGGCGTTCCTGCATCGCCTCTAACAAAGCGGACTGGGTTTTGGGCGGCGTGCGGTTGATTTCGTCAGCTAGCAGGAGATTGGTGAACACGGGACCGGGGCGGAACCGGAACTCCATGCGCCCCTGGTGTTCGTAAATCATTTCCGAGCCGAGGATGTCGGCGGGCATGAGGTCGGGCGTGAATTGGATCCGTTTGAAATCCATCCCTAGCACCCGCGCGATCGACTGCACTAACAAGGTTTTCGCCAGGCCGGGCACGCCGATCAGCAGGCAATGGCCGTTGGCGAACAACGACGCCACCAGCCCGCTGACGACCTCCTGCTGGCCGACGATTGACTTGGCCAACTCGTCCATGATCGCGCCCGAGACCCGGGCGACGGAGGTAATGTCAGACATCTCGGAGCTCATGCGGATTGTTTCGATGCAAGACCCGCGGGGTTTCCGGGGGCCTTGCTGGGGGGATGGTGGATTTTCCTAACATGACCTCAAGCATATTCCCCGCGGGATTTCCGGGAATGGGCGTGGCCAACGGCGGCCAAAACGCAGAGGATTCCGCCGATGCCTTTTCAGATGCCGCGCTCCGTAGAGTGGACAACGCCACCGACTTCCCTAAATTCCCGCCAAGCCCCCCATGAATCCCACGCCATCGCTCCCTCCACCCATGCCCCAGCCGTCTCCTCCAGGATGGTTGCAACGCAATTGGAAATGGTTCGTGCCGGTCACTGTTGTTTCAGCGATCTGTCTTTCCCTGGGGCTGGTCTTCCTATTCCAGCCTAGAAGTCGCCATCCCCGGCCAGCCCGAGAGAATCCAATTGCCGCGCTGAAACACCC
Organism: Akkermansiaceae bacterium; assembly: GCA_031429315.1. GTDB lineage: Bacteria > Verrucomicrobiota > Verrucomicrobiia > Verrucomicrobiales > Akkermansiaceae > Luteolibacter. The sequence continues at coordinate 17,172 of JANOZJ010000151.1, forward strand.
GATTCCAGCGCCTCGCTTCTCCCTTGCCCATCCGCCGCGCCGCCCCTAGTCTCCGCGCCCCGGCCGATGAGTACCAAACCTGTATTTCTCTACGACACGACCCTGCGCGATGGCACCCAGGGCGAAGGATTCCAACTTTCCGGACTGGATAAATTGCGGATCGCCAAGCGGCTCGACGAGTTCGGCATCGACTACATCGAAGGCGGTTGGCCGGGCTCGAATCCCAAGGACATTGAGTTTTTCAGCGAGGCGAAAAACCTCAAACTCAGCCACGCGAAGCTCGCCGCGTTCGGCTCCACGCGCCGCGCGGACACGCCGGTCGAGGACGATCCGCAGGTGCGGTTGCTGCTAGAAGCCGGGACTCCCGTGGTCACCATTTTCGGCAAAAGCTGGGAACTCCAGGTCACCGAAGTCCTGCGCACGACTGTCGCGGAAAACCAGGCGATGATCCGCGACACCGTCGCCCATCTGGTCAAACACGGCCGCGAGGTGATCTACGACGCCGAGCACTTTTTCGACGGCTACAAGGACTCGCCCGAACACGCGCTGGCCACCCTGCAAGCCGCCGCCGACGGCGGTGCCGCCTGCCTCGTCCTCTGTGACACCAACGGCGGCACCCTGCCTTCCGAAGTCACTGAAATCTGCGAGGCGGTGATCAAACACCTGCCTAACACCCCGGTCGGCATCCACACCCACAACGATTGCGAACTCGCTGTCGCCAACGCCGTCGCCGCCGTTAGAGCCGGCGCGAGCCAGGTCCAGGGCACCATCAACGGCTACGGCGAGCGCACCGGAAACTGCAATCTAACGTCCGTGATCCCCATCCTCCAGCTCAAGATGGACATCCCGGTCGTGCCGTATCTGGAGCAGTTACGCGATCTCTCGTACTTCGTGGACGACGTTTCCAACAACCCGCACTTCGCCCGCGCGGCGTTTATCGGCCGCACGGCTTTCGCCCACAAGGGCGGCATGCACGTGAACGCCGTGCAAAAGCTCGCCCGCAGCTACGAGCACATCGTTCCCGGCAGCGTCGGCAACTCGCAGAACATCCTCGTTTCCGAACTCAGCGGCCAGTCGAACATCCTCGTCAAAGCGGCGGAACTCGGCATTCCGTTGGAGAAAGGTTCGCCCGAAGCCAGCGCCATCCTGCGCCGCGTGAAGGAACTCGAAAACGACGGCTACTCCTACGAAGCCGCCGGTGGTTCGTTAGAGCTGCTGATCCGCCGCGAGCTCGGGACTTATGTGAAACCCTACGAGCTCAAGGAATACCACACCAGCTTCCGCCAATACCGCGACGGTCACCCGCCGGTTTGCGAAGCCATCGTGAAGCTCGCCGTCGATGGCACGCCCGAACTAACAGTCGCCGAGGGCAACGGCGTGGTCAACGCGCTGGACATCGCCTTGCGCAAGGCGCTACTCCCCTTCTATCCGGAAATTTCCCACGTCTCGCTGGTCGATTACAAGGTCCGCATCCTCGACGGCCACGACGCCACCGCCGCCCGCACCCGCGTGCTCATCGTCTCCACCGACGGCGAGTCCACTTGGGGCACCGTCGGCGTTTCGGACAACATCATCGAAGCAAGCTGGCTCGCGCTGGTGGACGGCATCGACCTGTTTCTGCAACGCAGGAAATAAGGAGCCACGACATTCCTTGCTGCTGCCTCTTCCCTGTCCTCATGCATCCCCATGCCCCGTAAAATCCGAGAACTCATCACAGAACTCCGGAAGGCGGGCTTCGCCTTGGATCGTCAGAAAGGATCTCACCGCCAGTTCAAGCATTCGTCGTTTCAGGGAATTATCACCGTGAGCGGCGGAGAAGGCGATGACGCCAAAACCTACCAAGAACGCTAGGTCACAAAAGCCATTGCCGACTCGAAGTCGGCGGAATAGACTCCCCATCATGAAACCCGAAGACCGCTACCACCGCTTTGTCCGCTGGTCCGACGAGGACCAGTGCTACATCGGCTACTGCCCGGATCTCTACTTCGGCGGTGCCTGCGATGGCGAGCGCGAGGAAGAAGTTTACGCAGCACTCTGCGCCATCGTTCGCGACGAAATCGCTCATCGTCTCGCCAAAGGTGAAACGCTGCCGGAACCAGCCGTCCGCGCCACCCGCGATCTCGACTTCGCCGCCGCCTAAGGAGAGTCCCTCACTCCACCTCAATCCAGTAGAACGCCTTGATCGGCGGTGGATTCGGATCCACATAGGTCGTGGTTGGCAGCGTGGCCGGAACTCCGAAAGCCAGCGTCTCGTAGTTGCCGGTGCCAAGCTCCTGAGAGCGCATCACCCGGTAGGTTCTACCGGAAACAGCGGACCAATTCAGAACAAACCCACCCTGTGCCGAACGCGAAACCGACGTGACACGCAACACCGATCCGTTAGCCAGCGGGTTGGTGCCAGCCGCGAGTTCCGAGGCATCCGACTGCCCGTCGCCGTCGGTATCGGCGAGGAGAGGATCGGTGCCATGGATGCTCACTTCCTCCCCGTCGGATAATCCATCCTGGTCGGTGTCGGGATTTCGTGGATCGAAGCCTGCGGTTTCCTCTTCCGTCACGGTCAGCCCATCACTGTCCGCGTCCTCGGTCTGGGTGATGCGGATATTGCGGATTTGCACCTGTGCGTTGACTCCGCCACGGCTCACCAACGTCAAGACCAGCTTGCCATTCATGACAGGCAGAAGGTCCAAGGGGATCTCGGCGGGCACCCACGCGTCGCGGGAAAATGGCAGGTCGAGCCCCTGATAGAGCACCGAGTTATCGCCGAAGTGGACGGCGAGAAAATCCCCATCACCCGCCGTGAGGAAATGAAACTCAAAGGCCAGCGTTCCAGCCGTGGCGGGCAATGTTAGATCCTTCCAGATTCCAGCATCCGCCGCCTCTGTGAGCGTCCAAGTGCCAGCGTTTTGCGAGGCATTCCCGAAAGTCTGCCAATCCGCCGGCACGATGTCCGGCAGGCTGTCGAGCGGCGGCGAGGGCTGCGGTTCGTCGTCCGTATCCAAGTTGTATTGTGGCCCGGCCAGCAGAGTCTGGACCGGCTTGCCGATGCGCGTGTTAGGGTTGATGATCGGCGAGTAGGCGAAGCCATCCGGCTCCATCGTCCCTAGCGGATCGGCCGTCTGGTCTGTAAACCAAGTGTAGGAATAGCCGTGGCCGTTAGCTCCCGGACTCAAGGTGTCAAATGGCAGCCACGACTTCATAACGTAGGATTTGTGATACCAAGTGTGGGGCGAGACTAAAATCGCCAAAGGCTCATCCAGGTCACCGTAGAACGATGAAATGTAGCGCTCCGCAGTGCCCGGGTTGGGAAATCGGCCACTTCCTTGTGCGTAGTGATCCTTCGTGGGAAGCGGCGTATCGAGCAGCGTCACCCGGTCCACATACACCGGCGGATAGGCGGGGTTCTGCGGGTGCTTGAGGATTTTTGCCGCTTCGCCGACTACGAATCCGCCAGCGCTGTGGCCGATCAAATGGATCGGCTTGTCGGCGTCGATCTGCGGTAGCGCACCATAGCGGCTGTTTTGATAGATCCAGTTCGCCAGCATTTGGCCGGTGGTCAGGCCAAGCTGCTTCACGCCGTAGAGATCGAAGCCGAAGTTGATCACCTCTCCCGCCACGCCGGTGCCAATCAGAACGCTGTTGCGGGTTTTCAGACCCTTTTCGATCAACGCTTTCAGCATCGCCTGCTGCCACGGCGGCAGTTCGGAAGGATCTCCCGCCTTGTCCGACCAATCCAACAACGCAATGTTAGGCGGGGTGATGTTGACGCTGGAATCCGCGCAGCGGCGGTCGATGGCCAGAGCCATATCCCGCAACCAAGGCTTCTTGCCATCGCTATACAAACCGTGGGCGATCACCACCAAGCCGCTGTCACGCCGCCCGGAGTTGAACTGGAAAGAACTCCTCGCCGCGTCCGGGTTGAATAGCAAAAACCCACCCGGATCGGACGCGGGCTTGGCGACCACCACTTGGTTTGCCACCGGGGCTTTGTTGAGAATCACGCTTCGCTCCTCGATCCGGCGGTTGCCTTGGGCGTCGATGACCTCCACTTTCACCTTGGCGGTTCCCGTCCAGGAGCCGTAGTCCTGACTCACCGTTTCTCCGATGGCATCGTCGTATTGGCCATCGCCATCCAAGTCCCAATTCACCACCACGGTGCCGGAGGCTCCTTGCACGGCGGTTTGATAGTTCACCACGCCACTGTTGTTGTTCTAGCGGGTGCCGGTGAGCGCGGCTTGGATCCGCGGGGTGATGGTGATGTTAAATGGCGGGGTTTCCTGACTCTGACCGTTGATGGCACTGTAGGTCGCCACCACCTGCACGGTGGCAGCCGTCGTCGTCTCGCCGGCATAGAATGTTGGCGGCACCATTCCAGTGTTGCCCGGCGCGCTGGACACGATGCGCCAGCGCGAGCCTGCCGTGACGTCGATGTTGCTGCTGCCCGCGTGCCAGATCACCTGATAGTCCTGCGAGGTTCCTGCCAGCACCGAGGCTGGTCCTACGATCTCCACATTCGTCAGCGTGCTGCCCAAGGTGTTCAGGACAAACTCCGCCGAGCCTCCGCTCGCCGCATTCCCCAAATCTCGGGCATCCATGTTGAACATTGCGGTCACGACCTCGGTCGTCCCGGCGGAATCCCGGGCGTTGAACTCGAAGACGCCTGACCACGCCTCCGTCGTGTCGGCTCGAACACGCGCGGCTAACAGGGCGAGGAGCGAAAGCAGGATGGGTTTCATGGGCGAAAATTTCATTTCCGTCCATTCCGCCCGACGACGCTCCGGGCGGATTTACGGATGATGGTTTCGCCACGCGCTTCCGCCGCATCCTGGATCAGACGCGCCATTTTAAACAAGCGCCGCAGATCGTATCCTGCCTCTTCCGCCAAGTGGTCGCGCGTCGCGCGGATTTCTTTGAGTATCGGATTAGTTTTCATGGTTTCTCAAGTTTCCAGCAAATCGAAAGGAGTGCAAATCACCGGGCAGGAATATCCTTCACGGGTGCAGATGGCTTCCACACGGCGAGTGATCGCGATGTTGTGAATATGGGTGCAATTCCATGTCAGCAAAATCTCCATTTCATGAAATGCAGCGATGGCGATGTGGTAGGCGTCCATGGCAGCTTTGGCAGGGATCAACCCACTTGCCAGGAATGCCTCGGAGAGCGCCAGCACTTTGGGTGCAATATCCAGTCTTGGCAATCCGGCGATTGCTTCGAGCCGCTTTTTGGCGGCATCGGGATGTCCACGGGCCACCTCGGCCTCGACAAATGCCGAGACAAACCATTGCCCGTCTTCCCGGTTCTCCTGCCACCACTTCCGCGTGGCCTCTTGTTGCCCACGCAGGATATGATCCTTGCTCACCCGCGCCACCAGATAGCTGGGAATCGTCGATTCGAGGTAGATGAGTGGCGCGATCATGGCTTGGCATCGCCGACTGGTATTTTGAAGAACTTGAGTTGCATGATCATTACCTGTTTGGGGGGTCGCCGCCGGTCATGCGGCGGCTTCGTCCCTCAGCCACTCACTTGACCGGCTCGTTGTTCTTGTTTCATATCTCTCTTGAGCTCAGAGGAAGACTCTACCTGCGGACGGAACGGAAGCCGCTGTACGCGGCGCTAGGGCCGTCGAAGTTGCGGGAGGCAACCCGGCAGAAGGAAGAGTCGTTGGCCGAGTTGCCGCCGCGAACCACGCGGTACGAGCCGGAGGCCGGACCTTGCGGGTTCGTTAGACTGGCGGGCGCGCCGTAGTAGGTGCTGGAATGCCAGTCCCAGTTCCACTCCCAGACATTTCCCGCCATGTCGAACAAGCCGTAGCCATTCGCCGTGAACGAACCCACCGGAGCCGTATTCGAGCCATACGTCGGATGATAGCCTCGTGTCGGGCTGGTGTCGTAGGCATAGGACGTGGAGCTGTAGTAGTTCGCGAGGCTGTGGGTGATGTTACTTCCCCAAGGAAATCTCTGCCCTGTGGCTCCGCCGCGTGCCGCCTTTTCCCACTCCGCCTCGGTCGGCAGGCGATAGCCGGTGGCCGTCCATTTCACCATGGAGTTGTCGAGGTTGGTGCTGCCGCTTTTGTAGATCACGGTCTGCGCCCCATCGGTGTAATACCAGGGCGTGAGACCATCCTTCTGAGAACGGGCGTTGCACCATTTCACCGCGTCATACCAGTTCATCGAATGCGCCGGGTGGGCATTGCCGCTGAAAGCACCGCCGCCGATGGAGTAGCCGTTGGCGTTTCCCCAGGTCTGGACGGATTGCCAGAGTTCCTTGGAGACCTCATGTTTATCCATAAAAAACGCATCCACCTGCACGTTGTGGACCGGCAACGCACCGGTATCGCCATCGAGATTATCCCCCATCTGGAACGGCCCGGCAGGAATGTAGGCCATGCCCGCAGGCGCTGGCGGCGTGGTGCCGTCATGGGCGGTGACGCGGACGCGGCACTGCGGCACCCAGTTGCCATTCCAGTCCACCCCGGCATTCCAAGTGATCTTGCGGTTCGTCCCCGGCGAGATTCCCGCGCCCGCTTGGCCGCTGAGGGAGGTGCAGGGAATGCTGTAAGTCAGGCCCGCATCCGCAGAAACCGCCATCTGGATGAGCTGCAAGTCACCATCCGCATCGGATAGATCGTAATAGACATCCACTAATTTGGTGCCGGGTCGCTGGGAGGCGCGGATGTTGGAAACCACCGGCGAAGCGGCATGGGCGAGGGTGCAGAATCCCAGAAAGACGAGGGGTCGGATTTTCATCGATGGCATTCCAACAGATTCCGACGAGGGGTGGCAAGGGTGGAGTTTGCTAGTGTCGGAGAAGGGGAAATAAAGGGGGATGGACGTCTCGTCCGTCCAGTCAATGAGACGCGAAAGAGCCGCGCCACGCCCCACGCTTTCACCACCCATCGTCTTCGTGGGCAAGATGTCCACGCTCCTTGTGTCCCGCGAAAGATCTGCCTTTCCTGGATCTCCTTTCCCTTCACATTGGCCTCGCGGACAGGATTGTCCGCGCTCCTTACGAATATGAACATTTGGAAAAAGCCATTCCCTCTCGTTGTTCTAGCAGCCTTCACCGCCACGGCGGCATTCTTCGCTTTCCGCCATTCCCCCGCCCCGCCGCAAAAGCCGGTGGCACTGACCAATCCCAACGCTCCGATCCTCGCGCCCGACGACGAGGTTCACGCGCAATACGCCGGCTCCGAGTCCTGCCGGAAATGCCACGCCGCCGCGTTTGAGAAATGGCATGGCTCCAACCACGGCCGCGCCGAGCGATTGATCGAAAAACAAGAAGACCACAAATTCTTCACTCCAAAGCAAACCCTCACCCACGGCAAGGACAGCTCCGAAGCCTTCGTCAATGCCGACGGCCTCGCGAAGATCCTGACCCTCGGCCTCGATAAAAAACGCCACGCCTACCCGGTCGTTAGAGTCATCGGCAACGATCCGTTGCGGCAGTTCCTCATCCCCGCACCCGGCGGCCGGTTACAGACTTGCGACGTCACGCTGGACCCCAACAAGAACGAATGGTTCGACGTTTATGGCAATGACGACGAGCGCGCGCCGGGCGATTGGGGCCACTGGACCGGCCAAGGCATGAACTGGAACGCCATGTGCGCCGCCTGCCATAACACCCGCCTGCGGAAAAACTACGAGCCACAGACTAACAGCTACCACACCGCCATGGCGGAAATGAGCGTCGGCTGCGAGGCCTGCCACGGCCCGATGAAAGCCCACGTCGAGTGGCAGGAAAAACCGCCGCTCACTCAAAAGAAAGATCCCACGCTTGCCAAACCCAGCCGCGACCAAGTGATGGAAACCTGCGCCGCCTGCCACGCCCGCCGCGCCGAACTCACCGGCGACCTCGTCCCCGGCGGGTCGTTTTACGATCACTTCAGCCTCACTCTAACGGACGACGCCGACACCTTCCATCCTGACGGCCAGATCCGGGATGAGAACTATGAGTTCTCGTCATTCATCTCCAGCCGCATGCAGCACGCCGGCGTCCGTTGTGTGGATTGCCACGATCCCCACTCCAACAAAAACATCGTGGCCGGCAACCAGCTCTGCATGACCTGCCACACCGCGCCGCGTCCTGATTTCCCCACCGCACCCGTCATCGACCCGACCGCCCACAGCCATCACGGCGCGAACAGCACCGGCAACCAGTGCGTCTCCTGCCACATGCCGGCCACCACCTACATGCAGCGCGACCCGCGCCATGACCACAGTTTCAGCATCCCCGATCCCAAGCTCACCAAGGAATTCGGCGTCCCTAACGCCTGCAACCGCTGCCACACCGACAAGGACGCCGACTGGGCCATCGCGGCTAACAAGAAATTCTACGGTGAAAAACCCGACCGCCCCACCCGCACCCGCGCCTTGCTCGTCGCCAATGCCCGCCGCGGAGATCCGGCCGCACGCGACGGGCTGGTCGGACTTCTCGCCACCGAACCCATCCCGGCGTGGCGGGCCACCGCCTGCCACCTGCTCGCCCGATGGGTGCTGCAACCCGCCATCACCCAAACATTGTTAGGAAAAATTTCCGACGCCAGCCCACTCGTCCGCGAAGCGGCCGTCCGAGCGCTAGGCATCGCCGTTAGAGAGAACAACTCCGCAGTCCGCACCGCGCTCCAACCGCTGCTAGACGATCCCGTCCGCTCCGTCCGCATCGCTGCGGCATGGGCGCTTTGCGCCACCCTAGACCTCAACACCCGCGCCGGCAAGGAACTCGTCCACATGCTCGATCTCAACGCCGACCAACCCATCGGCCGCATGCAGCTCAGCCAATTCACCATGCTACGCGGCGACACCGCCGGAGCCATCCGCCAGATGCGCAAGGCGATCGCGTGGGATCCGAATTCCCCGCCATTTCATCACGACCTCGCGATCCTGCTCAGCACCACCGGCGATTCCCAAGGTGCAGTGAGTTCGCTCAGGGAGGCCATCCGCCTCGATCCGGAAAATCCGGAATACTCCTACAAACTCGCGCTCGCCCTAAGCGAAACCGGCTCCACGACCGAGGTCGTGGCGGCGCTTGAAAAAACCGTGAAACTCGACCCAGGTTACGCCCGCGCCTGGTACAATCTCGGGCTGGCCCGCAGCGGCATGAACCAGCCTGAAGCCGCCATCGCCGCCCTGCTCAACGCGGAAGCCGCCGATCCAAGCGACTCTGCCATTCCCTACGCCCGCGCGACCATCCACGCCCGCCTTGGCGAGAAGCAGCAAGCCCTCGCCGCCGCCGCCCGCGCGCTCCAGCTCCGCCCGGATTTCCAGGAGGCCCGGCAGTTGCTGGAGGCACTTTCCCGATAGGTGGAGGAATACGCATCGCGGGAATGCCACCCTTCCCAACGAACAAACGGCCCGCCCCCTAGCAGGGGCGGGCCGTCAGATTGGTTTTTAAGTTAGTGAAATTTCAGGCAATCACCATTCGGCATAGGTGGTCGTCGCTGGCGCGTAGTCAGCGGAGGAGCCGCTGGCATAAGCCGCAACCAGATACAACGTGCCGATGGCAGGGACGGCAGCGCCGTAGGTGTAGCTGACGTCGGTATTAGGAGCGGTGACACTGTTGAGGTATTTGCCGGTTCCGACGATTTCCGTGTCGGCCAGGGTGGCACCAATGTTCAATGCGCGGACATTGGCGTGAGCACGCACGGCTTGTTGCACGTTGCGGATGTTCAGGATGTTCGCGGCACGGTCCGAACCCTTCTTCCAGGCGCGGGCACCGATGAAGAGGATCGAGATGAGGGAGAGCAGGACGAGGATGACGACCGTCAATTCGAGGAGGGTCATACCGGACTTTGCTTTCATGTTGTGGGAGTTGGTCAGTTTCATGGTGTGTGTGTGTATTCTATTTTTTGTTGTTGTTATTGATTTCTCAAAGCGGCGTTTTTCTGAGGAGCGTCGTTTTGATAAGTTCAACGGGGTGTTGTCGTCGAACTGAGGAAACACTACGGCACTGTTGATAATCTAGCAACCTACGCAATCGCGTGTCGTCGCTGCCTAGCAGAAACCGGCCCCGAATCAGGGGCTGCGGACGGAGCAAGACGCTCGTTCTAACCATCCACTTTTCAGATGGCGATCCCGTCAGTTAGACAACAGGGACGAGACCTTCCCGCCATCTATCAGATTACAAATACTTGTCGGTCACCGCGCCTTCGCTAGCGGTGGAAACGAGCTTGGCGTATTTCGCGAGGACGCCGTGGGTGTAGCGCGGCGCGGGCTGGGTCCAAGCGGCTTTGCGGGCCGCGATCTCCTCGTCTGATAGATTCACGTCGATGCGGTTGGTGACGGCGTCGATGGTGATTTGATCGCCTTCTTCCAGAATACCGATGGTGCCGCCCATGAAGGCTTCCGGAGTGATGTGGCCGACGACGAAACCGTGGCTGCCGCCGGAGAAGCGGCCGTCAGTGATGAGGGCGACATCCTTGCCGAGGCCCATGCCCATGACGGCGCTGGTCGGCCCTAACATTTCACGCATCCCAGGGCCGCCTTTCGGACCTTCCATGCGGATGACGATGACGTCGCCCTTGTTGATGTGCTTGCCGAGGATGGCCTTCATCGCATCGTCTTCGGAGTTGTAGATGCGGGCCTTGCCGGTGAAGAGTTCGCCTTCCTTGCCGGAGATCTTGGCGACCGAACCGCCGTCCGCTAGATTCCCGTAGAGGATGCGGAGGTGGCTGTCCTTCTTGATAGGATCGGATAGAGGGCGGATGATCTGCTGGCCTTCCGGATAGGGCGTGCAGAACTTCTCGATGTTCTCGCGCATCGTGCGACCGGTGACGGTCATGCAATCACCATGCAGCAGCCCGCCATCGAGTAGGATTTTCATCAGCGGGACGGTGCCGCCGATGGCGACGAGGTCGGACATGGCGAACTTCCCGGACGGCTTGAGGTCAGCGAGGACCGGCACGTTTTTGCCAATGCGCTCGAAGTCGTCGATGGTGATATCGACGCCGGCCGAGTGGGCGATGGCGGGGATGTGGAGTGCGGCATTGGTCGAGCCGCCGAGGGCGATGAGCACGGTGATGGCGTTCTCGAAAGCCTGTTTCGTTAGAATGTCGCGCGGCATGATGCCTAGCTTGAGGAGGTTGAGGACGGCGGCACCGGCGTCGAAGCAGTCGCGCATCTTGTCGTCGGAAATGGCGTTCTGGGCGGAGCTGTTAGGCAGCGACATGCCGAGCGCTTCGATGGCGCTGGCCATGGTGTTGGCGGTGTACATGCCGCCGCAGGAACC